>NZ_JBFUMY010000043.1:0-32099 GCF_054049135.1 Kitasatospora sp. P5_F3 | reverse complement strand
GGTCAGGGGGCGGGGTGGTGGGCGTCGTAGTGGCGGAAGGCGGGGCGGAGGGCGGCGAGGAGGAGGACGGTGGTCACGCAGGTCAGACCGCCGGCGAGGAGGGCGGTGGTGGAGGAGGTGAGGGAGGCGGCGGTGCCGGCGAAGAAGTCGCCGAGGCGGGGGCCGCCGGCCACGACCACGATGAAGATGCCCTGGAGGCGGCCGCGCATGTCGTCGGGGGCGCCGACCTGGAGCATGGTGTTGCGGAAGATCATGCTGATGCTGTCCGCGCAGCCGGCGGCCGCGAGCATCAGCAGGCCGAGCCAGAGCTGGGCGGAGAGGCCGAACGCGGCGATGGCCAGGCCCCAGGCGGCGACGCCGGTGACGATGGCGAGGCCGTGCCGCCGGACCCCGGAGATCCAGCCGGAGAACAGGGCCCCGGCCAGCGAGCCGACGGCGGGCGCGGCGACCAGCAGGCCGACCGTGCCGGGGCCGCCGCCGTAGACGGTGACGGCGATGGCGGGGAAGAGCGCGCGGGGGGAGGCGAAGACCATCGCGATCAGGTCGGCGACGAAGCTGGTGCGCAGGTTGGGGCGGCTGCGCAGGAAGCGCAGGCCGTCCAGGACGGAGGCGCGTTTGCGGGTGGCGCCGTCGCCGGGGCGCATGGCCGGGAGCCGCCACATCGCGTAGAGGGTGCCGCTGAACGCGAGGGTGTCGACCAGGTACGCGGACTGGACCCCGAAGGCGGCGATCAGCACGCCGCCGATCATCGGACCGACGGTGGTGCCCAGGCTCATGCTCATACTGCCCAGCGCGTTGGCGGCGGGGAGCTGATGGGCCGGCACCAGCCGGGGGATCATCGCCGACCGAGCGGGCGAGCTGAGTGCGAAGAAGCCGGACTGCAGGGCGACCGCCGCGTACAGCAGGCCCACCGAGCCGAGGCCGAGCAGGGCCTGGACGGCCAGTACGGCGGAGGTGAGGGCGAGTCCGGAGGAGCCGACCAGGCCGAGCAGGCGGCGGTCCACGGTGTCGGCGATCGCGCCGCCGTAGAGGCCGAGGCCGACCAGTGGGACGAGCGAGAAGAGGCCGACCAGGCCGGTGGCGAAGTTGGAGCCGGTGAGGGCGTACACCTGGACGGCGACCGCGACCGCCGTCATCTGCTGGCCGACGGCGGAGACCACCTGGCCGGTCCAGAGCCGCCGGTAGTCGGGGTGCTCGCGCAGCGGGCTGAGGTCGGCCAGTGCACCGCGCCCCAGCCGACGCCACCGTCCGCCCCCGCCCGAGCCAGGACCGGACGGTTCGGGATCGGACGGCTCAGGACCGCGTGGCTCGGGACCGCGCGGTATGGGCTCGGAGGTGGGCGGGTTGGCGGGGGCGGGCAGCGGGGTCGACACGGGCCTCATCCTCACCCACCACCCCGCCGCAGCCGAAACGGTTTCCGCCCGCCCCGGACGACCCTGACCCGGACGGCCCCGCCCCGGGCGACCCTGACCCGCTACCTGGGCCCGCTACCTGCTGAGGACCTGCCTCTCGCCCGCCTCGACCGCCACCGACAGCCGGTTGCCCGGCGGCGGGAAGGGGCAGACGAAGTGGTCGGCGAACGCGCACGGCGGCAGGTACGCCCGGTTCAGGTCGAGCACCGTCCGGCCCTCGGCGTCCGGCGCGGGCAGCGTGACGAAGCGGAACCGGTACGTCTCCCGCCCGCTGCTCCCGTCGGCGATCACCCCGCTCAGCCGGTCGCCCGCCCGGCTGACGGTGAGGGTGTGCGGCTCGCCGGCCAGGTGGAAGGCGATCCGGCCGGTGACCGGGAGCGGCCGGTCCCGGCCGTCGGCGTTCGGCACCAGCACGTCGTGGTCGTTCTCGAAGGGGGTGAAGACCGCGGGGACCGCCCACTCCGGCGAGTACGGGTAGGTCGAGATCCCGGCGAACGCCGCGCGCCCCGGGGAGGCGGGGTCGAAGACCCGCAGAGCGGGCTCGCCCTCGCGTTCGATCGGCACCAGCAGGATCTCACCGAGCGTCAGCAGGTCGGCGGCCGGATCGGTGTCGGGGCGCAGCTCGACGGTGCCGTCCACCGCGCCCTCCGTACCCTTCACCCGCAGCCCGTCGGCGGCTGCGGCCTGCACCAGCACCGCACCGTCGGCGGCCCACCAGCGGCCGGGCAGGCCGGGGATCTCGGCCGGCTCCGGCTCCAGCCAGTGCGTGCCGGTGAGTGCGAGTGCGCCGTGCGGGGCGCCGACGGACGCCGTGCGGTGCTCCGTCCAGTGCTGCCACTCCTCGGCGGCGGTCTCGGTCATGACTGCTTCCTCCCTGTGCGCGTACGAGTTGCTGTACGAGTTCACGGCCGCCGGTCACCGAGCGGCCGGAACAGTCCCTCCTGCATCACCGAGACGACCAACCGGCCGTTCCGGTCGAAGATCTGACCCCGCGCCAGCCCGCGTGCGCCGTGCGCGATCGGCGACTCCTGCTGGTACAGCAGCCACTCGTCGGCCCGGAACGGACGGTGGAACCACATCGCGTGGTCGAGCGAGGCCATGTCGAAGTTCCGGGTGCCCCAGAGCGGCTCGACCGGGGCCCGGACGGAGTCCAGCAGCGTCATGTCGCTGGCGTAGGTGAGAGCGCAGACGTGGATCAGCGGGTTGTCGGGGAGCGCGCCGTTGGTCTTCAGCCAGACGCCGCTGCGCGGCTCGACCCCGACCAGCTCCTCCTGGGTCCACCGCAGCCGGTCCACGTACCGGATGTCGAAGGGCTGCCGACGGCTGATGAACGGCGGCAGCTCGCCGAGCCGGGCGCCCACCTCGTCCAGCGCGCTCGGCAGGTCCTCGGGAGCGGGTACGGCCGGCATCGCCTCCTGGTGCTCGATGCCGCCCGCCTCGGGCACGTGGAAGTCGGCGGTCAGCGCGAAGATGCTCCGCCCCTGCTGGATGCCGAGCACCCGGCGGGTGGTGAACGACCGCCCGTCCCTGATCCGGTCCACCTGGTACACGATCGGCACCCCGGGCACGCCCGGCCGGAGGAAGTACGCGTGCAGCGAGTGCACCGGCCGGTCGTCGTCCACCGTCCGCCCCGCCGCCACCAGCGCCTGCCCGGCCACCTGCCCGCCGAAGGTCCGCTGGAGCGACTCCTCGGGGCTGCGCCCACGGAAGATGTTTAGCTCGATCTGCTCCAGGTCGAGCAGGTCCACCAGCTGGTCGACGGGGGTGCCCATAGTCGTGTCGTCCTCTCTCGGCCGGGCCGTGTGCCGGGCCCGACGCTGTGTTCGTCTACCCAGAAGTCTGCACACCCGGCCCGCATTCCCGCCCGGCGCACCGACAGCCAGCTGGGGGCGCGCCGGTACCGAGGTCGGACATCGGGGTCAGAACAGGAGAGCGTCGGACACCCCGACGTAGACGAGGCAGAGCATGATCAGGACGCCGAACCCGGTGGTGCAGACGGCCCGCCAGTCGGGCGATCCGTCCATGGCCACCCCGGTGCGGGAGGCGCCGCAGCACCCAGGCGCGGTAGAGCAGGAACGCGGCCAGCGCGGCGAGGCCGCCCACCAGCTCGCCGACGCCCTCCCGCTCCGGAGTTTTTCAGTTCACGCCGCGTGGGCGGAACTGGATGCTGATCCGCGGCCCGACCGGGCGGGCCGTCTTCGGCACGGCGTGCTCCCAGGTGCGCTGGCAGGAGCCGCCCATCACCAGCAGGTCCCCGTGCCCGAGCGCGTACCGGACCGACTCCCGGCCCCCGCCGGTGGGCCGCAGCGCCAAGGTGCGCGGCTCGCCGACCGAGACGATCGCCACCATGGTGTCCTCCGACCGCCCCCGCCCGATCCGGTCCCCGTGCCAGGCCACGCTGTCGTTCCCGTCCCGGTACAGGCAGAGCCCGGCCGTCACGAACGGCTCGCCCAACTCGTCCCCGTAGTACGCACTCAGCTCCGCCCGCTGCTCCGCCAGCACCGGATCGGGCAGCTCGTCGCCCTCCCCGAAGTACGCCAGCAGCCGGGGCACCGACACCACCCGCTCGTACATCTCCCGCTGCTCGGCCCGCCACTCGACCCCGTCGGCCAGTCGCTCGAAGAGCGCGTCCGCCCCACGCACCCACCCGGGCAGCACATCCACCCAGGCCCCGTGCCCGAGCTCGGTCCGGCGTACCCCGGTGAGGGGCCCGAGCTCGGGGCGGTCGGCGCTCAGCAGTGATCCCTGGAAGTGCATGGCTCCAGCGTACGCCCTGAATCGAAAAGGTGTTCTAATCTGTGTGTGAGCCCTGGGCTCAGCGGTTCTTGAACTCCTCGAGGGCGGCCCGGACCGTCTCCGCCATCGCGTCGCTTCCGACGTGCCCCGAGTCCTCGAAGATGTGGAGCCGCGCGTCCGGCCACCGCTTCGCCAGTTCCCAGGCCGTCTGGACCGGGCTGCCCATGTCGTGCCGGCCGTGTGCCAGGACCGCCGGGATTCCGGCCAACTTGTGCGCGTTGTGCAGCAGTTGGTCGTCATCCAGCCAAGCGCCGTTGCTGAAGAAGTGGGCGCAGATCCGGACGAACGCGATCTGGGCCTCGATCTCCCGGTCGCTGTACATGCCGGGCTTGCCGTTGGGCTCGTTCGAGATGACCGCGTCCTCCCAGGTGAGCCAGTCGGCAGCGGCCCGCTCCCGGATCGCCCGGTCGGGGTTCTCCATCAGTCGGACGTAGGCCGCGAGCAGGTCGCCGTCCCGCTCGTCTTCGGGGACGCCGTCGCGGAACCTGTCCCAGGCTTCGGGGTAGAACCGCCCGGCCCCTCGGTAGAGCCAGTCGGTCTCGCTCCGGCGGGTCGTCGTCACCGCCTGGATGACGATCTCGCTGACCCGCTCGGGGTGCTGTTGCGCGTAGGCCAGGATGAGCGTGGAGCCCCAGGACGCGCCGTTCAGCAACCAGCGCTCGATGCCGAGGTGGTCGCGCAGCCGCTCCATGTCGTCGATCAGGTGCTGCGTGGTGTTCTGGCTCATGTCCGCCGCCGGGTCGCTCGCGTGCGGAGTGCTGCGGCCGCAGTTGCGCTGGTCGTAGCGGATGAGGCGGTAGTGCTCGGGGTCCCAGGCCCTGGTCGGCCGTTGCGGTGCGCCCGAACCCGGGCCGCCGTGGACGAACAGGGCGGGCTTTCCTTCGGGGGTGCCGAGCTGCTCGTAGTAGATGCGGTTGCCGTCCCCGGTGTCGAGAAATCCGCTGTCGTAGGGACTGGTCGGAGGGTAGAGGTCAGCCATGGCCGTCGATCCTAGGGCAGGGACTCCGTCGCGCCCCCCTGGCAGACTGGCGCACATGACCGAATCGGGGCCCAAGGCAGACCTCCAGCTGTATCTGCAGGACGCACGCGACGTGCTGCTGCTCAAACTTGACGGACTGTCGGAGTACGACCTCCGTCGGCCGATGACGCCGACCGGTACCAACCTGCTGGGGCTGGTCAAGCACCTGACCAGCGCTGAGGCGGCGTACTTCGGTGAGACCTTCGGGCGGCCGTTCGAGACGCCGCAGCTCTGGATCGCGACCGACGCCGAGCCGAACTCGGACCTGTGGGCGACCGCCGACGAGAGTCGTGAGCAGATCGTCGGGCTGTACCGGGAGGCGTGGGCCCACTCGGACGCGACGATCGCGGCGCTGCCGCTCGACGCGCTGGGCCGGGTGCCCTGGGGCAAGCGGAGCGAGCTGACCCTGCACCGGATCCTGGTCCACATGATCGGCGAGACCCACCGGCACGCGGGCCACGCCGACATCGTCCGGGAGCTGATCGACGGATCGGTCGGCCAGCGCGGCGAGAACGACAACCTGCCGCCCGGCGACCCCACTTGGTGGGCCGGGCACCGCGACCGACTGGAGCGGGCGGCGCGGGAGGCTGATCGGCGCGGGGCCTGACGGCCGACCATCCGGCGTGGTCAACTCATCGACATGGAAACTGTGTTGGCTGCCACAGTGGCCGTACTCGGCACCCTGATCGGCACGTTCGGGACGCCGGTGCTCCAGCGCCGCGCCGCCCACGCCGCCTTCGAGCTGGTCGGAAGCAGCCAGCCCGCAGGCAGCCGTGCGGAGTTGAAGCGCGTGGAGCGGGCCTTCGAGGTCGCAGTGGAGGCGTTCATCGCGGACGCCCGCCGGTTGGTGATCTGATCAACTGCTCGGCGAGCGCACGCGGCAGCGCCGGGTTGGCGGCCGCCGCCTCCGCCACCTGCCAGTCGTCGTCGCCGAGCAACTCGGCCACCACCGAAGGCGGGAGGGCAGGATGCCCGGCCGCCGTCCGCCGGGCCCGGGGGTCCGTCAGGCAGACCTGCAACGCCGGCGCCGTCGCATGCCGGTGCCGGGCGATCGCCCGGAGCGCCTTCCGGGCCGGCGGGCTGCGGTGGGCGAGATCGGCCAACAGGGCTGACGGAGCATCGGGGTTGGCGGCCACCGCAGCGGCCACCTGGTCGCCATGGCGGTCGAGCGCGGTCCGGAGCTGCGCCTCGGACAGGCCGGGGTGCGGTGCGACCGAGGCGACCACCTTCGCATCGGGGTCGGCGGCCAGGGCGTCCCGGACCCCGGCGGGCAGGTCCCGGCGCTGCGCCACCAGCATCCGCATCGCCGAACTCGCCGACCGCGCAAGCTCGTTGACCTCACTCGGGGAGGCGGCCGCCACCCGTGGCAGCAGGACCGGGCCGGTCCGGACGGTGTCGGCGAGGGAGGTCAGCAGGTCGAGCGGGAGATGCGGGTGGTGGGCGAGGCTGCGCCGGACGTCGTGCCCGTCGTCCATGGCCAGCCGGCGCTGCAGGGTCTCGTCGATCGCCGGGTTCGCCGCCAGGGCGGCCCGCGTCCAGGGCACGGCATCCTCGGCGAGCCGTGCATATGTCGACGCCGACAGATCGGTCCGGTCGGCGAGTTCGTGGCGGAGCAGGGCGGACGGATGGTCGGCGAAGGCGGCGCAGGCCGCCGGGGGAGTGGCCGGGTTGCCCAGCGCCGCCTGCTGGATCGCGTGCACTGTGGACTGGTGGCTGCCGTCGCAGGCGGCGCCCGGCAGCAGAGCGAAGTTGCGGCGCGGGCCGTGCGGGTCGTATTCGAACGGGACGGGCTCGTGGTCGCAGACCAGGCACCACCGGGCCGGCGGCAGCCCGTTGCCGGTGAGCAGCATCGCCAGTACGGCCGGCGGCGCCGCCTGGTTGACGGCCACCGAGCGGCGTACCTCGGCATGCGGGTGTTCCGCGAGCCGGGTGGCTGCCTCGGACGTCGTCCACAGCGCGAGCTCCGCGACCACCCGGATCTCGGGATCGGCGGCGAGCAGCGCCACCACGTCGGACGGCAGGTCGGGGCAGGCGGCCAGCTTCTCGCGGTGTTCCACGGCCGGGTGCGCCGCCAGCAGCCGCGCCCAGGCGGGGTGCCCGGCGCGCTCGTCGAGCAGAGCCAGTGCGGCCGAGGGCTGGGCGACTGGATCGACGTCGGCGGCGGTGAGTCGGCCGGAGTAGGCGAGCCGGATCGCCGCGTACTCGTGGCGTGCCGCCAGCGCGACCGCGTCGGCGTGGCTCAGGTCCGGACGGTCGGCGAGCTTCACGAGCGTGTCGGTGTCGGCGGTGGCGATCAGCCGGTCGAGGAGCGTGCGGGGCAGGGCCGGGTTGGCGGCGAGGCCGCTCAGGGGGTGGGGCACGGCAGAATCCTGTCAGGAGGGTGCTCCTGCGGCCCGTGGTTTTTTCCCCGGGCGCCCCGACCTCGAAAGGCCTCACCGTCATGAACGACCGTCAGCCCGCACCGTTCGGGAACTTCGAGACCGCCTTCGCCGCCCTCACGCTGGAGGAGCCGCTCGTCGGGCCGGTGGCGGACGCGTTGAAGAACTGGGACGTGCCCGGCGCCGCCCAGTCGGTGCTGTACGTCGACACCGATCCGTCGAAGGCCGACACCGCCGTGTTCTGCGAGGCGTACGACGTCGCCCCCGAGGTGTCCGCGAACTGTGTGGTGATCGCGGCCAAGCGCGGCGGGGAGACCACCCTGGCCGCCTGCCTGGCACTGGCCGGGACCCGGGTGGACGTGAACACGGCCGTCCGCAAGCACCTCGGCGCGCGCAAGGCGTCCTTCGCGCCGATGGAGACGGCCGTCGCGGAGACCGGCATGGAGTACGGCGGCATCACGCCCGTCGGCCTCCCGGCCGGCTGGTCGCTGCTGATCGACGCGGCCGTGGTGGCGGCGCCGTACGTGCTGGTCGGCAGCGGGCGCAGGCGGGGCAAGCTGATCCTGCCGGGGCGGGTGCTGGCCCAACTGCCGGGGGCGCAGGTGTTGGAGGGACTGGCGGGGTAGCGGTCTAGGGTGGCCGGATGAGCGAAGACACCGTCGTCACACTGCGGCCCGTACGGGAGGACGACCTCCGGGTCCTCGAAGCGTTCCTCACGGATCCCGAGGCGGCCGGGGAGTTCCAGTGGCAGGGCTGGTCGGACCCGGGGCGCTGGCGTCGGCAGTGGCTGGAGAACGGGATGCTGGGCGAGGAGGGCGGCACGCTGATGGTGGCCGCCGCCGACAGGGAACCGGCCGGGTTCGTCTCCTGGCGGAAGGTGATGTGCTGGCGTGGCTCGTCCTGCTGGAACGCCGGGATCTCGCTGCTGCCGGCGGTCCGCGGGCGCGGCCTCGGCGCTCCGGCGATGCGCGAGCTGGTCCGGTACCTGTTCGCGCACACCCAGCTGGTCCGGGTGGAGGCGGCCACCGAGGTGGCGAACATCGCCGCCCAACGGGTGCTGGAGCGGGCCGGGTTCAGCCGGGAGGGCGTGCTGCGCAGCGTTGCGTACCGGAACGGGCAGTGGCACGACGGGGTGGGGTACAGCGTGCTGCGCTCCGACCCCACCTGGCAGTAGCGGCGCTGGGAGCCGCAGCGCCCGCGGTGGCCCGCACCGCCGAAAATCTCCGAGAAAATCTTCCGCGACGTTGAGTGCTCCGCCGCCCGGCTCCGTACTGATGGATGCGAACGTCCATCAGATCTCGTGGGGGAGACCACTCATGCGCAACCTTCGCCGTACCGCCCTGCTGACCGCCCCGGCCGTGGCCGGTCTGCTGCTGCTCACCGCCTGTGGCTCGGACAGCAAGCCCGCCGCCACCACCTCGGCGCCCGCCGCAGCCACGCCGTCCGCGCCCGCCGGCTCCGCGTCTGCAGGCTCCGCGCCCGCTGCCGACAAGGCCGTGCTGAAGGGCTCGCTGGCCGCCGGGAACACCGCGAAGTTCGGGGCGATCGTGCTCGACGGCCTCGACTACACGCTCTACCGCTTCGACAAGGACACCGCCAACCCGTCGGCCTCCAACTGCAACGCCGACTGCGCCGCCAAGTGGCCGCCGGTGCCGGTGAACGCCCAGAGCACGCTCAAGGGCATCGACGGCAAGCTGGTCGGCAGCGTCACTCGGGCCGACGGCACCAAGCAGCTCACCCTGGGCGGCTGGCCGCTCTACCGCTTCGCGGGCGACAAGGCCCCGGGCGAGACCAACGGCCAGGGCGTGGGCGGCACTTGGTACATCGCGGCCCCCGACGGCAAGAAGGCCGCGGCCGCCACCGGCACGGGCGGCAACGGCTACTGATGGGCTCCGTGACCACGCTGCTGCTCGACGAGGAGAGGCGCATGCGGCACGATTCGGCCGTGACCGGAGCACGGAACGAGGCGGTGCGGAGCGAGGCGGTGCAGGGCGAGGAGCTGATCCGCGCCCTGCACGACCAGCATGCCGCCGCCCTGCTCAGCTTCGTGCTCCGGCTGGTCGGCGGCGACCGGCACCAGGCCGAGGACGTGGTGCAGGAGACGCTGGTCCGGGCCTGGCGGAACATCCACCGCCTGGAGCCGACCGCCGCCTCGCTCCGTCCCTGGCTGGTGACCGTCGCCCGGCGGATCGTCATCGACGGTCACCGGAGCCGGCAGTCGCGCCCGCCCGAGGTGGGTGATGCGATGCTCGAAGTCATGCCCGCAGAGGACGAATTGGAGAAGGCGCTGCGCCTGATGACCATCTCCGACGCCCTGGACGCCCTCACCGAGCCGCACCGGCAGGTGATCGTCGAGACCTACCTCAAGGGACGGACGGTCAACGAGGCCGCCGCCGTGCTCGGTGTGCCCGCCGGTACCGTACGGTCCAGGGTCTTCTACGCGCTCCGCTCGCTCAAGATCGCACTCGAAGAACGAGGAGTGACATCGTGACGTCCCCGCAGGAGCAGCACCTCGATGTGGGTGCCTACGTCCTCGGGCTGCTCGAACCGGAGGAGATGGCGGAGTTCGCGGTGCATCTGGCGGACTGCGCCCAGTGCACGGCCGAGGCTGCGGAACTCTCCGGACTGGAAACGCTGCTCGCGGAGTACGCGGACGCGGTGCGTCCGGTGGCCGACGCCGCCCCAGGTGTCGCCCCCGGCGCGGAGCTGCTGGAGCGGATGGTCGCCGAGGTGACCACCGTCCGGCGCACCTCCCGGACCCGTCGGCTCTTCCTGGTCGCCGCCGCCGTCGCGGCCCTGATCGCGGGGCCGCTGGTCGGTGCGTCGATCAGCGACAGCGACGGCCCTGCCCCGGTGGCCCACTCCACCAGTCCTGCACAGGACTTGATGGACCACGGCACCATCCGGACGGCGACCGACCGGACCACCGGAGCGGTCGCCACGGTCGCCCTGGAGGACAAGAAGTGGGGCACCCACGTCGCCCTCCGGCTGGGGGGCGTCAAGGGTCCGCTGTCCTGCTCCCTGATCGCGGTGGCCCGGGACGGACAGCGCCAGACCGTCACCAGCTGGGCCGTCCCGGAGGCCGGCTACGGCACTCCGGCCCAGCAGGACGCCCTGGTCACGCACGGCGGCATCGGCTTCCCGGCCACCCAGATCGACCACTTCGAGGTCCGCACCACCGAAGGCAGCGAACTGGTCGCCATCCCGGTCTGACACCAGGCCCGGCCCCGCGCAGCCGCTCAGGGCCGGGCCACCGCCGGCGCCCGGTCCGCGTACGGGTTGCGCGGCTGCGGGACGGTGCGCACCTCGAGGACGTCCAGGTTCGGGACGGGCGAGCGGTTGTCGAGCTGGGCGAACCGCCAGCGGCCGGTGACCTCGACCCAACTGTCCAGCGTGGGGGCGTCCTTGCCGTGGACGGCGACCCGGAGCGGGCGGGCGTCGGCGGCGCAGCAGCTGACGGTCAGTCGGTTCAGGTGCCAGTCCGTCCCGCTGCCACCCTTGGTGACGAAGCCGGTGAGCACCACCTGCCGCCCCGTCAGGCTCGCACTGTCGTGCAGGCTGCGTCCGATGAACTCGGACATCGACATCGGGGTGGCAGGACCGCTCGCCAACTCCCGGTAGTCGGCCCGCTCGACGGTGGCGGCGGCCCCGTCCCGGTTCGCGGTGTAGGAGCCGAGCGCGGGCGGCGCGAAGAACAGCAGCGCCAGCGCGGGTGCGCCGAGCAGCCAGGCGATCCGCGGGCCGGCCCCGTGGCTGTGCCCGTGTCCGTCCTCCTCGTCGTGGTCGTGCTCGGCGGCGTGCGGCTCGACCCGGTACACCCCGTGCTCGTCCCGCCGGTAGTGCTGGACGGGCTGCCGCAGCAGCGCGCGCGACTCCCGCACCAGGCCGGTCAGTCCGAGCCCGAGCAGGACCACCCCGGAGAGCACCACCAACGGGTGCAGGCTCTCCTTCACGTACCGGAGGTAGACCTCGCTGCCGACCGTGATCCGCAACAGCGCCGCGCCGAGCAGCACCAGCAGCGCCGGATACGTCAGCTTCCTCACAGCAGCACTGCTCCGATCAGCACGCTGACCAGCACGGCGACCACGAAGGTGGTGCCGGCGAAGCGCACGGTGAAGGCGCGGCCGAACGCGCCGGACTGAAGGGCGATCAGTTTCAGGTCGACCATCGGGCCGACCACCATGAAGGCGAGCCGGGCGGTGGGGGAGAAGCCGGTGAGCGAGGCGGCGACGAAGGCGTCCGCCTCCGAGCAGACCGAGAGCAGCACGGCGAGCAGCGCCAGCAGCGGCACGGAGAGCCAGGGCGAGTCGGTGAACATGGCCAACACGCCTGGTGGGACAAGGACGTTGAAGGTCGCCGCCGCCATCGCGCCGACCACCAGGAAGCCGCCCGCGTGCATGAAGTCGTGCTGCATGCCGCGCCGGAACTCGGCCCAGCGTGAGTCGCCGGGGCCGTGGGCCTCTGGGCGCTTCGGCAGCCGCAGCCACTCCTCCTTGCCGAATCTGACCCAGAGCCAGCCCATGGTGATCGCGGTGGCCAGTGAGGCGGCCAGCCGGGCGGCCACCATCTCGGGCTGCCCGGGGAAGGCGATCGCGGTCGAGACCAGGACCACCGGGTTGACGGCGGGCGCCGAGAGCAGGAAGGCGAGCGCGGCGGCGGGGGTGACCCCGCGCCGCATCAGACTGCCCGCGACCGGCACCGAGGCGCACTCGCAGCCGGGCAGTACCACCCCCGCGATCCCGGCCACCGGCACGGCCAGCGCCGGGTTCTTCGGCAGTATCCGGGCGAACAGGCTGGGCGGTACGAAGGCGCCGATCGCGGCCGAGACCACCGTGCCGAGCACCAGGAACGGCACGCCCTGCACCACGATCGAGACCAGCAACGTCCGCCAGGCGTGCACCACTTCGGCCTCGGACCAGCCGAACAGGCCGGTGCCGGCCAGCACCACCAGCGCGCAGCCAACCGCTGGGAGCAGGCCGCCGGACTGGTGGGGCCGGTCGGTCAGTGGCTCGGCGGTGCGCCCCCTCGGTGCCGTCGCCTGTGTCGTCCCCATCGAGTCCGCCTCTGCTGCGTGAGCTGCTCGTGGCAGCACTCGGAGACCGGCCCGGTCGGTCCGGCCGGGTGGCGGAGCAAAGACTAGCGACGATAACCATATTCATCTACGCCTGCGCGCCTGCCAGTTCTCCGGGCAGTCGGAGGGTCGGTCGGCCCGGCCCGAGCGGGATCTCGAAGTGCACGGTGGCCACGCCGGGCCCGTGCTCGCCGGTGGTGCGCGCGTCGCAGACCTCGACCGCCAGGCTGCGCCAGAAGGGTTCAGCGCCGGGGATGTCCACGTTGGTGTGCAGGTAGAGGTGCTGATATCCACCCTCCCGGCCGGCGAAGTCCGTCGCCAGCGCGACCATCCGCCGGGCCAGCCCGTGCCGACGGTGGCCGTCCCGGACGTACACCCGGACGAGTTGCGCGGTGAGCCCCGAGGGGTAGCGCTCGGCCAGCCACTGCGGGTGCGGCGGGTGGGCCGGGCCGCGCGAGTGCAGGGCGGTGCTGCCGACCACCTCGCCGTCCGGCCCGGTGGCCACGATCAGCGCGTGCCGGGGGTGGTCGAGGTAGGTCGCCTCCAGGGCGACCACGTCCTCGTGCCAGGCGGGGACGTAGCCGTAGCCGAACTCGCGGTAGAAGGTGTCGAGCATCAGGGCGCGGGCGCCGGGCAGGTCGTCCCGGCGGGCATGGCGTACCTGGTAAGGCTGGTGACTGGTCATCAGTTCGTCCTGGGTGGCGTCGGCCGGTGGGCGGAATCACACTCTACATGGAAACGGTTTCCATGTAGACGTATTGAAAATGAAAACGTGTGTCGGCTAGGTTCTGCTTCTACACCGTCCTGCCGGGTGGAGCGAGAGGGAGATCCGTGGCGCATCTGTTGGTGATCGAAAGCTGGGTCGGGTCCATGAGCAGACTGCTGCCCAGGGCCATCGGGGAGGGCGGGCACCGGTTCACATTCCTGACCCGGGACCTGCACCACTACCTCCGGGCGGCGCCGGCCGACACCGCCCACCCGCTGCTGGCGGCCGCCAACGTGCTGACTGCCGACACCAACGACCCCGGGACGCTGCTCCCGTACGTCGAGCGGCTGCACCAGGTGCTCGGCTTCGACGGGGTGGTCTCGTCCTGCGACTACTACCTGCCCACCGTGGCGCTGGTGGCCGAGCGGCTCGGGCTGCCCGGTCCCTCGGTGGCGGCGGTCACGGCCGCCTGCCGGAAGGATCTGACCCGGCAGCGGCTGGCCGAGGAAGGAGTGCCGGGGCCCCGGTTCGCGCTCTGTCGGGACCGGGACGAGGCGGTCGAGGCGGCGGCCGGGATCGGCTACCCGCTGGTGGTCAAGCCGGTCGACCTGTGCGCCGGGATGCTGGTCCGCAAGGTCGCGAACGTGGCCGAACTGCACGCGGCCTACCGCGAGTCGGACGAGTTCCCGGTGAACGCCCGGGGTCAGCGGCGGCAGCCCGTGGTGCTGCTGGAGGAGCTGCTCGGCGGGCCCGAGGTGAGCGTCGAGACCGTGTCCTACGGTGGCCGGACCGAGGTGGTCGGGGTTACCAGCAAGAGCGTCGGCGGTGCGCCCGCCTTCATCGAGACCGGGCACATGTTCCCGGCCGCGCTGAGCCCGGCGGACGCGGCGACCGTCGCCGGGACCGCCGTCCGGGCGCTGGCCGCGCTCGGGCTCGACCAGCTGGTCGCGCACACCGAGATCAAGCTGACCCCGCGCGGCCCCCGGGTGGTCGAGGTCAACCCCCGCCCGGCCGGGAACCGGATCACCGAGCTGATCCGCCGGGTCGCCGGGATCGACCTGGCGGCGGCGGCCGTGGACGTCGCGCTCGGCGCCGTCCCGGACCTGACGGTCCGTCCGACCGGCGTCGCCAGTGCCGCGATCGCCTTCCTGCTACCGGAGCAGGACGGCCTGCTGACCGGGATCGACGGTGCGGAGCAGGTCGGCCAGGAGCCGGCGGTGGTCGAGCTGACCCTCGCCGAGCCGGGCCGCCAGGTCCGCCGCGCGGTCAGCAACAACGAGTACCTCGGCCACCTGCTGGCCACCGACACCGAGGGCGCCGCCGCGCTCGACACCGCCGAGCGGCTGCTCGCCCGGCTGGTGCCCTGTTACGCGGAGGAGGCGGTGCGGGCATGAACAGCACCAAGACCGACTCGGTCGGCCGACTGGTCGAGCAGGTCAACTCCGGTGCGTACGGCCTCGATCCGGCGGCCGAGCGGGTCGCGCTGGCCTTCACCACCAGCCAGGCCGTCCGGCACACCGGCCGGGCGAGCGGGTACCGCAACGAGGTGCTCAGCCTGCGGCTCGGCCCGGCCGTCGGCTCCTGCGCGGTCGAGCCCGGCGCGCTGCCGCCCGGGGCACTGGACGACTGCGTCGGTGCGAGCGTCGCCGAGCTGCTGGCACACCCGCTGCTGCCGGTGCGGATCGCCGCCCTGGACGCCTTCCTGCTGCTGGCCCGCCCGCACACCCCCGAGCACGGCGCCCGTTCGGTGCCGATCCCGGCCGGGAGTTCGCTGGTCCGCTCGCGGGCCCGGGCCCGCGCGGTGGTCGGTCTGGTCCCGGCCGAGGCCCGGCGGGTGCTGGTGGTCGGGGTGGTCAACTCGCTGCTGGAGCAGCTCCGCGAGCGCGGCACGGCGTACGTCCCGTGCGACCTCAAGGGCGGGTGGACGGAGTGGGGCGAGCCGATCCGCACAGCACCCGAACTCGACGACTGCGACGCGCTGTTGGTCTCCGGGATGACGCTCGGCAACGGCAGCTTCGAGACCTTCGCCGAGCACGCCCGGCGGACCGGCAAGCCGCTGGTGATGTTCGCCCAGACCGGCAGCGCCGTGCTGCCCCGGCTGCTGGGGGACGGGGTGGCGGCGGTCAGCGCCGAGCCCTATCCGTTCTTCTGGCTCGACGGCGGCCCCGGCACCGTCCACCTTTACGGAGGTCCGCGATGACCACCGCCGTGCGGTCGCCCGTCACCGCCAACCCCGAGTTGCTCTCGCTGCTCGGCCACACCCCGCTGGCCCGGATCAGCGCGCCGCTGCCGCAGTCGCACCCTGGCTTCTGGGCGAAGCTGGAGTACCTGGGCGCGGGCGGCATGAAGGCCCGGTCGGCCGTCGCGATGCTGCGCGGCGCCCACGCCCGGGGCGAACTCCGCAGCGGCGCACCGGTGGTGGAGTCGACCTCGGGCACCCTGGGGATCGGTCTGGCCTTCGCCGGGCAGGCCCTCGGGCACCCGGTGGTGCTGGTCGGCGACACCGAACTCGAGCCGTCCATGCGTCAGTTGCTCCGCTCGTACGGAGCCCGCCTCGAACTGGTCGACCGGCCGGCCGAGCGCGGCGGCTGGCAGGCCGCCCGGCTGGACCGGCTGCGGGAGGTGCTCGACCGGCTGCCCGGTGCGTACTGGCCGGACCAGTACAACAACCCGGACAACGCCGCCGGTTACCTCTCGATGGCCCGTGAGCTGACGGACCGTCTGGACCACCTGGACGTGCTGGTGTGCAGCGTCGGCACCGGCGGCCACAGCGCCGGGCTGGTCGAGCCGCTGCGCCGTCGCTGGCCCCGCCTCCAGGTGATCGGGGTCGACTCGGTCGGCTCGGCGATCTTCGGCCAGCCTGCCAGGCCCCGGCTGATGCGCGGGCTCGGCAGCAGCATCCACCCGCGCAACGTGGGCTACCGGCACTTCGACGAGGTGCACTGGGTCGGCCCGGCCGAGGCGGTGGACGCCTGCCGTCGGCTGGCCAGGGGCAGCTTCGTGAGCGGCGGCTGGAGTACCGGCGCGGTCGCCCTGGTCTCCGCCTGGGCTGCCAGGGTGCAGCCCGGCGCGGTGGTCGCCACCGTCTTCCCGGATGGCCCGCACCGCTACCTGGGCACGGTCTACGACGACGACTGGTGCCACGCCCACCAGCTGCCCGCACCGGTCTCCCGACCGGTGGAGATCCCGCACCCGGGTGCCGTCGAGGTGACCGGTTGGGCGCGTTGCCGCACTGTCATCGACCCCCTGACGACCGCGTTGGAGACCCGACCGTGAAACTCGACCTGCGCGTGGTGGAGCTCCACCTGACCGAACCGCTGCGCATCTCCCGCTCCACCATGAGCGCCCGGGACTCCGTCGAACTCGCAGTCCGACACGGCGGGTTGAGCGGCTACGGCGAGGTGGTCGCCAGCACGTACCTGGGCCTGCCGACCGAGCGGATCCTCCGGCACAGCCGGGCTCTGAACCTGGTCCGCTACCCCGACCCGGAGACCGCGCTGATCGAACTCCAGCGCCTGGAGGCCCCGTTCAAGGAGCTGCCGCCCGGAGTGCTGGCCGGAGTGGAGGCCGCCCTGCTCGACCTGGTCGGCAAGCGGGCCGGTGCCCCCGTGCACCAACTGCTCGGACTGCTCGGCACCCCGGCCGCCGCCACCGCCCGCACCATCGCCATCGTCGACCCGGTCCGGGCCGCCGCCCAGGCCGCCCGGCTGGCGGTCAGCGGCTTCCGGGTGCTCAAGGTCAAGGCGGGCTCACCCGATCCCGAGGACGACCTGGCCCGGGTCAGGGCCGTGCAGATAGGAGCCCCCGAGGCCGAGTTGCTGCTCGACCCGAACGGGGCCTGGACGGTGGCCCAGTCGCTGGCCCTGATACCGAGGTTCGCCGAGCTCGGGGTGACCGCCGTCGAACAGCCCACCGCCCCCGGACACCCGGAGTGGCTGGCCGAGGTGGCCCAACGCTCCGAACTGCCGGTGATCGCCGACGAGGACGCCGTCTCACTGGACGACGCCGAGCGGCTGGCCGGGCGGGTGCAGGGGATCAACATCAAGCTCGCCAAGTGCGGCGGTGTCTCGGCCGCACTGCGGATCTGCGCCGCCTTGCACGGCAGCGGCACCGAGGTGATGCTCGGCTGTCTGACGGCCAGTTCGCTCGGCATCGCCCCCGCCGTGCACCTGGTGGACCGGGCGCGCTGGGTCGACCTGGACGGCCACCTGCTGCTCCGGTACGACCCCTGGTGCGGCATCGGCGGCACCGACGGCGTGGTCCGGGCCGCCGACCGGGCCGGGCTCGGCGTCCGGCCGACCAAGACACCCGAGACAGCCGAGACACCCGGGACGACCGCGTGAGGACGGTGCGCGCGGTCCGCAGTTTCCCGCTGCCGGTACGGCTGCTGCTGGTCAACCAACTCGGCGTCAACACCGGCTTCTACCTGCTGATCCCGTACCTGGCCACCCACCTCGGGCAGGACCTGGGCCTGTCAGCGGTGGCGGTCGGGCTGGTGCTCGGCGTGCGCAACCTCAGCCAGCAGGGCCTGTTCATTCTGGGCGGTTCGGCCGCCGACCGGCTCGGCGCGCGGGGTGTGATCATCGCGGGCTGCGCGCTGCGCACCGTCGGCTTCGGCCTGTTCGCGCTCGGCGACGGGATGGCGGTCCTGCTGGCGGCCTCGGTGCTCAGCGGACTGGCCGGAGCACTGTTCAACCCGGCCGTGCGGACCTACCTGGCGCACGAGTCGGCGGAGCGGAAGGCGGAGGCGTTTGCCCTGTTCAGCGTCTTCGCCACCACGGGTGCGCTGCTCGGCCCGCTGCTCGGGACGGCGCTGCTGCTGGTCGACTTCCGGGCCGCCGCGCTCACCGCCGCCGGGATCTTCGCCCTGCTGACGGTGGCCCAGGCCTGCGTGCTGCCACCCCGGCCGGTGCCGGCGCCGAGCACCGGTGTGCTCGGTGACTGGCGCGAAGTCCTCGGCGACCGCCGGTTCCTGGCCTTCGCGCTGGCCCTGGTCGGCCTGTACGCGCTGCAGAGCCAGCTCTACCTGCTGCTGCCCGACCGGGCGCGCCAGGTCACCGGCTGGGACGGCTCGGTCAGCCTGCTCTTCCTGACCAGCACGGTCGCCAACCTGACCCTGCAACTGCGAATAACCCGCTCGCTCCAGCAGCGCGGCACCCGGGGCCGGTGGATCGCCCTGGGACTGCTGGTGGCCGGGCTCGGCTTCCTGCTGCCGCTGCTGGCAGGCGGGTTGGTGCCACTGCTGCTGACTGCTCTGCTGTTGCAGATCGGTGTGATGATCGCTCAGCCCTTCGTCCAGGAGCTGATACCGGCCTTCGGCCGGGACAGCCTGACCGGCACCTACTACGGCGTCTTCTACCTGGTCTCCGGACTGGCCGCCGCGCTCGGTAACGCCTCCGTCGGCTGGGCGATGGACGCCGCCGACTGGGCGCCCTGGCTGCTCTGTAGCGCCCTCGGGCTGACCTGCGCCCTCGCGGTCGCCCGGCAACGGGCCCGGCTGCCCGACCCGACCACCCGACACCTGATCGGAGAACCGCTGTGACCAGCGGAAACCTGCTGACCGACACGCCAGAGCTGTACGAGCTCCGGTTCCCCGACCCCGACCACCTGGCGGCCCGCTGGGCCGACGCCACCCTGCGCCGCTACGGCGCCGGGCCCCGCGTGCTCGACCTCGGCTGCGGCACCGGCCGGGACGCCGCCTGGCTGCACCGGCACGGCGGGCGGCACGTGCTCGGCCTGGACAGCTCCCCGGCGATGGTCGAACACGCCCGCACCCGGCACCCCGGCCCCGAGTACCGCTGCGGCGACATGCGCGAACTCGACCTGGGGGAGCGCAGGTTCGACGCGGTGCTCTGCCTGGACAGCGCCCTGCTGTACTGCCACACCAACCAGGACCTCGACCGCCTGCTCGACCGTTGCCGCCAACACCTGGCCCCCGGCGGCCTGTTGGTGGCGGAGATGCGCAACGGGGCGTACTTCCTCGGCCGGACCGACCTGCTGGACGCCGTCCGCACCGACAGTGTCGAGCACGACGGTGTCCGGTACACCTCCCGCACCAGGCTGTGGATCGACCACCCGGCCCAGCTGCTGCGCCGCTCCCGGGAGTGGAGCAGCGAGGACGGCGGCGCACCGGTCGAGCAGCGCTCCGCCTGGCGGCTGCTCTTCCCGCAGGAGCTGCGCCACCTGCTGGCGGCGCACGGCTTCGAGGTGCTCACCCTGCACGACCGCCCGGGCCCGCGGACCGATCCGGCCTGGGCCGAGGGCGCCGAACCCGCCGACACCGCCGACTCCGACCGGCTGCACCTGGTCGCCCGACTTGCCGACACCACCACTGAATCGAGCAGACCGTGAAGCGCCGTACCGTCCTGATAGCCGCAGCCGCCCTGGGAGTTGCGGGCTGCACCACCACCGCCGAGGCCCCTTCCGCCGACCGCGCGACCCCGAAGAGCGGCGGTCGGCTGCGGACGATATTCGCCGGCGGTGGCACCAACGAGACCCTCGACCCGCACCTGAGCAACCTGTTCGTGGACGCGGCCCGGGCCAAGGCGCTCTACGACAAGCTGGCCGACTCCGGCTCCGACCTGGCCGCCGTGCCCCGGCTGGCTACCGGCTGGGAGCCGAACGCAACCCTGGACGTGTGGACCGTCAAGCTGCGCAGGGCGACCTTCCACGACGGCCGCCCGGTCACCGCCGAGGACGTGCTGTACAGCTACCGCCGGATCACCGACCCCAAGCGCGCCTTCCGGGCGAAGGCTTCGCTGGAGCCGGTGGACCTGGCCGCCAGCCGGGCCGTCGACGAGGGCACGGTGGAGTTCAAGCTCAAGCGCCCGTACGCCGAATTCCCCAACGTGCTGTCCGCGTTCGGTGCCTACATCGTGCCGAAGGACACCGAGAGCTTCACCGAGCCGGTCGGTTCGGGCCCGTTCAGGTACGTCTCGTTCAGGCCCGGCAGCTCGCTGCTGGTGAAGCGCAACCCCGACTACTGGGAGGGCGCCCCGCACCTGGACGAGCTGGAGATCCTGATCGCCAACGAGGAGTCCGCCAGGGTCAGCGCACTGCTGGGCGGACAGGCCGACTACGCCCACGAGTTGAACCCCGCCACCGCCCGTGCCCACGAGGGCCGGGGCAAGGTGGAGGTGATCCGGCTGCGGAACAGCGCCATGCAGGGCTTCGTGATGAAGACCGACCGGGCGCCGTTCGACGACAAG
Organism: Kitasatospora sp. P5_F3; assembly: GCF_054049135.1. Lineage (NCBI taxonomy): Bacteria > Bacillati > Actinomycetota > Actinomycetes > Kitasatosporales > Streptomycetaceae > Kitasatospora > Kitasatospora sp. P5_F3. The sequence goes on along the minus strand of NZ_JBFUMY010000043.1, from coordinate 11,510 downwards.
CGGGTCCGGCAGGCGTTCTTCCTGATCGCCGACCGCAAGGAGTTGGTCGACGGTGCGCTGTCCGGCGCGGGTGAGGTCGGCAACGACCTGTTCGGCAAGGGGGCGCAGTACTACCCGAGCGAACTCCCGCAGCGCACCCAGGACTTGGCGAAGGCCAGGGCGCTGCTCAAGGAGGCCGGGCAGGAGAATCTCAAGGTCACCCTGGACACCTCGCCGGTGGCCGCCGGATTCGTCGAGGCGGCGGGCATCTTCAAGGACCAGGCGGCAAAGGCCGGCGTCACGATCGAGGTCAAGGTTGGCAACAAGGACACCTACTGGAAGGACATCCTGGACGGCGGCGTGTTGGCCTCCTACCGCTCGGGCACCATGCCGATCGAGTCGCACCTCTCCCAGCGGCTGTTGACCAAGTCCACCACCAACGCCACGCACTGGAAGCAGCCCGACTTCGACGACCTCTACCTGCAGGCCCAGTCCACCGCGGACCCGGTCGCCCGCACGGCGATCTACCAGCGGATGCAGCGCCGGCTGTACGACGAGGGCGGCTTCCTGATCTGGGGCTTCGCGGACTGGATCGTCGCCACGGCGCCCACCGTGCGCGGGGTCGCCAAGGATGCCCCGGCCAACACGCTCGACTGGGCCCGCTTCGACAAGACCTGGCTGGCATGACCCGAATCCGGCCTGCCCGGTCCTGGCCTGCCCGGTCCTGGCTGGTCCGATCCTGGCTGGGCCGCCGACTGCTGCTCGGGGTGGCGCAGTCGGCGGCCGTGCTGGTGCTGATCTTCGTGCTCACCGAGGCACTGCCGGGAGATGCCGCCGTCGCCCTGGCCGGGGACAACCCCGACCCCGAGCGGATCGCGCTGATCCGGCAGGCCATGCAGCTGGACCGCCCGGCCGCCGAACGCTTCCTCGGCTGGCTCGCCGAACTGCTGCACGGCGACCTCGGCCGCTCGCTGGTGACCGGACGACCCGTCAGCGGCTACCTGGCCGACGGCCTCGGGGTCACCCTGCTGCTGGCCGGGCTGACCCTCGCCCTGCTCGTCCCGCTCGCCCTCTGGCTCGGCATGCTGGCCGCCCGCCGGGAGGGTTCCAGGCTGGACCGGCTGATCAGCTCGGCGACTCTCGCGGTCTATGCCGCACCGGAGTTCGCGCTCGGCATGCTGCTCAGTACGGTGCTGGCACTGCGGCTCGGCTGGCTGCCACCGACCGCCGTCGGCGGTGTGGCAGCCGACCCGGCGGTGCTGGTGCTCCCGGTGCTGGTGCTGCTGGCCCGGCCGGTCTGTTCGATCAGCCGACTGGTGCGGGCCGGGATGATCGAGGCACTGGCCCGGCCGTACGTCGCCCAGGCCCGCCGCTACGGCGTACCGGAGTGGCGGGTGCGCTGGCTGCACGCGCTGCCCAACGCGCTGGCCCCGGCGGCCCAGCAGCTGGCCAGGACCTGCGACTGGCTGCTCTGCGGGGTGGTCGTGGTGGAGGCGCTGTTCGTGCTGCCAGGTCTGGGCAGCGTGCTGCTGGACGCGGTGGCGGCCCGGGACGTGCCGGTGGTGCAGGGGCTGGCGGTGGTCTTCGCGCTGCTCACCGTCGTGCTCAACCTGGGCGCCGACCTGGTGGCCCGGCGGTTCGCGCCACGGACGGAGCTGACCCGATGACCCGTAGCCGGTACGCCCTCGGGGCGGCGCTGGTCGCGCTGCCGTTGCTGCTGGCCCTGTTCGGACCGTTGCTCGCGGGCGAGGCCGGGCCCCGGGCGGTGTCCTTCACCCAGGGCGCGGGCCACTGGCTGGGCACCGACTTCACCGGACGCGACGTCTGGCGCCAAGTCCTGCTCGGCGGCCGGTCGGTGGTGCTGGTGGCGGTGGCCGCCACGGCGCTGGCGTACGCGGTCGCGCTGCCGCTCGGGCTGGCCGCCGCGCTCACCCGGTCGGCCTGGCTGGAGGAGCTGCTGATGCGGCCGCTGGACGTGCTGCTCGCGGTGCCCTCGCTGATCCTGGTGCTGCTGGTGGCCGCCGCGCTGGAGCCGGGCCCGGTCGGCCTGACCGTGCTGGTGGCCTTCGTCGCGGTGCCGGACGCCGCCCGGGTGCTGCACGCCGCCGCGGTGGAGATCGCCGCCCGCCCCGCGGTCGAGGCGCTGCGGATGCACCGTGAGTCCTGGGCCCGGATCGCGCTCGGCTACACCACCCGGGAGCTGCGCCGCACGCTGGCCGCCGACCTGGGCAGCCGGCTGGTCGGAGCGCTCTATCTGGTCAGCACCGCCGCCTTCCTCGGCGTCGGGGTGGCCCCGGACGCCGCCGACTGGGCCGTGATGGTGGACCGGAACCGGCCGGGCCTCGACCTCCAGCCCTGGGCCGTACTGGTCCCCGCCGCGCTGATCGCCGCGCTCTCGACCGGGGTCAACCTGCTGTTCGACGCGGCGCTGCAAGGGCGCAGCGGCAAGGGAGTTGAGCGATGACCGACCCACTGGTCGAGGTACGGAACCTGCGGGTCGAGGTCGGCGGGCGGACCCTGCTGGACGGGGTGGACCTGCGCGCGTACCCCGGCCGGGTGACCGCCCTGCTCGGCGCCTCGGGCAGCGGCAAGACCACCACCGGCCTGGCGCTGCTCGGCGAGTACCCCGAGGGCGCCAAGGTCTCCGGCCTGGTCCGGGCCCCGGCCGGGGCGGTCGGCTACGTGCCGCAGCACCCGGCCACCGTGCTCAACCCGGCCCGCCGGATCGGTGCCCAACTGGGCGAGCTGGGGCCCGGGGCGGCAGTCGAGGACGCGCTCCGTCGGGCCCGGCTGGAGGACCCTGCCGCCGTGCTGCGGCGCTTCCCGCACCAGCTCTCCGGCGGGCAGCAGCAGCGGGTGGTGATCGCCCAGGCTCTGCTGTTCGGCGCCCGGGTCCTGGTCGCCGACGAGCCGACCACCGGGCAGGACCCGGAGACCAAGCGGCACCTGGTCGCCGAGCTGGCCGCGCTGGTACGGGACGGCCTGGCGCTGGTGCTGCTCAGTCACGATCTCGACGTGGTGCGGGAGTTGGCCGACGAGGTGGTGATGCTGCGCGGCGGCCGGGTGGTCGAGGCGGGCGCCTGGGCCGAGCAACCCGAACCCGGGCGCCCACGCTCCGCCGGGCCCACCGAGCCGGTGCTGACGGTGCGGCAGTTGACCGCCCGTCACCCGGGTGGAGCGCCGGTGTCGCCCGAGGTCTCGCTCACCCTGGGCCGTGGCGAGTGCCTCGCCCTGACCGGCCGTTCGGGCAGCGGGAAGACCACCCTGGGCCGTTGCCTGGCCGGCCTGCACAGTGCCTACCAGGGCACGGTCGCCCTGGACGGGCGCCCGCTGCCGCGCAGCCTGCGTTCCCGCAGCCGGACCGAGCTCGCGGCGGTGCAGTACGTCTTCCAGGACGCCCGGGCCGCCTTCGACGAGCGCCGCCCGGTGGTCGGGCAGGTGGCCAGGGCGGCGGTCCGGGTCGGCGGTCTCGGCCCGGCGGAGGCCGGCCGGGCGGCGGCCCGGCTGCTCGCCGAGCTGGGCGTACCGACCACCGGCCGGCCGGCCGAGCTCTCCGGTGGTGAGCTGCAACGGGCCGCGCTGGCCCGGGCGTTGGTGGTCGGCCCCCGGGTGCTGGTCTGCGACGAGATCACCTCGGGCCTGGACGCGCTGAGCCGCCGCCGGATCCTGGACCACCTGGCCGGGCTCCGGGACCGTACCGGCCTGGCGCTGCTGCTGATCACCCACGACCGGGCGGCGGCCGACCTGCTGGCCGACCGCACGATGCACCTTCAGACAGCCCCCAACGGCGGGGTGTCGGGTTCCCGGAGCACGGCCAGGTAGTGCTCGCGCGGGAGCAACTCGGCGCCCAGCGAGCGGATGTGCGGGCTGTCCCACTGGGCGTCCAGCAGCCGGCCGCCGACCGCGCCGAACCGGGCGCCGAGATCGGCCAGGGCGGCGGTGCCCGCTCCCGGCCGACGGTGGAACATCGAGTCCAGGCTGAGCACCGGCCCCACCTGGATCCCGTACACCCCGCCGACCAGCTCGTCCTGCTCCCAGACCTCCCCGCTGACCGCCCGCCCGTCCCGGTGCAGTTCGCGCAGTGCGGCCGTCAACTCGTCGGTCAGCCAGACGGGTTGGCGGTCGCGGCGGCACTCCTCCAGCACCCGGTCGAAAGCCTGCCCCACCGTGCAGCTCCAGCGTGGCCCGGCCCGCAGGCGGTCCACCGGCAGCACCGGCCGTGGATCGGGTGACCACCAGGCCAGCGCGTACGGGTCGTCCCCGCCGACCAGGGGGGCAGGGCCGTCCGCCCAGCGTGCCTCGTTGAAGGCGGCGAGGACCGGATCGGCCGCGGGGAAGGGGAACAGTCCGGCCCGGTAGGCGCCGAGCAGGGTGCCGGCGTCCAGTGCCCCGCCGAAGGCCACCGGACCGTCGGCGGGCGCCTCGGTCAGGTCCAACTCCTCCCACCACACGGTCGGTTCACCTGCCCGCGGTCGGCGGGTCGAGGTAGCCGGAGCCGATCAGGTTCCGCAGGTAGCGGTCCAGCAGCGCGCCGTCCACCGGCGGGAACTCCACCCCGCTCCCGGCCAGGTCGGCATCCACCCCGGACCGGTCGAAGCGCGGGAAGGTCCGGCGGAAGTACAGCTCGCTGACGGTCAGTTCGGGCCGCCCCGCGCAGCGGTCCACGAACAGCGGCAGGAAGGGGGTGGCCGGGTGCTTGGGGTGCTCGGCGGCGTACCGGGCGAACCGGCGCACCCACTCCTGGTACGGCAGATCCTCCACCGGGTAGCCGAACGCCCGTAGCCGGGCGGTGAGTTCGCCGAGCAGCGGGTGCCGGGGGTTGGTCAGGTGGTACGCCTGTCCGGTGGCCTCGACGTGGGTGGCGAGGTAGGTCACCGCGCGGGCGAAGCTGTCGGCGGGCAGGAAGTCCATCGGCAGGTCCACGTCGGGTGCGCACCCGGTGTCGGCGATCAGCCGGATCAGCGCGCAGATCTCGGTGGTGCTGTTCATCGCGCCGGTGGCCTGGTCACCGGTGACGTCGTTCAGCCGGTGGACAACCACCGGGAGCCCGGCCTCGGCCGCCTGCCGCAGCAGCTCCTCGGCGACCCACTTGGTCTCCGCGTACCCGACCGAGAGGTGCCCCGGGTGCCCGAGCGGGGTGCGCTCGGTGACCTGCCGGACACCGGCCGCCCCGTAGCCGGCCAGCACCGACATGCTGGACAGATGGTGCAGCGGGACGGCCCGGGAGTGCCCGGCCAGCCGGACCAGCTCGCGGGTGCCACCGACGTTGACGGCGCTCAACTCCCGGTACGGATAGATGAAGTTGACCCGGGCGGCGCAGTGCAGGATCAGGTCGAGCCGGTCGGCCAGCTCGGTGAACCGACGCTCGGTCAGCCCGAGCAGCGGCGCCCCGAGGTCGCCGGGCTCGGGCACCACCCGGCCCGGCGCCACCCCGTCCAGCGGGTCCCGGAGCAGGTGGCGCAGCCCGGCCGCGCGCAGCCGGTCCAGCGCCTGCCCGGGGTCGGTGTCGCGGACCAGGCAGTGCACGGTGGCGTCGGTCTCCCGGAGCAGGGCGTCCAGCAGGTGCGAGCCGCAGTAGCCGGTGGCCCCGGTCAGCAGGATCGCGCCGGGGCGGCGCCAGTTCGGCACCGGCCCGCCGTTGCTCCTGATCGGCACCCCGAGCTCGGCCTCGGCGACGAAGTCGGGCGGCAGGTCGCCGGCCGTCAGGGTCCCGGCCCGGGCCGCCTGGGTGTTGCGGGCGAACGCGGCCAGCGTCGGTTCGGCCAGCAACGCGCGGGTGAGCGCCCGGAGTTGGCCGACCCCGATACCGAACATGATCCGGGCCCTGGCCAGCATCTCGGTGGCCAGCAGCGAGTCGCCGCCGATCCGGAAGAAGTCGTCCCCGGGGCGCACCTGCTCCAGGTGCAGCATCCGGGCCCAGAGCTCGGCCACACCGGTGCCGACCGGGGTGAGCGGCTCGGCGTCGGCGTCGGCGTCGGCGGTCGGCGGCGGAGAGGTGGAGAGCAGCAGACCCTTGCGGTCCAGCTTGCCGTTGTGATCCAGCGGCAGCTCGGCCACCTCGGCCAGCCTGGCGGGCAGCATCCAGCCGGCCAGCCGCTCGGTCAGGAACCTGCTCACGTCCTCGGCCGGTACCGGGCCCGCGGTGGTGTAGAACGCGGCCAGCGCCCCGTTCTCCGGCACCACGACGGCCTGGTCCACCGCCGGGTGGTCGGTCAGGGCCGACTCCACCTCGGCCGGATCGACCCGGTAGCCGCGGATCTTCACCTGCCGGTCGAGCCGGCCCAGGCACTCCAGCTCGCCGTCCGCCCGCCACCGGCCCAGGTCCCCGGTCCGGCACATCCGGGCGCCCGGCTCGGCCGCGTACGGGTCGGGCCGGAACAGCTCGGCGGTCCGGCCAGGCTGCCGCCAGAGGCCGAGTGCGACGCCGGGGCCGCCGATGTAGATCTCCCCGGGCCGTCCGGGCGGGACCGGCCTGAGCTGCTCGTCCAGCAGGTGCACGGTGGCTCCGCCGACCGGCCGCCCGATCGGCGCCGAAGTGCCGGGCGGGCCCGTCAGCAGCTCGGGGCGCAGCGCGCAGAGTGTGGAGGTGATGGTGGTCTCGGTGAGCCCGTAGGCGTTCAACAGCTGGATCCCGGGCCGTCGCCGGAGCCAGCGCCGGCAGTCCTCGGGCCGTACGGTGTCGCCGCCGACGATCACCAGCCGCAGGTCGCCCGGTGGCGCCGGGTCGCGCTCGGTGGCGTTCTGGAACTGGTGCCAGTACGCCGGGGTCAGGTCGGCCACGGTGATCCGGTGTGTCCTGAGCCGGTCGGCCAGCTCGGTCGGCGCGCACCCCCGCCGGTCGGCCAGCACCACGGTGGCACCGCCGATCAGCGGTGCGAAGACCTGCTCCAGCGAGGTGTCGAAGCCGAGCGCGGCCAACTGGAGCACCCGGTCCGCCGGGCGCAGCCCGTACGCCGCGACCAGCGCGGTCAGTACGGTGGCGAACGAGCGGTGACTGACCATCACGCCCTTGGGCTCGCCGGTCGATCCGGAGGTGTAGATCAGGTACGCCGGGTCCTCCGGCCCAGGGACGGGCAGCGGGCCGCCGGGATCCGGGCCGTCCTCGACCACCATGGCGCGGTCGGTGAGCCCGCGGTGGTTTCGGTCGGTGAGCACCGGGTCCGCCCCGGCGTCGGCGATCAGCCGGTCCAGCCGGTGCTGCGGCAGCGCGGGGTCGAGCGGCAGGAAGGCGGCGCCCGACCTGAGCACGGCGAGCAGCGCGACCACCATGCCGGGGCTGCGGTCGTGACAGACCGCCACGGTGTGCCGCGCTCCGACACCACGGGCGACCAGCCGCCGGGCCAACCGGTCCGCGCGCCGGTCCAACTCCGCGTAGTCGAGCGTGCCGTGTTCCGAAATCACCGCAGGATGACCGGGAATCAGCCGGGCCCTGGCCCGGACCAGTTCCGGCACGGAAATCTCCGCGGAATCGGTGGAACGTGGGCGGATATCCGCCCACAGAGCGTCGACGGCCGATGCACAGTCGGCCAACGCCGCTGGTCGTCCCACTTGTTGCCAGCCTGGCGGCAGCTCGCGCAGACTCGGCCAGATCGAGTACTGGCCGCGCGAGTTCACCACCGTCACGTGCAATTCACGGTCCGCCACCTGTGGTCTCCCGGTGTACTCAGGACCCCCCGTGAACTGTTCTTCGAATATACGCCGTCAGGTATTCTGGTCAGGATTCCATTTCGGTTCCCCCGCCCCAGAGGCTGCGATGACCAGATGGCGATGGCCCTACCCGGCGTACGTCTTCCTCGGCTGGATGGCCCTGCTGACGGCGCTGTACTACACCCACTCCGACCAGCGGATCATCTGGTGGACCGGGATCGGCCTGAGCGGTGTGGCCGCGATCGTCTTCGGCACCTTCCGCAACCGGCCGGTCCACCCGCTGCCCTGGTTCCTGCTGGCCGCCGCGAACCTCAGCTTCACCGCGGGCGAGGTCGCCGAGGTGGTGCAGACCGAGATTCTCAACAGGGTCAACCCGTTCCCGTCCATCGCGGACGGCTTCTACCTGCTGACCTACCCGCTGTACGCGGCCGGGCTGTTGCTCTTCATCCGCCGCCGAAGTGCGGGCCGGGACCGGGGCAGCCTGCTGGACGCGCTGACCTTCACCGCCGGTCTCGCGCTGCTGGTCTGGATCTACATCGTGCTGCCGTCCGCGCAGAACTTGGAACTGACGTGGGTTCAGAAGACGTTCTCGATCGCCTACCCACTGGGCGACATCCTGGTACTGGCCATGCTGGTACGGCTGTTGGTGCCACGGGGCCCGCGCAGCTGGTCGCTGCGGCTGCTCACCGTGGGCACCCTCGGGATGCTGGCCTCGGACGTGATGTTCGGGCTGATCCAGCTGCACGGGACCTGGCGGATCGGCACCCCGGTGGACCTCGGCTGGGCCGCGTTCTACACCGCCTGGGGCATCGCCGCGATGCACCCCTCGATGGTCACCATGACCCGCCCGGCCCCGCGCCGGCGGCTCGAGGTGGCCCGGGGCCGGATCGGGCTGCTCGCCTTCGCCTCGCTGATCGCCCCGGCGATACTGATGCTGGACGCCTACGCTGGCGACACCAGCAACGTCGGTGTGGTGGCCGCCTTCTCCGCGCTGCTCTACCTGCTGGTGCTGGCCCGGCTGGCCGGGGTGGTGAGCACCCACCGGGAGGCCGTGGCCCGCGAGCGGGTGCTCAGGGTGGCGGTCAGCTCACTGGCCGCTGCCACCCGGGTGGACGAGGTGACCAGCGCGCTCCGGGCGGCCGGGGCCGCGCTGCCACCGCCCGATCCGCGCCGCCAGGTGCTGCTCGGGCTGAGCGAGGAGGGCGGCGGGGTCAGGTTCCAGCCGCCGTACGGCCGGCGCGGTGACTGGCCGGCCTTCCGGGTCCCGCACGCCGTCCATCTGCTGGCCGCCAGCGGGCGCAGCCACCAGTGCCGGGCGGCGGACCTGGGGGAGGAGCTGGAGTCGGCGCTGCACGGCGTCGACCAGGCCCTGGTCTGCCCGCTGGCCCTGCAGGACCGGCCCACCGGCGACCCGCTGATCGGCGTGCTGATCGTCGGCGGCGAGGAGGAGGAGCTGTCGGCGCTCGCCGACACGCTGGGCTCGCTCGCCTCGCAGGCGGCGCTGGCGCTGGAGCGGATCACGCTCAGCGAGGAGGTCAACCGCCGCAACAGCGAGGCGTACTTCCGCAGCCTGGTGCAGAACGCCTCGGACGTGATCCTGATCCTGGACGAGGGCGACCGGGTCAGGTACGCCTCCACCTCGGCCGACCGGGTGCTCGGCCATCCCGACCTGGTGGGCACCTCGATCGCCGCCCTGGTGCCGCCGGAGGAGAGCCTGGGCGTGGTCGGTGCGCTGGACCAGATGCGCGACCCGGGCAGCCGGGAGCGGCGCGAGCACTGGCGGATGATCCGGCACGACGGGGTGGCGATCGAGGTCGAGGTCAGGCACAGCGACCTGCGCGGCGACCCGGCGGTGGCCGGGCTGGTGCTGACCCTCCGGGATGTCACCGAACAGCGGCAGCTGGAGCGCGAGTTGAGCCACCGGGCGTTCCACGACTCGCTGACCGGGCTGGCCAACCGGGTGCTCTTCCACGACCGGGTCACCCAGGCCTTCCGACGGGGTGTCCGAGGTGGCAGGGCGGCCGGGGTGCTGCTGATCGACATCGACGACTTCAAGGTGGTCAACGACGCGATGGGCCACAGCGTCGGCGACGAGCTGCTGGTGGCGGTCTCGCTGCGGCTCTCCACCATCGCGCGGGCCTCGGACACCGCAGCCCGGCTCGGCGGCGACGAGTTCGCCGTCCTGATCGAGGACGCCCGTACCCCGGCTGACGCCGAGGGCTTCGCCGAGCACGTGATCCGCGCCTTCGACGAGCCGTTCCGGCTCAGCGTCGGCCCGGTCAACGTCTCGGTCAGCCTGGGTGTGGCGACCACCGACGACAGCGTCGACTCGACCGAGCTGCTCACCCACGCCGACCTCGCGCTGTACGCGGCCAAGGGCTCCGGCAAGCGGCAGTGGCGCCGGTTCCAGCCGGTCCTGCAGGAGGGCATGATCGAGCGCCACGAGCTCCAGGAGAGCCTGCACGGGGCCGTCGCGGACTCCGCCTTCCATCTGCTCTACCAGCCGATCGTGGAGATCGGCAGCGGCGACCTGGAGGGCTTCGAGGCCCTGGTGCGCTGGCCGCACGCCAAGCGCGGCCTGGTCCCGCCCGAGCAGTTCATCACGCTGGCCGAGGAGAGCGGGCAGATCGTCCCGCTCGGCGCCTGGGTGCTCGGCCGGGCGACCGCCGAGGCGGCCCGCTGGCAGCAGTCGGCCGACGGCGGCAGCCCGCTGTACGTGAGCGTCAACGTCTCGGCCCGGCAGTTCCGTGACCCGGGCTTCGTCGAGGTGGTGCTGGCCGCCCTGGACGGGTGCGGGATGCAGCCGGGATCGCTGGTGCTGGAGCTGACCGAGAGCGTGCTGATGCAGCGTGACGACCGGGTCAGGTCCGACCTGCTGACGCTGAGTGAGCTGGGCATCAGGCTGGCGATCGACGACTTCGGCACGGGGTACTCCTCGCTCAGCTACCTGCGTGAGTTCCCGATCACCATCCTGAAGATCGACAAGTCCTTCATCGACGGCCTGGACCGCTCCCCGCAGCAGTACGCCCTGGTCGAGGGCATCACCCGGATCGCCGAGACGCTGGGCGTCCGGGTGATCGCGGAGGGGATCGAGACCGCCCGGCAGCGCGAGCTGCTCGGCGTGATGGGCTGCCCGCTCGGGCAGGGCTACCTGTTCGCCCGCCCGATGGAACCGGACAAGGCGGAGGCCTTGATCCGCAGCGGCCGGGCGTACGCGGAGCTGCCGGGGGCGGTCTCCTGAGCCTGGGCCGGAAGGGGGCTGGGCTAGGATCGCGCCCATGCCGGCGGTCACCCGAGTCCCGAACCACGGCCCCCGCCGTGCGGTGCTCGGCTGGTGGGCCGCGCTGGTCCTGGTGCTGGCCGTCGCCCTCTCGCACGGCCTCGGCGCCGAAGGCCCGTCCGGGCACCACCCCGTCGGCCTGGCGGCGGCGGCCGCGCACGGCGACCACTCAGCCGGGCACGATCACGACACCGCTGAGCCTCGCCACCAAGAGGCCGCGCACTGCACCGCGAGCCACCCGGAGCCGGGCCCGGACGACGAGCACGGTACGCACTCCTGCCTGGCCGGCCAGCCGGGCGACGGCGTCGGCCCGGCCGCCCCGGGGCCCGCGCTCGCGGTCGAACCGCCGACCCCCGCCGCCGCTGCGGTGGCCGGTCCCGGCGGCAGGCCGGTGCCCAGGCCGCCACCGGAAGACACCCCCTCACCGGGCAGGCTGCGGATTTAGGGCCTGTCTGACCATTCCCGTCGGGTCCGGGTCGCCCGGCACGCACGCTCGCCGCACGGCCGAAACACCCAAGTAGCTCCGCTACAAGGGCGCCCCGGCCGCACGCCGATCGCACGCACCGACCGACCCGGCCTGATCCGACGCGAATGGCCAGACAGG
>NZ_JBFUMY010000042.1:0-32212 GCF_054049135.1 Kitasatospora sp. P5_F3 | reverse complement strand
CACTTTTCCCAGTACGGAGGGGAGCACYACCCATGGCACGGATGCCGTCCGCCGACCGGCGTCGGCAGCTCACCGAGGCCGCGATCCGGGCGATGACCCGGGACGGCGTGGCCCGGACCACGACCCGCTCGATCGCCGCTGAGGCGGGTCTGTCGCTGAGCGTCTTCCACTACTGCTTCGACTCCAAGCAGGCACTGCTGGAGTCCGTCATCACGACCATCACCGAGCACTCGGTCACCATGGTGCGGGACGCGATCCGACCGCAGGCCACCCTGCGGGAGACCGTCCGGGCCGGATTCCGGGCCTACTGGGAGCACGTGGCGGCCAACCCGGCCGAGCACATGCTGACCTACGAACTCACCCAGTACGCGTTGCGCCAGCCCGGTTTCGAGCACCTGGCCCGGCGGCAGTACGAGCTGTACACCGAGACCTACCGCGAGCTGATCGAGGAGCTCGGGAAGCGGACCGGCGCCGAACTCCTGGTCCCGGTCGGGGTGTTGGCGAGCTACCTGGCCGCGATGACGGACGGGCTGACCGTCAACTACCTGGTGCTCGGGGACAAGGGCGCGGCGGCGGAGGTGCTCGACCTGGTCACCGACCACGTCGCCGGGCTGGTCCGGGCGCCTCAGCCGGGCAGTGAGGGGAAGTAGGCGTCGATCCAGCGGTCCAGCTCGCTGAAGACCTGGGCCCGGGCGGTCTCCCCGGACAGCACCAGGTCGTGCATACCGCCGTCGATCCGGACGGTGGTGACGTGGCGGCCGAGCCGGGGGGCGAGCGCGGCGATGTCGTCCGCGCGCAGCACCGCGTCGGTGTGCAGCAGCGCCGGGTCCCACTTGCCGGTGACGGTGGAGGCGGTCGACGCCATCAGCAACGCGGGGCAGTCCAGCTGCAGACCCTGCCGGACCCGGCGGTGGCCGCGCTGGATCGCGGCCAGCCAGCCGGCGTACAGCGGGAAGCCCTCGGCGGGCTTGAGCGCGAGGTCGAAGTCCCAGCTGCCGCGGTGGTCGCGGTGCAGGCTGTGCACGTAGTGCGGGTTGAGCGGCGCGGGCAGCTTGCGCAGCGCGGCGAATCGGCCGAGCGCCTCGATAGCGGGCGCGCCGAGGGTACGCAGCGCGGGGGCGGTGGGCATGGCGAGGAACGGGCTGTTGAGGAACAGCCCGTCGACCGTGTTCCGTTCGGCCCGCCGGGAGGCCCAGAGGGCGGCGACCAGACCGCCGGTGGAGTGGCCGTTCACCAGCAGTCGGGTGTGGCCGTCCTGTTCGCGGATGATCCGGACCGCCGCGTCCAGCTCCTCGTCGTAGGCGGCCAGGTCGCGGACGAAGTTGGGGGACTGATGGGGCCTCAGCGAGCGGCCGTACTTGCGCAGGTCCAGCGCGTAGAAGGAGAAGCCGGCCGCGACGAAGTGGTCGGCGAGGTTGGTCTGGAAGAAGTAGTCCGTGTAGCCGTGCAGGTAGAGCACGGCCCGGTGGGAGCCCGGGACCAGCCGCCGGACCAGGGTCGCGCTGACCGGGCCCTCCTCGTCGGGTGTCAGCGGCAGCTCGGCCGCCTCGTACGGCGCACCCAGGATGTCTTCTCGGAACTCCACTGCCGCACCCAATCTCTGCTCCGGCCTGCCGTGACAGGACCAACGATCCGCGAGCACTGTCCGCGAGCACCGACTCTACCGGCCGGTAGCCCGGGGCGGGCCGACCGACCTCCCGACCGGCTTATGCTGCGGTCATGCCGACTGACACCCTGACCCGAGGAACCGCATGAGCCCCGAGGACCGGCTGCCGGTCGAGCGGGCGGTCGGGCTCGGTACGGCGAAGCTGATGCCCGATCTGGACTGCGACGGCGGCTGGCTGCTGACCCTGGACGGCACCCCGCAGTCGTACGTCGACCTCGACGATCCGACCCACCTGGAATTCGAGTACACCCAGCGGATCACCCACCTGCTGGACGTCGTCGCCCCCGCCGGGCAGCCGCTGGACGTGCTGCACCTGGGCGGCGGGGCGCTCACGCTGCCGCGCTACCTGGCCGCCACCCGGCCCGGCTCCGGGCAGCGAGTGGTCGAAGTGGACGGGCCGCTGGTCGAGCTGATCGCCGATCAGCTGCCGTGGCCGGACGGCATCGCGGTGCAGGTCGGCGATGCCCGGGAGGCGCTGGCCTCGATCGCCGCCGGTTCGGTGGACGCGGTGGTCGCCGATGTCTTCCACGGCTCCCGTACGCCTTCCCGGCTCACCTCGGTGGAGTTCCTCCGACTGGCGGCCACCGCTCTGCGGTCTGGCGGCTGCTATGCCGCCAACCTGGCGGACGGCCCGCCGCTCGCCTTCGCCAAGGCCCAGGCGGCCACCGTGCGGGCGGTCTTCCCGTACGTCTGCCTGGCCGCCGAACCCTCGGTGCTGCGGGGCCGCCGTTACGGCAACGTCCTGCTGGTCGGCTCCGACCGACCGCTCCCGGTGGCGGAACTGACCCGCCGTCTGGCCGCCGACGTCTTCCCGGCCCGGCTCTGCGACGAGGCCGAACTCACCCGCCTGGTCGGCCGCACCGCCCCGGTCACCGACGCGACCGCCACCGACTCGCCGCCACCGCCGGAGGGCGCGTTCAGCGTCGGTTAGGTCGGTTAGGGAGGTACTGTCGCCGCCAGGCGATCAGCTTCCACGTTCCGAGCACCGACACCCTGGAGCGCCGTTACATGAGGATCCACCTGGCCAGTGTCTTCGTCGACGACCAGAGCAAGGCCCTGCGCTTCTACACGGAGGTGCTGGGCTTCGTGAAGAAGCACGACGTCCCGCTCGGCGGCGAGGACCGGTGGCTGACCGTCGTCTCGCCGGAGAACCCCGAGGGGACCGAACTGCTGCTGGAGCCCTCAGGCCACCGGGCGGTCGGTCCGTACAAGAGGGCACTGGTCGAGGACGGCATCCCGGCCACCTCCTTCGCGGTGGACGACGTACCGGCGGAGTTCGAGCGGCTGCGCGGGCTCGGGGTGCACTTCACCCAGGAGCCACGGGAGATGGGCCCGGTCACCACCGCCGTTCTGGACGACACCTGCGGCAACCTGATCCAGCTCGTGCACAGCAAGTAGGGACCCGGGTCGGAGTGGAGGAGGTGCGTCCATCAGTACGGCAGCTCACGTCCCAGGGCACTACAGCGTCAGCGACCCGGAGCGGGCACTGAAGTACGCGATCCAGCACGTTGCGGGGGACCGCGTGGAGATCGACACCGCCGGGATGTGACCTCGGCGGCCATCGCGTGCGACCTGAATGACCTGCGACGACGGGACTTGTCGAGGGTCCTGATCGTCGCCAGGAAAGCTGCGCTCCTCAACCCGCAGAACGCCGGCGCACCACGCACGGTCAGTAGGGCGTCCGGGCGGGTCGGTGTCGGGTTCGCGGCGAGCCGCAGGGAGTACCCGAACGCCGGCCGGGTGCCCCGCGAGCTCCCGCGTTGCAATCGGAATCGCCGCGGCGCACGGTGGAAGTGAAGGGCCTGGTACGAACGGCCCTCACCGGCGCGGGGTCCGAGTTCAGGAACCCGGCATACCCTTCCCAGCTGGTCCACCTCTCAGCGCGGCGTGCTCGTGGCGCAGGGCGCTGCCGGAGTGTCCGGGCGGGGACATCCGCCGGAGCCACTCGCTCTCGCCCAGCAGAGAGGAGACCGACCATGAGCTTGCAGCCTTTCCCCGGAGCACCGTTCTTCCACAACGGTCAGGTCAGCCCGATCATCACCGCGATGGGGCAGCGCCTCGTCGCGGAAGGGTGCAGCCAGTACCAGGTGGGGCCCGGCCCCGCGTGGAGCGACGCCGACCAGGCGTCGTACGCAGCCTTCCAGCGCAAACTCGGATTCTCCGGCGGCGACGCGGACGGCATCCCCGGCCAGACCTCCTGGGACCGCCTCCAAGTCCCGTCCACCAACGGCGGAGGCAACCGCGTCTCTTCCCCCGCCCCCGGCCACGGCGTCACCACCGCCTATCGCATCCCCGGGTCTTGGAGCCTCGGCTACCACACCGGCGCCGACTATGCCGCCGGCGAGGGCACACCGTGCGTCGCGGTCCTCGACGGCTCCATCAGCGAGACGGGCGAGGACCCGAACGCCTACGGAAACTACCTCGTGCTGCGCTCCAACGGCTTCGACTACTGGTACTGCCACCTCTCCCAGCGCAACGTCGGCCGCGGTGCGAGCGTCGGAGTGGGACAGCAGATCGCCCTGGTCGGCCAGACCGGCAACGCAACCGGCCCGCATCTGCACTTCGAGAAGCGACCTGCGGGCGCCGGCTTCGGAAACGACGTCAACCCCGACTGGTGAACCCTCGTTCGCCGGCCGGTCGGCCGCCGACCTCTTCGGAACCGGCTGCCACCTCCGACCGCCGGGAGCCCAGCAGTTGGCCCGGGGATGCCGTCGGCATCCGCGCCGGAGAAGCCCAGGCTCTGCTGGTACGCCCGATAGGAAACTCCCGCCCTACCAACGGGCCCTGCTCGCGTTGGTCTACCTGCGCAAGCACGACACCCTCGCCCAGCTCGCGGCCGGCTTCCGGATCAGCGTCGGCACCGCCCACGACGGCACGGGTTTGCGCGACAGCCCCCTTGCGAATCAGGTGCCAGAGTTGTCGACGAACCCCACGATATCGAGGTATTCGATTTTGGGCGGGGCGCCATAAATCCCCGCCACCTTGTCGACGAGCTCTGCCGTGAAGAAGGCGCGGGCTTTGTCCTCGTCATCCCACACGTAGAAGTTCCTTGCCCGAACGCCGTCTTCGTCGAGCATGAAGCTCTTGAAGCGAAGGCCGGCCATGCCTTCGAACGGTCCTCGTAGTTCGCCGGCAATCTTTGCGAGAGTTGAACGATCGAACTTGTCGGTCTGCGTGAAAGTCACGAGCACGCCGATCATCGGGCCTCCTGTCGATTGGGTGAGCAAACGGTCAATCGAGTGATGCTAGAGGCGGAGCCTAATACACGCGGCCGGACATTCTGGTCGTTAGGCCGCGAGTCGGACGTGCGGGTCGCAAGGCTCAAGGCGTGTCGCTTCCGAGGGCTGCACGGAGTGGTCCCCTGGCATACACCTGTGGGGAAAGGCGCGGCTCTGGCTGCGGTTCCGTGAAGTGGCCTTGTAGGCGCGTCTATTGCCCGTTTTTTGGGGAGGCGGGCCCGTTCGAACTTCGGGCCACCTAGCGGCCGTTGATGGTGGGAACTGTCATGCCGCAGGGTCTGCCGTCGGGCCGTTGTGTCGATGCCGCCGCCCGAACGGACCGGTATCGGTGGTCGATCAGGTGCCGGGTTCCGTGATCCGACGCACCAGGTGGTCGTCCTGGAACCAGCGGTTCAGCAGCAGGTGTACCGGGTCCGGGCTCGCGGCCTGGTCTCCGCGGCCCCAGCCCCAGCCGCCGCCTTGGGCCGGCGGCGTACCGCCGGTCAGTGCGGCCAGCCGGATCAGCGCTGTCTCGGTGGCGGCAGCGTCCGCGGGACCGAGGGCCCACATGAGCACCTGTGGGTCCACGGCGGCTGCCAGGACGGGGGAGAGCCCGCAGCCGGCTGCGTACCAGAGGGTGTTCCCGCGGCGGCGTGCGTCCTTGAACTGCTCGGTCCACGTCCTCTCGTTGCTCGTTCGCCTCGTCACGTTGCCCGATCTGCCGATGTACAGCACCGGTTGCTCGGCCACCCCTGCGTCAACCCAGACGTAGATGCCCGAACCGGTCACCCCGTCCGGGCTCTGCGGCCCGATCGCCGCGCGCACCATGTCGATGTTCATGTGCTCCCCTTTGACTTCACGTCAGAGTGCCGGGGCGCAGGTTCGGTCGCCGAGGTCGCCGAGCGCGAGCGAGGCCTCGGACGTCGTGCCGTCGTGGCTCAGCGACAGCACGATGCTGCCCTTCGTGTAGTCCGTGAACCACACGGCGTACAGCGTCCGGGCCCCACTCGCGACGGTGCCGATCCGGAGGACTTCCACGGGCGTACCGCCACAGGTCGCGGAGGTCACCTCCTGGTGGTCGGCGCCGAAGAGGCGTACCCAGCCGTCGGTGAAGAAGGTGTCGATCTGCTGAACTCCTCCGGGCGATGTGACAGGCGGATCCAGCGGATGGACGGCGCAGGCCCGTTCGGTCACCGTGGCCGCGGTGACCTTGGCCGAGCACAGCCGTTGGTCGCGGGTCTCCCAGACGTACGCGGCGCTGTCCGCCCAGGCCTGGACCAACAGCAGCCCCTGTGGGCCGGGAGTTTCGGCTCCGACAGCTCCCGACGCGATCAGGGTGGTACGGGTTCGGTCGATCACCTCGGTCAGGCCCGGAGGCACGGGAGAGGAGGCCGCGACCGAGGAAGGGGCGTGGGAGATGGCCGGCACCGTCGGGCTCCCATCGTCGCTCGAGCAGCCCGTCGAGGCCGTGACCAGCAGTATCGTCGCCCCGAAGGCAGTACCAAGTCTGTGTCGCATGCGCGTTCCTCCCCCGCGGCGGGGCCGTGAGACCGGCCGCGCTCAGGAGCATTACAGCAGCCGGTCCGAGCAGCCGGCCTGCCGCCCGTCGGCTCGGCGCTCACATCCGCCAACTCACAGGGATCGGCGGGCCAGGAGGTAGCCGCGGCGGGTTTCGGCCTCCTGGGGGTAGTTGGTGCGTTCCAGGCGGGCTTCGACGGTGAAGCCGGTGGTGGTGAGGAGGTCCTCGACGGTCCTGAGGTCGAGGAAGTGGAAGTCGACCTCGACCTGGTGGCCCCACCACTCGGTCAGGTGTCTGACCTCGGTGCCGAGGTGGAAGGCGAGCAGCAGCAGACCGCCGGGGCGGAGGGTGCGGCGGATCTCGGTGAAGGCGGGCCGCAGTTCGGCCGGCTCCAGGTGGATGACCGAGTAGAGCGCGACCGCTGCGCCGAACTCGCCGTCCGCCGCCGGGAGATGGAGCAGGTCGCCCTCGCGGAACTCCGCCTCCGGGTGGTCGCGGCGGGCGATGGCCACCATCGCGGGGGAGAGGTCGATGCCGACCGGGTGGGCGCCGTGCGCCGCGAGCCAGCCCGAGATGTGGCCGGGCCCGCAGCCGAGGTCGGCGACCGTGGTGCCGGGTTCGGTCTGCTCCAGCAGGGCGGTGAGCAGGGCTCGGTCGAGCGGCTTGTGGGCGAGCTCGTCGCCGATCCGGCTCCGGTACTCCTCGGCCACCGTGTCGTAGCTCTGCCGGACCCGGGTGTGGTGCGGGAAATCTGTCATCGGCTCAGGATGGCAAACGGCCGTTGCGCCTCGGCACCCGGGGTCCGACGCGGTGTCAGAATGCGGTGGGGGTCGGCTCGGTGAAGGGACCTGGTGTGGAGGAGCTGTCGGCGATTCCCGAGACGGCGCTGTGGACGCTCTACCACCGGGCCGCGGAGGCCCGGCGGCCCGGGACGCCGTACCCCGACCCGAAGGCGGTGGAGCTGGTCGAGCGGCTGGACTACCCGTTCGCCGAGCGGTTCGGCAGCGGGCAGGGCTTCGCGAGCCGGTTGCAGGGCGCGCGCTGCGGCCTGTTCGACCAGGAGGTGGCGGACTTCCTGTTGCGCTGCCCGCGCGGCACCGTGGTCTCGCTCGGCGACGGCCTGGAGACCCAGTACTGGCGGGTGGACAACGGCCGGGCCCACTGGCTGACCGTCGATCTGCCCGAGGCCGTCGCGCTGCGCGAACGGTTGCTGCCGCCCGAGCCGCGCCAGCGCCTGCTGGCCTGCTCGGCGACCGATCCGGCCTGGTTGGACGAGGTGGACCCGGCGCTCGGCGTGCTGATCGTCGCGCAGGGTCTGCTGATGTACCTTCAGCCCGCCGAGGTGCGCGAGCTGTTCACCCGCTGCGCCGAGCGGTTCCCCGGCGGGACGCTGCTCTTCGATGTCGTACCGCGCTGGTTCAGTGCCATGACCAAGTCCGGCCGGGCCGCCCGGCGCGGTTACAAGGTGCCCCCGATGCCCTGGGGCGTCCGCTCGCACGAGCTGCTGCGGGACGCCCGGACCGTGCCGCTGACGGCCCGTCACGGGTGGCTGTTCCGGGTGCTGGCGCTGGACCTGCCCGACCAGCGGGCCCGGATCGTCGGCACGGTCGGCCTGGCGGCGGCAGTGCGCCGGGGCTGAGCGGACCGAGGGCGTACCGGTGGATCCGTGTCACCACCGGTCCAGCATCAGCTGGGCGTCCTCGGCGCTGTCCCAGAACGGGCGGCCGACGACGTCGCCGAGTGCCTGTGCCAGGGCAGGGCTGTAGATGCCCTTCACCCGGGGGTTCTCCAGGAAGTCCCGGCGCATCACGACCGCGATGTAGCGGTTGAAGCGGCCGCGGTGACGCCCCACCACATACAGCCGCTCGCTCCAGTCCCAGTGCGGGGGTACCACCCAGACCTTGGCGCCCGGGGCGAAGTGCTTCGTCCCACGGCGGACTTCCAGGCCGCCGTGGCCCTGTACGGTCACCTGGACGATGTTGGCCGTGAGGCCGATCCCCAGAAGTGCCGGGTCGGGTTCTGCCGTTGGTTCCTCGGTCATCCGGACATGATCGCCCGGCCGCCGCGACGGACGTACCGGATTTTCCGGCAGTGGCCGTTGCGCGGTGTCCGGGGCGCCTGCGGCCGGGCTTCTGGAACCAAGGTGCGGGGTGGGCCGTCGTCCCTGCGGAAGTGAAGCGACGTGATGGGGGCGGAATGCTGGACGTGCTGCTGGACGTGCTGTGCACCGTGCTGGTGCCGGAGGCCGGGAGAGGCAAGCGCAAGGCCCGAAAGCTGGCCGGGGCGTTCGAGGCGGGGGAGGCGGTGACCTTCGAGGGGTGTGCTCTCGGCACCCGCCCGTACTGCTGCCCCGTGCCCGGCTTCCTGACCGCTTCCCTCACCACGCTGGCCACTTCGCCCACCGAGGCGCCCGCGTTGAACAGCCGGCCGGTCCCGCTGGCGCGGGTGGAGATCGCCCGCGTCCGCGTCAGGGAGGACACCGATCCGGCGACCATCCGGCGCGGCTGGACGGTGATCGAATGCCGGGACGGCGAGGACACCGTGCTGTTCGCCTCTGACCCTGAGTATCTGCCGCTGCTCTCCGCTGCCCTGGGGTCCGTCCGAAGAGTCCAGGCACCTTCTCCAGGACGGAAGACCCTCTGACGGTCGGACCCGATCGTCGAACTGTCAGGCCAGGGCGCCCAGTTCGTGGGTGTAGAGCCAGGAGGTGGACCGGCCGTAGAAGTGCCGGAACACCAGCGGCAGCACCAGGTCGTTGACCCGGCGTCCGACCGGGCCTGCCGTCTTGGCGTCCCGGTTGGCGGCGGCGGCCTTGAGCATCCGGCCGATCCGGTCCCGGCGGAGCTGCTCGTACTCGGCGAGTGAGCCGCCCCGGCTCAGCACCTGGGCCAGCACCACCGCGTCCTCGAGGGCCATCGAGGCGCCCTGGCCCGCGCCGACCGGGTGGGCGGCGTCGCCGACCAGGACGGTCCGGCGGCCGTGCCAGGCCGGTACGGCGGGGAGGGTGTGCATCAGGGTCGGGCGGTGCACCTCGGTGCTCGCCCGGAGCAGCGCGAGCGGCAGCTCCTCCTGCCGGTACAGCGAGGCCAGCCGGTCGGGCCACTCGGCGAGCGGGACGGCGGCGAGGTCCGGCGGCTCGGGGGTGGCGACCTGGGCCGACCACCAGGTCGAGCCGTCGGGGGCCGGGAGGTGGACGAAGGCGCCGTTGCGGCCGAACGTCATGTTGAAGCAGGACGGGTCGCCCGGCACACCCTCGGACCGGCCCGAGACGCTGTACAGCCCCGCGTACGCCGGGCTCGGCGCGGCGGGGTCGAGCAGCGTGCGGGTGGCCGACCACAGACCGTCCGCCCCGACCAGCAGGTCGGCCTCGGCGGCGGAGCCGTCGGCGAACCCGGCCCGTACGCCGTCCTCGTGCGCCGTCACCTCGGTCAGGCGTTGTCCGGTGACGACGGTGACCCCGGCCCGTTCGGCCTCGGTGCGCAGGGCCTCGACCAGCTGACCCCGCATCAGGGTGACGCTCAGCAGGTCGTCCCCGGCGAGCCGCCCGCGCGGCATCGCGCCGAGCAGCCGGCCGGAGGCGGACCACATCCGCTGCTCGGCCACCGCGAAGCCGCGCCGTTGCACCTCGGGCAGGCAGCCGAGGACCTCCAGGGCGCGCAGTCCGTTGGAGGCCAGGCTGAGGAACGAGCCCACCGGTCCGGCCGGGTCCGGGTATGCCTCGTGGACGGTGACCTCGGCCCCGGTCCGGCGCAGCGCGATGGCGCTCGCCGCTCCGGCCACGCCGCCGCCGATGACGGTGATCCGCATGACAATCTCCTGAATCATGATTCGGTGAATCTCTATTCGGTGAAACCGGGCTCAGTATGCTGAGGCCCGGAGCACGGCGTCAAGAGGACAGGGAGTGACCCCGGTGGGAGTGCGCAAGGAGCGGGCGGCGGAGACGGAGGCGGCTCTCAAGGAGGCGGCCCGACGGCTGTTCGTGGAGAACGGCTACCTGAACACCAAGATCACCGACATCACCCGGGCCGCCGCGCGGGCCACCGGCTCGTTCTACGACCACTTCGCGAGCAAGGACGAGCTGCTCGAGGCCCTGCTGCGGGAGATGGACGACCAGGCCGACCGGGCGATCGCCGCCGACGGGCACGACCGGGAGCACGACCTCTCCGACCAGGAGCAGCTGCGCGAGCACCTGGCCGTCTCCTGGCAGGTGTTCCGGGACCACCTGCCGGTGGTGGTCGCGCTGACCCAGTCGATGATGGCCGAGCCGCCCGGCTCCGGCCGGGCCTGGGCCGCGCTGGCCGCCGAGACCGCGGTGTTCCGCGACCACCTGGAGTACATGCGCGAGCGGGGCCACCGGCTGCCGGGGGAGCCGGAGTTGGTGGCTGCCGCGATGGGCGGCATGCTCTCGATGTTCGGCTACGCGGTGCTGACGGCGGGTGAGCACGGCCCCGGCGCGACCGACCGGGAGATCGTCGACACCCTGACCGCGCTGCTGCATCGCGGCCTGGCCGGCGGCGGGAACTGACCGGAGCTCCGGGACGTGACTGTTACCGGGTGGGTCGGCCGACCGGGTTAGGCTGCCCTGGACCCTTCCGCGCCACTGCGCCACCGCGACGTTCCACGACTCTGCCGACTCTCGACTCTTGCCGGCTCCCGCCGACCGAGTGTCCTGCCCCGGAGGTATCCGACCTTGCACATCGACGTATGGCTGGAGAGCGTGCCGCCGAACGCGGTGTACGCGCTCGTTGGCGCGATCATCCTGCTGGAGAGCCTGGGCATCCCGCTGCCCGGCGAGATCGCGCTGGTGACGGCCTCGGTGCTGGCCGCCAGCGGTGTGGTCAACCCCTGGCTGGTGGCGGCGTGTGCGATCGCCGGTGCGATCATCGGTGACTCGATCGGCTATTCGATCGGGCGCAAGGGCGGCAAGCCGCTGTTCGAGAAACTCGGCCGGAAGTTCCCCAAGCACTTCGGCCCTGACCATCTGGCCACCGCCGAGCGCGCGTTCCAGAAGTGGGGCATGTGGGCGGTCTTCTTCGGCCGGTTCATCGCGCTGCTGCGGATCTTCGCCGGACCGCTCGCGGGCTCGCTGAAGATGCCGTACTGGAAGTTCCTGATCGCCAACGTGCTCGGCGGCGTCATCTGGGCCGGTGGCACCACCTGGCTGATCTACACCGTGGGCAAGGCTGCCGAGCAGTGGCTGAAGAGCTTCTCCTGGGTCGGCCTGATCCTGGCCGCGTTGTTCGGCGCCGGGTCCGCCTGGGTGCTCAAGCGGCGGGCCGCCAAGCACCGGGCCGAGCACCCGGAGACGTCGGGCGGGCAGCCCGTCGCCGAGGCCGAGGTCGAGGCAGAGCCCGTTCCGGCCCAGGCGGCTGACTGAGAGTCAGCTGACGGAGTGACCGGCCGCCGGTGATCCCCACAGGGGGTCACCGGCGGTTTCGCGTTCCGGCCACCGTGGTCCTGAGGGTCAGTCGGAGTCGTCGGGGCGAGCGGCCAGGACGCGGGTCACCAACTCGGTGAGCGTCGCCCGTTCTTCGGTGTCGAGGACGGCGAACCACTGCTGCTCGCGCCGGGTCTGCTCGGCGAACGCCTCCCGGACGGCGGCCTCGCCCTGCGCGGTCAGGGCGACGGCGACGGCGCGGCGGTCGTCGGGGAGCGGACGGCGCTCGACCAGGCCGTCCCGTTCGAGGGTGTTGACCGCGTTGGTGACGGCGGACCTCGACATCGCCGAGAGCTCGGCGAGCCTGGCCGGCTGGGTCGGGCCCAGCAGCCAGAGCTTGAACATCAGCCGGAAGCCGGGGAGCGTCCAGCCGCGCGGGCGGTGGATCTGGCTCTCCAGGTCGGCGACCACCAGGTAGGACAGGTGCAGCAGGTGGTAGGCGAGCGAGAAGGCCTCCGGGTCGGCCGGCGGCGGCATCGCTGCCAGCCGGTCGCGGGCGAAGGCGGCGTATCGGAGATCGGGTCGGTCTGATTGCTCTGGTCGGTCTGGTCGGTCCACGGGACAGAGTCTTGCGCATGGCGGCGCAGTAGGAGATTGTTACGGCCATAACAATCTCACCAGGGAGAGTCCTGTGCAGATCACCATCGCAGGCGCGGGCATCGGCGGACTCGCCACCGCACTCAGCCTGCACGCGGCCGGGTTCGCGGACGTCGTCGTACACGAGGCAGCCGAGGAGATCCGTCCGCTCGGCGTCGGAATCAACCTCCTCCCGCACGCGGTACGGGAGTTGACCGAACTGGGCCTGGCCGACCGGCTGGCCGCGATCGCCGTCCCCACCGCCGAACTGGCCTACTTCAGCCGGTACGGACAGGCGATCTGGTCCGAACCGCGCGGACTCGACGCCGGCTACCGGTGGCCGCAGTACTCGGTGCACCGGGGCAGGCTGCAGCTGCTCCTGCTGGACGCCGTCCGGGAGCGGCTCGGCACGGATGCCGTCCGGACCGGGAGTCGGATCACCGGTCTGAGCCATGACTCCGACCTGCTGGTCGGCGCCGACGGCATCCACTCGGCCGTCCGGGCCGCGCTCTTCCCCGGCGAGGGGGCGCCGCCGTGGAACGGGCTCGTGCTGTGGCGCGGAACGACCTACGGCAAGCCGTTCCTGACCGGCCGGTCCATGATCATGGCGGGGGACGGCTCGCAGAAGTTCGTCGCCTACCCGATCGGCGACGGACGGCAGATCAACTGGATCGCCGAGCGGCCGCTGGACGGTGAGCCGCCGGAGCGCGGGAACTGGAACCGTCCCGCCGACCTGGCCGCCATCGTCGAGCACTTCGCCGACTGGCAGTTCGACTGGCTGGACGTGCCGGGGATCATCACCGGAGCCGAGGCCGCCTACGAGTACCCGATGGTGGACCGCGACCCCCTCCCGTTCTGGACCAGGGACGACGTCGTCCTGCTCGGCGACGCCGCCCACGCGATGTACCCGATCGGCTCCAACGGCGCCTCCCAGGCGATCATCGACGCCCGGGTGCTCGCCCACTCGCTCGCCACCACCGGCTCCGCCGCCGCGTACGAGGAGATCCGCCGCCCCGCCACCACCGCGCTCCAACTCGCCAACCGGCAGCAGGGACCCGAGGTGGTCATGCGGCTCGCCCACGAACGGGCCCCCGACGGCTTCTACGACATCGAGCAGGTCGTCCCGCTTGCGGAGCGCACCGAGATCGCCGCCTCGTACAAGCGGATCGCGGGCTTCGACCCCGCCCTGCTCAACGAGCGCGCGTCCTGGAGCGTGCGGTGAACCTGGAGAGCCTGGCCACCTTCGAGGTGCGGCTGGACCCGATCCTCGACCTCGGCGACTCGCACTGGGGCCGCCGCCGGGTGATCAACATCATCGGCGGGGCCTTCGAGGGACCGCGCCTGGCCGGAGAGATCCTGCCGGGCGGCGCGGACTGGCAGGTGCTGCACCCCGACGGCATGGCCAGCATCGACACCCGGTACACGCTGCGCACCCACGACGGCGCGCACCTCTACCTCGCCACCAGCGGCGTACGCCACGGCCCGCCCGAGGTGCTCCGGCGGCTGGCCGCCGGGGCGGAGGTGGATCCGGCCGAGTACTACTTCAGGCTCTTCTGCCGCTTCGAGACGGGCGACGAGCGCTACCGGTGGCTCAACCACACCCTCGCCGTCGCCTCGGCCACCCGTACCGGCGACGCCGTCCGCTACACGGCGTTCACGCTCACGTAGAGGTCTCCGCCGGTCGAAGAGCACGCTATAGGGTGAGTGTCGATCAGCGACGCGACGGACACGGAGGATCGCATGGGTCAGGAGCAGTGGACGACGGTCGACGAGTACTTCAGTGAGCAGCTGATCGGCGACGACCAGGTGCTGACGGCCGCGCTGGCGGCTGCGGACCAGGCGGGCCTGCCGCAGATCGCGGTCGCGCCGAACCAGGGCAAACTGCTGCACCTGCTGGCGAGGACGGCGGGGGCGAAGCGGATCCTGGAGATCGGCACGCTCGGCGGGTACAGCACGATCTGGCTCGGACGGGCGCTCCCGGCGGACGGGCAGCTGATCACGCTGGAGATCGACGCCCGGCACGCCGAGGTGGCCCGGCAGAACCTCGAACTGGCCGGACTCGGCAAGCAGACCGAGGTCCGGCTCGGCCGGGCCGCCGACACGCTGGCGGCGCTGGCCGCCGACGGGGTCGAGCCGTTCGACTTCTACTTCATCGACGCCGACAAGGTGAGCAACCCGGACTACGTGGCCTGGGCGATCGAGCACTCGCACCCGGGCACCCTGATCGTGGTGGACAACGTGGTGCGCGGCGGTGCGGTGGCGGACGCCGGCAGCACCGACCCGAGCGTGCTGGGCACCCGTCGGCTGCACGACGAACTGGCGGCCTCGGACCGGGTGTCGGCGACCTCGGTCCAGACGGTCGGCACCAAGGGGTACGACGGCTTCACCCTGATCCGGGTGGAGCGGTAGCGCGGTAGAGCGGTAGTCAGCGGTAGGTCTTCAAGGAGTACGGAATGCGGATAGGACTGCTGGGCACCGGCCCCTGGGCGCAGCGGGTGCACGCACCGGCGCTGGCCGCGCACCCGGAGGCGGAGTTCGCCGGGGTGTGGGGCCGCAGGCCCGAGGCGGCGGCGGAGCTGGCGGCCGAGTACGGCGTGCCCGCGTTCGCCGACGTCGATCGGCTGCTGGCCGAGGTGGACGCGGTGTCGATCGCGCTGCCGCCGGCCGTGCAGGCCGAGTACGCGGTACGGGCGGCCGAGGCGGGCAAGCACCTGCTGCTGGACAAGCCGGTGGCGCTGACGGTCGATCAGGCTCGCGGGGTGGCGGAGGCGGCGGAGCGGGCGAAGGTCGCCTCGGTGGTGTTCTTCACCCTCCGGTTCGGCGCGGACCAGGCCGCCTGGCTGACCGAACAGGCTTCGCGGGGTGGGTGGTTCACCGCCCGCGCCGAGTGGTTCGGCTCGGTCTTCGCACCGGACAGCGGCAGCCCGTACGCGGACTCGCACTGGCGGCGGGAGAAGGGCGCACTGTGGGACGTCGGCCCGCACGTGCTGTCGATGCTGCTGCCGGTGCTCGGTGACGCCACCGAGGTCAGCGCGGTGGCCGGGCCGCTGGACACCGTGCACCTGGTGCTGCGGCACGTCGGCGGCGCGTCCAGCACCCTGACGCTGAGCCTGACCACCCCGGTGGCGGCGGCCGTGGACGGTGTGGTGGTCGAACTGCGCGGCGACGCCGGGCGGTTGGTGATGCCGGACCGGAACGAGAGCCCGCAGACGGCGTACGCCCGGGCGGTCTCGGCGCTGCTCGCCTCGGCGGCGGACGGGACGGCGCACCCGTGCGACGCGGCCTTCGGGCTGCGGGTGGTCGAGCTGCTGGCGGAGGCGGAGAGCTCGCTGCGGGGGTGACAGTCCGTCAGAGGCCGGGCGGAGAAGGGCCGGTGCGACGACTCAGGCCGGCAGGCAGGTTCGGAAGGTGGTCCCGTCCGGAGTGTCCCGGACGGTGAGGGTGCCGCCGTGGACGGTGGCGATGTCGCGGGCGATGGAGAGGCCGAGGCCGCTGCCGCCTTCGTCGCGGCTGCGGGCGTCGTCGAGGCGGGTGAAGCGCTCGAAGATCCTCTCGCGGTCGGCGGGCGGGATCCGTGGGCCGTCGTTGGTGACGTCCAGGATCACCAGGCCGTTCTCCTCCTCCGTACGGAGCTGCACGGTGACCGCGTGCCGGGCGTGGCGCTGGGCGTTGTCGAGCAGGTTGGTCAGCAGGCGGCCCAGCCACAGCGGGTTGCCGGTGACGGTGAGGTCGGGCTCGATGTCCAGGGCGATGGGGCGCGGCTGCGGGCCACGGGCCTGCACGGCGGTGCGCACGAGCTCGGTGAGGTCGACTCGCTGGCCGGGACGGTCGCTGCCGGTGGCGTCGAGGCGGGCCAGCAGCAGCAGGTCGGTGGCGAGGGACTGCAGGCGATCGGTGTCCTGGAGAGCGCCGGCCACGAGTTCCTGGCGGATGTCCGGGTCGGGGTGGGTGAGGGCCACCTCGAGCTGGGTGCGCAGGACTGCGAGGGGGCTCCGTAGTTCGTGGGAGGCGTCGGCGATGAAGCGGCGCTGGCGGGTGCCGGCGGCTTCGAGGCGTTCGAGCATGGCGTTCATGGTGTGGGCGAGGCCGGCGATCTCGTCGTCGCTCGCGGGCTCGGGGACCCGCCGGTCGAGGTCGCGGTCGCCGATGGCGGCGACCTCTGCACGGATGGCCTCGACCGGTCGCAGGGCTCTGCCGGTGGCGCGCCAGGTCAGCACCCCGGTGGTGAGCAGCAGGACCGTGCTGAGGGCGGCGAGGGCGGCGGCAGTGATGTCCTCGGCGGTGTCGGCGGTGTGGAGGGAGGCGCCGACCTCGATGCTGACCGGGCCGGTGGGGGTGTCGGCCGTGGTGGTGACGACCCGCTGGTGTTCGAGGTCGACGTCGGTGGTGGCGGCCGGGCTGCCGGCGACGGTGGTGCCGCCTGCGTCGGTGACGCGGATGTAGTCGATGCCGCGGCCGAGCGGCAGTTGGGCGGGCAAGGTGCCGTCGGTGGCGAGGCGGGCGACGGACCGGCCCTGTTCGCGGGCGCTGTTCTCGACGGTGCGCTCCAGGTTGGCGCGCAGGAGCAGCAGCGAGACGGCGGAGGCGACCAGCAGGACGACGGCCACGCTGCCGCACGCCGCGAGCGTGGTGCGGGTACGGACCGACCGTGGCGCGAGGCGGGCGGTCCAGGTGACCACCCGGGGGTGATGAGCGAGGCGGTGCAGCGCGGCCCGTGTGCGGTCGCGGAGCCGGCGCGCTCCGGTCGGGTCAGCCACCGTCGGCTGCCAGGCGATAGCCGGCCCCGCGCACGGTCTGCAGCGAGGCGCGTCCGAAGGGTGTGTCGATCTTGCGGCGGAGCGCGCTGATGTGGACCTCGACGGTGTTGGGGTCGCTGTCGGGCCCGCTGTCCCACAGCTCGTCGAGGATCTCCCGCTTGGAGACGGCTTCGCCGGCCCGGCGGGCGAGGTGGTCCAGTAGGGCGAACTCGCGGGGGGTGAGGGGGATGGCGGTGCCGGCCCGGGCGCAGGTGCGGGCGGCGGAGTCGACGACCAGGTCGCCGAGGACGGTGCGGCGGGGAGCCCGGCTGCCGATGCGGCGGGCCAGGGCCCGGAGGCGGGCGGTGAGGACGACGAACGAGAACGGCTTGGACAGGTAGTCGTCCGCACCGGTGTCCAGGGCTTCGGCCTCGTCCCATTCGCCGTCCTTGGCGGTGAGCATCAGGATGCCGACGTCGCTGCCCGCGGCCCGCAGGCGGGAGCACACCCGGTACCCGTTGAGGCCGGGCAGCATGATGTCGAGCACCACGACGTCGTAGGCATGGTCGGTGGCCCGGGCCAGGCCGGTCAGCCCGTCGTGGGCGAGGTCGACGGTGAATCCCTCGGCGGTCAGGCCGTGCTGGAGAGCCAGGGCCAGTCGGCGTTCGTCCTCTACCACCAGTACGCGCATACCCCCAGGGTGGCAGGTCGCCGCGGCGGGAAGCTGAAGGTGTCTTCAGGTCTTCAGCGGATCTTCAGGAGCAACTTGGCAGGCTGGTCGTGTCGTCCGGGCGAAGTCCCCGGACCGGGCGGTCCGGGGCGGGCTGGTGGCTCCTGGCGGGAAGGCCATTTCCATGATTACCTCATCGGCCCTGCTGGCCGTGAACCCACTCGACGCGGGCTCGCTGCTCGCGTCGTTCGGGGCGCTGGGCGTCGCCGTGGTGCTGTTCGCGGAGACCGGCCTGCTGGTGGGCTTCTTCCTGCCGGGCGATTCGCTGCTGTTCACCGCCGGGCTGCTCTGCACCACCGGTACTCACAGCGGCCCGCATCTCGACCTCGCCCAGGTCCTGGCCGCGTCCGCCGTCGGCGCCCTGGCCGGCGCGCAGACCGGCTACCTGCTGGGCCGCAGCGGCGGCAAAACCCTGCTCGCCCGTACGAACAACAAGCGGCTCCAGGAAGGCGCACTGCGGGCCGAGGAGCTGCTGAACCGGTACGGACACCGCAAAGCGGTGGTGCTGGCCCGGTTCGTCCCGGTAGTGCGCACCGTCCTGAACCCGATGGCCGGAGCCCTCGGAGTCCCGGCCCGGACCTTCACCCTCTGGCAGGTCCTCGGCGGGCTGATCTGGACGACCGGCCTGGTCCTCGCCGGGTACGCGCTCGGCTCGTCGGTGCCGAACGTGGACCGCTACCTGCTGCCGATCGTCGCACTGGTGGTGGCCGTCTCCCTGCTGCCGCTGCTGGTCGAACTGGTCCGCTCCCGTCGCCGGGCGGTCCGGCGGTGAGCCCCGCCGGTACGGTTCTGGCCTTCGACGCCTTCGACGCCTTCGACGGCCGGAGTGTGGACGGCGGCCTGTACCTGCGGGTCGAGCACTGGGCCCAGCAGCTCCCGTCCTCGGTGGGCACCGCGGTCGAGGCGTTCTCGTCCTACGGACTGGCTCTGCTGGCGGTGCTGATGCTGGCGGCGTGGTGGCGCGCCCGCCGGGGCGACGGCGCGGTGATGGCCCGGGCGCTGGCCGCCCCGCTGTGCGTGGTCACGGTGTTCGCGGCCGACAGCCTGCTGAAGGCGCTGCTGCGAGAGCCGCGTCCGTGCCAGGTGCTCGACGCCGGAGCGACCCTGGAACCCTGCCCCGGTGTGGGGGACTGGTCACTGCCGAGCAACCACACCGCCATCGTCTTCGCCGGTGCCGCCGCGCTCTGGCTGACGGACCGTCGGATCGGTGCCCTGGCGGTGCTGCTGGCCGTGGCGATGGGAGTGTCGCGAGTCCTGGTCGGGGTGCACTACCCGCACGACGTGCTGGCGGGTGCGCTGGCCGGTGCTGCCGTCGGCTACTGGCTTGCCCGGCAGGCCGGCCGTGGCGGCGCCCGGGTGGACCGGGCCCGGCAGGGCCCGCTGCGCCGGTGGCTGACGGTATGAACGGGTGGAGGCGCACGGCCTGGTGGGTGACGCCGGCCGTGGCATGGTCGCTGTTCGCCGTGCTGGCCGCGGTGCTCGCCGCCCGTGGGTGGGCGCCGTTCGGCTTCGAGTCGGGGGCGGTCGACTGGAGCGTCGCGCATCGGCCGCCCGTCGCCAGGGCCCTGGCGGTCGCGGTGACCTCGCTCGGCAGCGGGCCGGTGCCCTATCTGGTGGCGCTGGCCGCAGGAGCGGTGTGCGCGCGTAGGTCGACCCGCCCGCGTGCGCTGCTGGTCCTGGTGGCGCCGGTGCTGTGGCTGATGGTCGGTCAACTGCTGCGCCAGGCGCTGATGCTCGTCCTCGCCCGTCCGCGGCCACCGCTCGAGGGCTGGGCCGCGACCGCGTCGGGTTACTCCTTCCCGTCCGGGCACGCCTTCACCTCGGCACTCTGTGCGGGCCTGCTGGCGCTGGCACTCGCCCGCCGGCCCGGCGCGGTGGCCGCACTGGCGGTGTCCGCGGTGGCGATCGGCATCAGCCGGATATATCTGGGCGTCCACTGGCCGCTGGACGTGCTCGGGAGCTGGCTGCTCGCGGCAGGTTGGCTCGCCGTCGGCGCCCGGGTGCTGGGCGGCGTGGGCGGCCGGGGAGCTGAAGACGGCACCGCAGGTGAACGGCGCGCTCGGTCGGGAGCTGGTGCTGAAGCGGTTCGTGTCCTTCCTCGGCACAAGGTGAGGCGAGGGGGAAACCGCCCGGCCCGATCCCTCGTCCACTACGATGATCGGCTGCTTGGGCCGGCCGACTGATTCAGGGGGAACCGTGGGGACAACGTCCGGCCGGCTCAGGACCGTTCAGCCCGGTGGAGGGCCGACGGACGGGTCCGCGGTGAACCCCGGTGGCGGCGTGGTGTCGCGGCGGCGGGTGCTGCGGCTCGGGGCCGGCGTCGTGGGTGGTGGCGCTCTGCTCGGGGCCGCTGCCAGTGGCGGGATGCTCGCCGGGTGGCTGCCCGGCGGGGTGAAGCTGAAGAAGGTGCTGGGGCTGACCGGTACGGACGGTACGGTGCCGGACGTGGCGCCCGGGGTGGTGCGGGTCGAGCAGATCCGTTCGGCGGCGCGGAGCCGGGAGGTCACGATGGTGACCATGCTGCCGCCCGGCAGCGCGGCGAGCGCGGCGAGCACGAACCTGCCGGTCTGCGTGCTGCTGCACGGGCGCGGGAACGACGCGCGGGGCATGGTGACGCTGGGGGTGCCGCAGTTCCTG
The DNA here is from genome assembly GCF_054049135.1 of Kitasatospora sp. P5_F3. Classification (NCBI taxonomy): domain Bacteria; kingdom Bacillati; phylum Actinomycetota; class Actinomycetes; order Kitasatosporales; family Streptomycetaceae; genus Kitasatospora; species Kitasatospora sp. P5_F3. The sequence goes on along the minus strand of NZ_JBFUMY010000042.1, from coordinate 11,693 downwards.
GCGGCCGCGGTCGAGGCCGGCGTGCCGCCGTTCGCCGTCGTCGCGGTGGACGGTGGAGACGCCACGTACTGGCACCAGCGCTCACCCGGCGACGGCGACGACCCGCAGACGATGCTCCGCGAGGAGCTCCCCGGCTGGCTGCACGCCCGCGAACTGCCCACGCCGCGTGCGGTCATGGGGATCTCGATGGGCGGTGCGGGCGCCCTGCAGTACGCCCTCGGGCGCACCCAGAGCGGCCGCAACCTGGACGCCGTGGCGCTGCTCAGCCCGGCCGTCTTCGGCACCTGGGCGGACGCCCGCACCACCGGCGGGTACGCCGACGAGGCGGACTGGCAGGCCCACGAACCGACGCTCCGCCTCGACCGGCTGCGGGTCGGTGCGCTCGGCGTGTGGTGCGGCCAGGAGGACCCGTTCTGCCCGGCCGCCCGCGAGGTCGCGCGGCAGGCGCGAGCGCGAGCGGCGCACTTCCCGGACGGGGAGCACACGGACGGGTTCTGGCGGCGGGTGCTGCCCGACGCGATGGCGCAGCTGGGGCACACGCTCGGGAGCACAGGCGCGGCGGGCGGCGGGCAGGTCGGGGCCGGGTAGTGCTCACTGCTTCGGTCTTCTTCGGAAACGGGTTCTACTCGCCCTTCCGGGTGCTCGGCAGGCGTCAGCCAGAGCTGCGGTTGGGACTTCCGGTAGCGCTCGTTGCTCTCGGACTGCCGAAGGAAGAAGCCCTCCGCATCGGGCCGAACCACTTCCAGGACCGGGAACGGAGGCCGCCGGTAGAAGGCGATCGCCCGGCCGGGTGATCTTTCGGCGGTCTGGGTATCAAACCAAGGGTGATCGGCGAGCGAGGGGGCGGACTTCGAATGGGGGCAGCGGACGAGCAGGACCTTCAGGACGGGGAAGGTTGGCTGACGAAGGCCGAAGTCCGGGAGATCTGGCCGCAGATCAGGCCGGGCAGCATCAGGGCCGTGGCGCGGGCCAACAGCGTACGTACCTCGGCTGCGCCCTCCCCGGACCTGACCCGCGAGCCGACCTACCACGCGGCCGACGTGTGCCACGTGGCCGCGCGGATCGCCCGGGGTGAGGCCGATGTCGCGTCCTGGCAGCGCGCCGACTCCGACGCTGCACGCGACGATGCCACACCCGGCCCACCGGTTCGGCAGCCCGTCAGTTGGGGGCCCGAGAACGTGCCCGGGCTGATCCTGCTGGCCATCATCGTGGGGCTGATCCTCTGGGGCCTGACCTCTCCCGACAACCACGGCACAGTAACGAACTTCGTGCGCTGAGTGCGCTAACCAGCCGTTGCTCTATCGATCTTGGCCCTCTCTGTCAGCTTTGGGGAGGCGTCCCGCTTTGTCGGGTTGGCCTGAGAGGGAACTGGCGGCTGACCGGCCGATCCCGGGCCACCCACTACCGCAGACTTCAGCCACCGCCCGTGCACGGGCCCAGGCCGCCCCAGGTCCAACCCTCAGACCTGAAACCCGAAGAGCGCGATGCGGTACTGGAGTTGATGAACAGCCCTGAGAACGTCGAGCCGGCTCCCGCGCAGATCTGGACCCGCAAGCTGGATGCCGGGCGCTACCACTGCTCGGTCTCCACGATGTACCGGATCCTGCGCGAACACGGGCAGTCGGGAGAGCGCCGACGCCAGGCCACCCACCAGTGCCAAGACCGTTCACCAAAGCCGCCGGCCCGCGCAAGGTCAGCGGGTACCACGCCTACGTCATCATCGACATCTTCAGCCGCCACATCGTCGGCCACACCGTCGAACTGGCCGAATCCGCCGAACGGGCCGAGGAGTTGATCCGCGAGACCATCGCGCGCAACGCCATCGTCCCCGAGACCGTGCACCCCGACCGCGGCACTTCGATGACCTCCAAGAAGGTCTCCCAGCTGCTGATGGTGTCCGTCAAAGCGGAGCAGGCTCACCTCGACGACCAGGGAGGGGAGCAGCCCCGGGCCCGTGGAACCCGGCGTCACCGCAGTGTCATGCGACGGCCCGCCCCGAAGGCACCGGGGACACTACGGGTGAACCGCCGCGCAGCCCACCTACGATCTCGCTCACCGACTGCGCCGGTCGATCTGGCGCCGACGCCACCAAGTTCGCGCCCAACGCAGCCACTACCGCCGCAAAGCCGATCTTCAACCATGAAGATCACATCTGGAGCATTAGGCTGCAGTCGAAGCGTCCCGGTAAAGCACGGTACGGAAAATCCCGGAGACCGTGGCCCCGAGGAGAAGTGCGCACATCAGGAGTAGAGCGGCGACCAGTCCGCCCGCAACGGCAGGACCCACGCTGTTCGACTCCACTCCGAGCATGAATGCCACGAATCCGATGACCACCGAGAGTCCCATGGGCAGCGCGATCCACAGCGAGCCGTACACCTGCCGGGAGAAGGTCTCGCGCAGCATCCGCGCCGACTGGCGGGTGCCCTCCGCCACCCCGAGTCCGTCGATCATCATGGCTGGCAGCGCCAGGTAGGTGGCGACCGCCCATCCGGCACTGAACAGTTCGTTCATGATCCAGCCGACGACCGGGATCCGCTCCAGCTGTCGGATGAGCAGCAGAACCGTCGTGTTGAGCAGGCTCCACACCAGCAGCCGTCGCCAATACCGCGCGGCTCGCCGATAGTTCGCACCTATCCGGGCGGGCTCTCCCCGCAGCACGTCATTGACCGCGCAGATCATCGCGGCGCTGGAGAGGGTGAGCGTGAATCCCAACAGGAGATAGCCGACACCCAAGGAGATCACATCGAAGGTGGACGCCGAAGGCTCAGCCCCGTCCCGAAGGAACGTCGGCACCGCCACGCCACCGGAGATCAGGGCCAACGCGGCACCGCTGAGTAGCGGGAACGTCAGCAGACGGCGGTTGTTTCGCAGTACCCCGAAGGACAGACGAACGGGCTGAACGGTACTCACGAGAGGTTCCCCCACGGGTGGTCATGCTTCGTCGACGCGCACAGGCTATGGCAGTCGCCAGTGCCACTCATCGCGGAGGCGTCACCGTCACAAGCCAGAGCCGGCGTTGCTGCTCGTGACCCGGACGACACACCGCTCAGCCAGCCCTGGAACCTCGCCAGTGCTTCCGAATGATCACCGGGTCGACTCCTGGCAGGCGGCCATCCCACGGCCCGTGTCCGCCACGGTGCTCGCCCCGTGCTCACGCTTTGAGCTGGCCCGTCTGGCGCCGGGAAGGCCAGGCTGTCGCCAGCCGCCGCCAACGCCGGCCGCACACGATCGAGGGGCGGCCCCGTGAAGACCGCCCCTGACGGGCCATCAGCCCACTGCACTCACCGCGCAGTCGTCTGATCAGGCAAAACGTCGAAGTCCTGCTGGAGTACAAGGAAGAGGCGGGTCAGCTGACGGGTGCCCAAGCCGACGCGGGAGTTGGGGGCTGCACCGTCGATCTGGTCGAACTCCTCATCTGGGCCCACGAGTACCGCCGCCCCGTGCCCTTGTCCGCCCACCTCGGCGGCCGCGTCGAGGCGGCGTAGGAGGGAGCATCCCCGCGCGTGCGGGGCCGATACTTTCTGACCTGCAACGTTGCAGCGGCTTGAACCCGTACAGATTCAGCTCGAATCAGGCGCAGCGCCCCATCAATTTCGCGGATCACCACCAACCGCCCTGATCCGGCGGCGGCGCTCGGCAACGAGGTCTGCGAGCAGTACCTCACCACCGGCCTCAAGGTGGCCGCGATGCTCAGCGAGCTGGACGCCTTCGCCTGAACCCGCCTGGCACGGAGGGCTGTTCAGTGCCGACCGAGCACCTCGGCGAGCCGGCTCACGCCGTCCTCTCCGTGCCCGAGCGCGATGGTCCGGCGGACCAGACCCTCGGCCGCGCGCATCACCCCGGAGTCGATGCCGTGCGACTCGGCGGTGTGTACGACGTGGGCCATGGTGGAGACCCCTGAGGTGAGCGGGTTGATCGCGCCCGAGTAGCTGCCGCTGTCGAAGTCCTCGGCGAACTCCGCGAACAGCGGGGGCAGGATCGCGCCGATCCCCTGGGCGAACGGCACCAGCTCCCGTCCGCTGATGCCCTCCGCCTTGGCCAGCGCCAGCGCGTGCACGTACCCCGCCATCGCCGTCCAGAAAATGTCCAGCAGCGCGATGTCGAAGCCGGCCGCCCGGCCGATCTCCTCGCCGAGGTGGGTGTGGGTCCCGCCGAGCACCGCCAGCACCGGCGCGTACCGCTCGTAGAGGTCAGCCGGCCCGCTGTGGATGAAGACCGCCTCCGGCGTGCCGATGCTCGGGGCCGGCGTCATGATGGCGCCGTCCAGGTACTCGACGCCGTGCTCCGCCGCCCAGGCGGCCGTGGAGCGAGCCCGGTCCGGTGAGTCGGCGGTCAGGTTGACCACCGTCCGGCCCTTGAGCGCGGCCTCGACCTCCTGGCGGCGCAGCACGGCGTCCGAGGCGTCGTAGTTGACCACGCAGACGACGGTCAGCTCGCTTGCGGCCACGGCTTCCTCTGCGGTGGTCGCGCTCACCGCGCCCCGGGCGACCGGCTCGGCGTCCCGGCCCGGGGTGCGGTTCCAGACTGTGGTGCGGATGCCGGCGTCCGCGAAGGCTCCGGCCAGGGCGCGGCCCATCGGCCCGAGGCCGAGCACGGTGACGGTGGGCCGGGTGTGGTTGGTGGGCATACTTCATCTCCTGTAGACATGGTGGTGGACAACGATGGCGCCGGGGGGAAGAGATGACGCGCAGTCAGGCCGTGAACCCGAATGTGTGCGGGGTGACCGCAGCGATCGCTGTGATCGACGGCAAGTGGAAGACGTCGCTGCTCTGGCTGCTGGAGGCCGGCCCGCACCGCCCCGCCGAACTCCGCCGACGGCTGCCCGGCCTCAGTGAGAAGGTCCTCACCCAGGCCCTGCGCGAGATGGAGTCCGACGGTCTGGTGCACCGTGAGGTGCACGATGTCCTTCCGCTGAAGACGGTCTACTCGCTGACCGACTTCGCCCGCCGCCTCTCCGAGGCCCTCGGCCCGATCTCCGACCTGGGCCACGAACGCCTCGACCGCATGGCGGCCGAGCAGGCCGGGCAGGGCGAACTGTCGGCCTCCTGACCTGCTGTCATCTCCCTTCGTCCTTCTGGGTACCAGTCTCGTCGCACCCGCACGCCCCTGCCCAGTACGCACAAAAAGGTGGCTACTGGGCAGGGACACGCGATGGTCACCAGGTGACGGGCACAGCCGCCGACATGATGGCCATCCGGCCAGACACCCAATCGGCCGATACCTCCGTGCTCCAACAGCCCTCTCACAGGGGTCATCCCCGCGCGTGCGGGACCGACTCGAGTTGGACTTGGCCACTCGACCAGGTGCCCGGAGCATCCCTGCGCGTGCGGCGCCGAGCTGTGACCTGGAAATGCGGAGTGTGGAAGGGTGGTGGGCCATACGCATAGTTCTCCTCGAGCCACCGGCGTGGCCTTTCGAGGCCTCGGCCCGGTCGCCGGCTGAGGCTCTGTCAGTGCTGCACATCAGGGCCAGCGATCTCATGCGCGCATACCTCTCCTCGCCTACCGAGCAGGCGCTTCGATCCCGCGAAATCATCAACGCTGGAGGGTCGTTGCCGGACGAAACCGTCAACGCCGTCGTCGGCGACCACCTGCGCCAGGCCCCCACGGCCTTCGTCCTCGACGGATACCCGCTCCGGGTGAGCCAGGCACCCACTCTGGAGGAACTGCTCCACGAGCTCGGCACACCCCTCGACTGCGTGGTGAACCTGCACCTGCCCGAACAGGAGAAGGAACGCCTCATCCGCTGAGGGGACGATCGGGAAGAGACCGTCCGCGGTCGACTCAGGTCCTACGACGCAAGGGTGGAGCCGGTCACGCAGTACTACGCCCGGCAGGACCTCCTCATCACCGTCGACGCGGTCGGCACGCCCGACGAGATCGCCACGCAGGCGCTCGCCGCCCTCCGCTGACCCCGACCGAAACGGGGAGGTCACGCAGCCCCGCCCCCGGTCAGCCGCAGAACTCGGCTTCCACGAGTTGGAGTTCACCCTCGAACCAGTCGCCGTTGGTGTTGAACGCCACCGCGTGACGTCCGTCCCTGGTGGTCAGGGCCAGTGTCACCGAGCCGTGGATGCCGCCGTCGTGGCCCCAGACGGTGATCCCGCAGGAGAGGGTGGCGTGGCCGATGCCGAGCCCGCCGACGGATGCCGTGCTGAGCATCTCGTCCAACTGGGCCTCGGGGAGCAGCTGTCCGCGCATCAGGGCCGCCAGGAACCGGGTGAGGTCGTCGGTCGTGGAGATCATCTCGCCGGCTGACCCGCCCCAGGATGGGTTGAGCTCGGTGGTGTCCACCGTGGTCGTCGATCCGCCGAACAGGGTGGAGTACCCGCGTGCGTGCGGCCGGGGCAGGCCCGTGGCGGTGCCGGGCAGGCTGGTGCCGGTCAGACCGAGGGGCTGGATGATCCGGCGCTCGATCTCCTGGGCGTACGAGTGTCCGGTCACCCTGCTCACGATCATGCCGGCCAGGATGAAGTTGGTGTTGGAGTACTCGTACCTCGCCCCTGGCGCGAACACCGGTGGGTGCGACATCGCCACTCGCACCAACTCCTGTGGCTGGTAGGTGTCGTAGCGGTGGGTCAGGAACTCTGCGGTGAACAGCAGCTGGGCCAGCGCGGGATCCTCGTCGTAGGAGAACACACCGCTGGTGTGGTTGAGCAGCTGCCGGACGGTGATCGCTGAACCGTCGTTGCCGTTCCCGCGCACCACTCCCGGCAGCCACTTCTCCACCGTGTCGTCGAGGTCGAGCCGTCCCTCGTGCTGGAGTTGGAGCAGCACCGTGGCGACGAAGGTCTTCGTCACGCTCCCGATCCGGAAGCGCTCCCGGGGCGACCGCGCCTGCCCCGTGGTGGTGTCGGCCACCCCGACGGCTGCCGACCAACTACCGTGGCCCTGCCGGGCGGTGGCGATCATCCCGGGCAGGTGCTCGGCCTGCACGGCCGCTGCCATCGCGGTCCTGGTCGCCCGGTGCCCGGCCCCGCCGGCCGCAGCTGCGGGGAGGGCGGTGCCCACCACCATCGTTGCGGCCACCGCCACTGCCGCTGACGCCAACCCGCGCCGGAGCGCCCTGTTCCGAGTCATCACTGTCTCCCGAGATCCGTGGTGGTCTCGTCCCCCGACTCCTGTGCCGGAGGACGCACCGCCGGGACCCGAAGTTCCGCCGAAGCCCTGCCCCGACCCGAAACCCTCCCCGAGGATGATTGCCCCCGGCAGCGTCTTCCGAGAAGTTCACCGAAAGCCGGTTGACCCACGGCGAAGAATGAGAACGTGATCTCCGAAGAACGCGCCGTCGAACTCGTCGAATCCCTGCTGGCCCGAGAACGCCTGACGTGGGCGTCGACAGGACCGCTCCCCGAGCTGACCGTCACCGAGGTGCAGGAACATGTGGTCGGCTGGCTCGTCTTCTGGAACTCGGCGGAGTACGCCCGCACCCGGGATGTGGGCGACGCCCTCGTCGGCAGCGGCCCGTACCTGGTGGACCGTCAGGACGGCAGCATTCACCATGTCCCCGCTCCCACCTGGGCAGCCGAGGACTGGGAGCAGCTCTATCTCCAGGAGATCGAGGGCGCCCGACCGCTGGACTCGTCGATTCGCGCTCTCCTGGACTCCGCCGGAGTGATCCCCGCGATCAAGCATCTGCGGAAGCAGGTCACGCCACTGAACCTGCGGCAGGCCGTGGAGTATTCCGACGCCGGCGAGGAGGACTTCGGCCAGGAGATCGCCACGGCGGAGGACGCGTCGGCCGCCCGGGCGATCGCTGAGGCGAGCATCGGAGCCGGACCCACGATGGTCTGACGGTCGGTCGAGCCCCGCTTGTAGTCGAAGTTTGCTACCGAGGGCCCTTCCGTTCGAGCGATCGGGCCCTAGCTGTCGGCAAATCCCGCAATCACCATCGGATCTGATGGGATTCGATCCGGTGCGAATACCTGGATCTCTCGGGTGTGCTGGAAGCGTCGGTCAGCTGTCGTCAAACGTTCCTTTTGACGACACCGAAGTCACGGAACCCGAAGTCAGGCTGATGGGGCCGGTCGCCTCAACGGATTTTCCCGCTCTTCCTGTGCGCGGCAAACGCCGCCGGCATCTGAGGGCGGGCTTGCTCATAAGGCAGGTGGGCATGGGGAGTGCAATGGGCGATAGACGGATGGCGGAATGTGTGCCCTGTGGTCGGCCGCCATTGATTCGGTCGCAGGGACATGGATTCACCAAGTAAGTCAAGACTTTCCTTGAGAGAAATTTGACCGTAGGGTGTGGCTCGAATCGAAGGAGCCCCCTGTTGTCCAAAACGAATGATCCCGCTGTGCGTGCGGTTGAATCCGAGCGGGATTATGTGTCCTCCTTGCACGAGTTCCTCGCCGAGCGGATTTCCGAGGCGCGAGTGCACCGGGCGAGTGTGCTGAAGGCCCCCGCGGACAGCGCCGGTGAGGCATGCGAGAGAGAAATCGCCGCCGAGCGTCTGGCCAAGGAAATCGATCGGCTGGAGGGCGCCGAAAAGGGGCTGGTCTTCGGGCGCATCGACTGGACGGACGGCACGGCCCTGCGCATCGGGCGGATCGGACTGCACAGGGAGGAGGACGACCTGCCGCTGCTCGTGGACTGGCGCGCGAACGCGGCGCGGCCCTTCTACGAGGCGACACCGGTCCACCCGATGGACCTGCGGCGGCGCCGGCACCTGCGCATCGAGGAGCGCACGGTCGTCTCGGTGAGCGACGAACTGCTGGACGGGACCGCCCCGACCGACGAGGACGTCGTGGGGGACGGCCCGTTGACCGAGGCCCTGTCGGCACGGCGTACGGGCAGGATGCATGCGGCCGTCGCGACGCTGCAGGCCGAGCAGGACGAGATCGTCCGCTCCGCGCACCGCGGGGTGACCGTGGTGCAGGGCGGGCCCGGCACCGGTAAGACGGTGGTCGCCCTGCACCGGGCCGCCTATGTCCTGTACGCGTTTCCGCGCGCCGCGGAGGAGGGTGTCCTGGTCGTCGGGCCGAACGCCCGGTTCCTCGACTACATCTCCCAGGTCCTTCCCTCGCTCGGGGAGAACGACGTCGTCCTGGCGACCTGCCGGGAACTGGCCGGAGTGTCCACGGACACGGTGGACCGGTTCGATGTGGCGCGTCTCAAGGGCAGCTCCGACCTCGCTGAGGCCTTGGCCGGCCTGCTGCGCGAACACCAGGCCCCCGCCGGTGACTTCACCGTGCGGGTCGGACAGGAACTGGTTCACCTCTCCGGCGAGGAGGTCGCCACGGCACGCAACGCCGCCGTGGCAGCCGTACCGGGGCACAACGCCGCACGCCGGGTGTTCAAGGAGCTCCTGGTCGATGCCGTCACCGATGCGATGCAACGAGACATGGGTGACCTCCTGGAGCAGATCGACGCCGATACCGAAGCGATGACGGGCTTGGACCTCGACCGGTTCACGGGAGCCGCCCAGCGCCGTGCCGAAGGTGCGGCCGACTCGGGTCCGGTCCACGAACTGGACCTGGACGCCATCCGAGCCGATCTCCTCGACGACGCCGGCGTCGACCGAGCGGTCGAGGTGTTGTGGCCGCGGCTGGTCCCCGGTGCCCTCGTGAAGGCGCTCCTGACGAACGCCGGCGCTCTCGCCGAGCGCCTGCCCCGCCTGACCGCGCAGGAGCGGTTCCTTCTGCTGCGGGGTCAGGACGACCCGTGGACCGACGCCGATGTGCCGTTGCTGGACGAGGCGGCGAGCCTGGTCGACGGCCCGCCCGAGCGGACGTACGGGCACGTCGTCGTCGACGAGGCGCAGGAGCTGACCGCCATGCAGTGGCGGATGATCGTCCGCCGATGCCCGTCGCGGGCGATGACGCTGGTGGGTGACTTCGCCCAGGCAGGCCCGGTCGCGACAGCACGCGACTGGAAGGAAGCACTGAGCCCCCACGTCGGCCCGCGGTTCAAACTGCACAGCCTGACCGTCAGTTACCGCACCACGCAGGAGATCCTGGAGAGCGTCCGGGACCTGCTCACGCGGATCGCTCCGGACCAGAAGCCCACACGGTCACTGCGAAGCGGTGAGCGCCCTCGCACCGTGACCGCACCTCCGGACGGGTCGGTGACCGCCGTCGTCCGGGAAGTCCGCGCCCAGAGCACCGCGCACCCGGGTGAGCTTCTGGGAGTGATCTGCGCTGACGGCAGGGCGAGCCAGCTGACGGCCCAGGGCATCGCCCACTACGCACGCATCGTGCCGGCGTCCGAAGCACGCGGCCTGGAATTCGACGGGGTGGTCGTCATGAACCCCGAGGAAATCATCACGGCTCGCCCCGGTGGGGAGAGGGACTTGTACGTAGCCCTGACCCGGGCCACCAAGCGCCTGTGCACAGTCGCCGTCCAGCCCGCCTGACGATCCGGCATTCGCGGAAGTCGCGCTCCCTATGGAGGAAGAACCTCCGTAGGGATGTGGATTCGTGCGAATCGTCGTCTCCCGGCCGCGGAGCAGGGGAGCGGACGCCGCCTGTGCGGTCGCGGAGCGCCGGCTCAGGCGAGGGCGGCGGCCAGCACGCAGTGTCCGGGGAACGTCCTCCCACGGGTGACTCCGCGTGGTGGGCCGCCGGTCCCGTGGTCCGGTCGTCAGTTCAGCGGTCGGCGGGGAAGCGTGCGGTGACCGGGCCTTCCGGGGTCTCGCGCTGCAACCACACCGGCCGGCGGCCGAGTTCGGCGACGGCTGGTGTCACGTACAGGATGCCCGGCTGCTCACCCGGCTCCGCCGTGTCGTAGGCCGCAGCGAGGACCAGGCGGAGGACCTCGCACGCCATGCCGTCCGGATCGGCCGCGGCGGCGAGCGGGTCGAGCCGGGCGCCCAGGTCGATCAGGGCTTGCCGCAGCGTGCTGGTGATGCGGCTGACGGGTGCGCCGTCCAGGGCGGGGTGGCCGCTGGTGTCCGGATGGTTCAGCAAGGTTGCGGTGGTCGGTGGCGAAGAGGTCACGGTATCCATGCCCTGGACGCTAGGGGAGGGCGCCGACACCGGCGAGGCCGCTCCTCGACGATCACCCGATCGGGGCGCGTACGGTCGAGCGCGGCTCGGCGTCGGGGTGTCCCGGTGCGCGCCGTGTCGGTGAGGGGTGGCAGGCTTTCCGGTACAGGTCAAAGGATATGACGACGGCTCACACGAGATCCGGGTTCTGCTGGCGGAGCGGACAGCGCGCGAGCGACGTAGCCAGCGCGAGGGCGGCACCGAGGTGATGAAGCTCTGCTGTGTCTCTGCTCGGACGCGGCCTCGACGCGACGAAGGCGTACCTTGCGGTGCACCCTTCGGTGGCTGCTGCGGCGGCCGTGGCGCGGCTGCGGGAGGGGAGTCGAGCGGTGAGTTCGAGGGCTTCTCGGTGGCGGGGCTCTCCGCGTACTACGACGGGTACTACGGGGACTGCTGAGGACGGAGTGCCGGTCGGGCGGACGCGGACCGGATCCCGCCGCCGCGACCGGCGAGCGGGTGCGGTGCTTGTACGCCGGGTGCGCCTGGCATGCTCGCGTCCGAAAAGACTGCAGGTCAAAGCCCTTCTCCAGGGCCGCTGTCAGGTCTAGCATTCCGGGCACGACAGGTCCGACCCGAGCCGTCAGGGCTGTCGAGCAGAGCGGCCGCGCTCATCGCGGCCGAGCCTCCCCGGCCGGGGCCCGGGGGAATCCTCCCCAGGTCTTGGCCCTCTGCGGTCGGCCCTGATCCGTGCACACCTCCCCCGAGACCC
>NZ_JBFUMY010000041.1:0-77075 GCF_054049135.1 Kitasatospora sp. P5_F3 | reverse complement strand
CCCGTACCCGGGCGGGGCACCGGGGCCGGCGGCGGGCGGGGCCGGCGCCGCGGGCGGCTGCTCGGCGGCCAGCGTGCGGCTGCGCACCCGGTAGAGCCCGGTGTCGAGGTCGTCGGCCTTCTCCAGGCTGACCTGCAGCGGTCCCATGAAGCTGTACCGCTGCGCCTCGGCGTACTCGCGCACCATCCCGGCCAGCTCGGTGCCGAGCTGGCCCGAGTAGGGGCTGAGCCGCTCGTGGTCGTGCGGGCTGAGCTCGACGATGAAGTCGTTCGGCACCACGGTGCGGTCGCGGTTCCAGATGGTGGCGTTGTTGTCGCACTCGCGCTGGAGCGCGCCCGCGATCTCCACGGGTTGGACCTCGGACTTGAACACCTTGGCGAAGGTGCCGTTCACGAGGCCTTCGAGTCGCTGCTCGAACTTCTTCAGTACTCCCACTGGGGCACCCCCTTCCTAGGGCGTTCGATCCGGCCGCTGTTCGGGTCCGACAGCGGTACTTCCGTGCTGATCGTATCCACGCCGGGGCCATCCGTACGGTTCCCCGGGCACGGCGGGCCGCAAGCCAGGGCTACCCGGGCCGCCCCGGGCTCACCCCTCGCTCACCCGTTCGCCTGCACCCGACCGGCCGCTGGCTGGGGTGCTCCGCCGACTGCCGCGCTCCGGTTGCGGACTGCCGCGGGAAGGGATTCGTAGCTCACCCGCAGGTCGTGCTAATGTTTTCCACGTCGGAAGGGGCAGCCGCAAGGCAGCCGGACGGAAGGCCAGCGAGACTCAGGTCGAGCCAGCCGGAAGAACTTACGGCGACACCCATGCGCGGGTGGCGGAATAGGCAGACGCGCTGGATTCAGGTTCCAGTGCCCGAAAGGGCGTGGGGGTTCAACTCCCCCCTCGCGCACCAGGGGTAGTTCACAGAACTACACCAGGTAGATTGACAGAACCCCCGGTTCGGAGAAATCCGAGCCGGGGGTTCTGTCGTTGTGTTCGGGGATGTGGCTGGGGCGGGTGGTGTTTGGGGTGCCCGGGGTGTCTCGGGAGCGTTGTCCGGTCGTCGGGCTTGCGGTTCGGGGTGGGTCCCGCTTGCTGGAGCTGTGGGTTGGGTGTTTTCGGGCAGGCTGACGCCGTCGCTGTTGCGGGCGGTGGTGGTGGGTGTGCGGCTGTGTTGTTCAGCCGGGTGGTGCTGCGCCGGCGAGTTCGCTGAGGTTGGTGGTGCGGCGTCGGGTGCGGGTGCGCTGGCTGGGGATGCTGGTTGGGGCGGGTGTGGTTTCGCCGAGGAGGGTGGCCCAGGGGTCGGGGCGGCGACGTTTGGCGTGCCAGTCGCGTAGGAGGTGGATGTTCACGGCGGCGAGGGTGAAGGCGATGAGGATCGCGTTCTTGAGGGTGCCGAAGACGCGGGTGTGGCCGCGGTCCAGGTGGGCGCGGTGGATTTTGATCTCGGCGTTGGAGGACTCGACGGCGGCGCGGCGGCCGTAGTCGCGGGCCCAGTCGGTGGTGCCCCAGATGTGGCGTTGCCAGGTCCAGGCCAGGGTGTCTGGGGGAAGAGTGAGGGTCTTTCCGCAGCCGCAGGGGGTGCCGTGGCGGCAGCCGGTGGTGGGGCGGATGTGCGGCAGGCGGAGGGAGGCGGGGGCGTTGGGACAGCGCAGGCGTCCAGCGAGGGCGGGGCCTTTCAGGCGCTGGTAGCCGTCGCTGTCGCGGGCGCTGTGCGGGGTGAAGGCGTAGACCGCGCGCTGGTCGTAGCGGGCGTGCAGAGCCAGTTTCTCTTCTCTGGGCATGCCGATGCGGAATCCGGGCAGGTCGTGCAGTTGCTCGGGGAGGGCGTCGGTGAACACGGTGCCGTCGATGACGACGGTGCCGGCGACGGGGCCGGGGTGGGTTCCGCGCTGGTTGGGGTGCAGGTCGAAGACGGGCTCGATGCCGCGCAGGCGCACGGGGTGGGCCCGGCTTCTGGGGGTGCAGTAGGAGTAGCCCCGGTCGATCAGTACGTCCCGTACGGCGGGTTGCTGGGCGCGGGAGGCGTCATGTTGTCGGGTCTGGTCGAGGGTGGCGAGTCCGGCTTGGCCCTTGTGGGATCCGGCTGGGGACAGGCGCATGCCGCGGATGAGGAAGGGGACCTCTTCGGCGCCGAGGGTGCGGGCGTTGACGGCCAGGTGGAGGTCGTGTCCGCAGAAGATTCCGCCCGGGGTGAGGTTGGTGCCGGAGCGGTAGCCGTCGCGGGCGTCGCGGTCCAGGGTGTTCTGGGCCCGGCCGTCGTGGCCGGTGCGCGGCCAGCCGGGCTCGTTGGCCGGGTGGCGGTCCCGCTTCCCGTCCTTGCCGTCTTTGCCGCTGCTCTTCTTGCGGGGTTCGGTGGGAAGGTGGTCGGGGTCGACGTCGGGCGTAGTGGACCAGGAGCGGCGGCGGGCCCAGGTCTCGTAGTCGGTGGAGTCGATCGCGACCGAGGAGGACAAGGTCACGCCCGCGGGGATGGAGGCGGCGAGGAGGCGCTGCTGGAAGGCGTCCGGGGTGATCGTGGCCTGCGGGCAGTCCCGGGGGCAGAGGAGCTCTCCGGTCCGGTAGTCGGCAAAGGGCCCGGGGTGGTTGTGCGGAACGGTGAGGGTGCCTGTCTCCAGAGCGGTGACGAGCCTGTCGTAGGCGTGCCAGACCATCCGGTAGCTGACCCCTTCGTCGCCCAAGTCGGCTAGTCCCAGGGCCTGTTGGGCCGATGGGGAGAGTTGGGAGAGGGTGGCGGTGACCTTGGTCAGGTGCATCTCCTCCTGCCGTAGGGCGTGCAGGGCCAGGCCGGTGAGCAGGGCGCGGGCCGGGAAGAGGCGCGGGGTTCCGGTGGGGGCGTGCAGGATCGCCTCGGCGGCGGGCAGCAGCCCGCTGGCGTCGATGAGGTGCTGGGCGCGCCGCAGCAGCTGACTCTCGCTTATCGGCCGCACCGCGCGGTGGCGGGGCAGGGGTTTGGGTTCGCCCGTGGAGCCGGTGGGGTTCACCGCTGGCCGGTCGGCGGCTGGGTGAGCGCCTGGGCGAGGCGCAGGGCGGCTTGCTGCTTGGGGAGCGGGGTGGTGTGGGGGATGAGGTCGATGAGGCTGCCGGTGGAGTTCAGCCCGGCTGCGGTCAGGAGTTCGGGCAGCGGGGTGCCGGCGTCGAGGTGGGTGACCAGCCAGGTGGTCCGCAGCCTGGAGGTGCTCAGAGCGGGTAGGCGGGAGGGGATCTCGATGCTGGCGGCGAGGTTGCCGAGCCGGTTCTTTCCGGTCGCCAGGACCGGTCCGACCAGGGGTTCGTCCGGGTAGCGGCGGGCGAGGGTGCGTACCAGGGGCGCGTAGGCGGACAGGACCGGGATCTCGCGTGGTCTGCTGCCCGCCAGGGCGATCACGGTGACGCCGGCCGCGGTGGTGGTCACGTTCGCGCCGGTGAAGACGAGGTGCTCGCCGCCGATGAGTCCGGCGCCCAGGCCGCCGCCGAGCAGTCCAAGGGCGGCCCGGCGGCGGCGCGGGGTCTTCTGCTGCCGGGCCGAGGCCAGGAGCCCGGCGACCTCGGGGCCGGTGTAGGGAGGGGAGAGCCGGTTGCGGGAGATCGTCTCGGGCTCTGGTGGCCAGGGGGCGCGGCGGGTGACGGCGCGGGCGACGGAGGTCAGGCGCGAGCGGTGCGTGCCGCGGGAGGTGTCCTTGAGGTGAGGCATGCCAGTGGCGACGTAGCGGTCCACCACGTCGGGGTGGAACAGCGCCTCGGTGTCCAGGGGCAGGAACACCGAGCAGGCCCAGGCGCAGAAGTGGGCCACGGTGGTCATGTGCTGGACCGCCGCCCAGGGCGAGTCCGGACGGAACGCGGTGACGGTGGCCCGCGTCAGCGCGGCGACCTCCTGCCACTGGTCGCCGGTCAGTTTCTTGGGCTCGTACGCGGCGATCGCGGAAGCGACGGTGCTCACCACGCGCCCGCCCATGACCAGGTCCCGCGGCACCCGTACCGGCCCTCCCACACTCGAAGTGGTCTTACAAGACCATCATTGAGAAGGGTTGCTGTCACGGGTGAGGCGAACGCGAAAGGCCGGGATGTGATCTCAGGCACACCTGGGCCTGTGGCGGTCCCGGCTACGGTGGGGCCATGCCGCGCAGTCAACGCGATGAAGCCCCCGCTCTCTACCTGGTCCACGGAGTCTGGCCCGAGGGCCGGCTGCGGGAGGACGCCCCGGTCAGCGCCCGGTACGGGCAGATCTTCGCGCAGCGTCTCAAGCGCGTGATAGCCGAACGGGGCCTGAACCCGCTGAAGATCGAGAAGACGATCGGCGTCAACCGCCGCACCGTGGAGCGCACCCTGCGTGGCACGGTCCTGCCGGACTTCGGCGCGGTCGCCCGCCTGGAGGACGGACTCCAGGTCGGCCTGTGGCCGTGCCGCCACTGCGGCCCCGCAGATCAGACAGGGGTGAACTGACGCGTGACGCGTCGTCAAACGACCATGACCGGTCGTGAAATGAGCACACAAGACCGCGAACCGTCCAATGCCCCGGACTGGGGCACACGTTCGGGTGACAGTCGCGGCCGGCGAGCGATCCGCGGTGGCGCGGATTGCTAAGCTCGCAGGGCGACTTGACCCTGATGGAAACCACTTCTCTTCGGTGAAGGTTGCAATTTGGGGCAGGTCCGGGGCTCTATCCCGGACCTGCCTGCTTTTGTGCGGCTACCCGCTCACCTGGACCCCCTCGGCGCTCTGCGGGGCCAGCCGGTAGTAGACGTGCTTCTTGCCCGGTTCCTTGCGTCGCACCAGCTCACCGTTGCGGATCATCGTGTTGAGCGCGGGTCGGATGCGGCGCTGGCCGGGGATGCCCAACTTGGCGCACAGGTCCAGCGCCGACCACCAGCGGTTCGGCGCGTCCAGCATCAACGCGATCACCCGCTCCCGCTTGGTCGGCTGCCCGGCCACCGTGTCCTCGCCCTCCGGGGAGAACCCGCCGAGTCCGGTGCCCGCCATGGCGCCAAGGGCGTGGTCGGCCTGCGCCGCCAGCCGCTCGGCACGGTCGTCGCCATGCGGAGCGCCAGCGGTCTCGACTCCTGGCAGGGGAAGCACTCCGTCTCCTGGGGTCCGCTCCGGCCCGTACGCCGTACCGCCGGCCGCAGCGGGTTCGGGGGCTTCGGCGGCCGCGGACATCGGTGAGGTGGGAGCGGAGAGTGGTCCGGGAAGGGTGATCGTGCGCCACAACGGTTCGCTGTCCACGACCTCGCGGACGGTGTCGATCATCGCGCCGAGGGTGCGGACCCGCTCCTCGGCAGCCTTCCGCTCCCGCTCCAGCAAGGCGAGGAGACCGGGTGGGGAATGGTGGGTGAGGGCCTCGGCCCAAGAAACCATGGAAGCCACAGCAGGTGACCTTAGTGACCTTGAACCCCGGGCTCCTAACTCAGGGTCACAAATCCACCCCAGGGAGTGAAGGAAGGTAGTGCCTCAACTCCCCCGTCAGGAACGGGACCTGACAGGCGGCAGTTAGACAAGCCGCAGCTCACAGCCCTGATCACCTCGGTAGGAGCATCTCCGCACCGGTCCGGGCCGTATCCACGCAGGGCGTGTTCCCGCTCGGATTCCCCAGGCACTCCTCGACATCCGCAGGAGAGGCGTCCAGTGGCACTCTGGGGTTCACGTGGGAGTGGCAACTCGATGTACTCGCCGGACAGGACCGACGCGGACACGCACCTGTGCCGGGCCGCCAGCCTCAAACTCGCCGAGATGGCGGTCGGCGGCTCCTGCCCCCAGTGTGCCCGCCGGTTCGGCGGCCCGCCCGAGAAGGCGATGAGCACCATGAACAAGCTCCGCCCCCAGATGGCGGCCGGCACCCTGTGGCATGAGTTCGAGACCCGGGTCGAGAACATCGCCCGCCTCCTGTACGAAGACGAAGCCCGCACCGACTACGAGCGGCGCCGATCGGTGCTCGCCTACTGGCAGATGCCCGCCGGCCACCGGGTCGAACTGTTCGACGATCTGGGCCCGCGGTTCTCCCGGATGGCCGGGGAGGACGGGCGGCTGACGGCGACGGTGCTGGTGTGGAGACAGATCACCCGGGCCGAGTACACGCACAGCCCCGTCCTGACGGACATGCGACGCTCCGGAGCCGACACCACCAGGCTCATCGACAACATCACCCAGGCGTACCCCCGGTCAACCAGGCAGCCGCCGTCCGCGTCGTCCTGCGCGGTCGACTCGAGACCTGCGCCGCCCGCCTCACTGTCCGCGTCGACCAAGGGCACCAGTCCGGATTGACCGACTGCCCTCGACGATCAAGAGGAGGACGCCCGCAGTCTCCGGGCCCGTGGAACCCGGTGTCCTCGGCACAACAGCCGACGCGCAGCCCTACCTGACTCTGTCTCCAGGAACCGGCGAAAGCGACATCACGGGCACGCACTCAGTAGGCCATCGCTATGAAACAGCGCGGCCAGTTGCATGATCTGTCGGTGTAGTGCACGCCTGTACGCCGACTGCGTTCGTAATGGGTTCATGGTGCGTTCACGGATTTCATAACACCGCAGGCAGAAGACTACAGATCCCCTTCCATCGACATTTTGATGACATATCATCCATGCCCTGTCGTGACCATTTCGGACAACGTCGGACAATCCGTCTATGCGGCTTGACCCCTTCTTCACCAAGGCTGCATCGTTCCTGACCGAACGCCTGCCCGAAAGTGGCAGCCCTGTCGGAGGGAACCGCACAAGCAATGTCCGAAACGACCTCACCGAGAGGCCTTCACCGGCCCTCTCGCAGTGACCGGGGCATAGTCGGGCGGGCGACGGTGGCAGCGGCCACCGCGCTCGTCCTCGCAGCCCTGTCCTCGCCCGTCGCCTGGGCCCTCGCCACGCCGATGCCGACCCCGAGCACCGGTACCAACACCTCGGCGGAGGCGGAGAAGCCAGCCGACTCCGCGAAGACCAAGGCGATTCGCGACGCCTTCGCGAAGGCCGCGACCACCGGCAAGCCGGTGGCCATCGACGCGCTCACCACCGAGACGACCGAGACCTTCGCCGACCCGGACGGGCACACGCTCTCCTCCGACGCGCGTGCCCAGGATGTGCGCACCAAGCGCAACGGCACGTGGGAGACGCTTGACGCCACGCTGAGGGCAGGCGCCGACGGCACGGTCACCCCGGCGCTGACCGGTTCTGACCTGGTCCTCTCCGGCGGCGGCACCGGCCCGCTCGCCACCATCACCACCGCCGAGGGCAAGAAGCTCTCGATCGGCGCGCCGTTCGCCCTCCCCAAGCCGACGCTGAGCGGCTCCACCGCCACCTACGCCTCGGTGCTCCCCGACGTCGACCTCGAGGTCACTGCCCGCCCGGACGGCGGCTGGCGCGACGTGATCGTCGTCAAGACCCCGCAGGCCGCCGCCGACCCGCGGCTGGCGACCCTGCACTTCCCGCTGCAGACCACCGGTCTGAAGGTCGCCACGGACGCCGCGGGCAACGTCTCGCTCACCGACGACAAGGGCAAGGTGCGGGTCCACGCCCCGACCCCGTTCCAGTGGGACTCCACCCCGACCCCGGCCCCATCCCCGGTCGTCGAGTCGGGGCAGGGCGCGCCGAAGTCCCTCTTCGCCGCGCCGGGCGCCGTCGACCAGCAGGCCGAGGCTGACACGTCGACCACCAAGCAGCCCGGCGCCGGCGCCACGGTCTCCGCCATGAAGGTCGCCGCCTCCGACTCCGAACTGGTCCTCACCCCGGACCCGACCACCTTCGGCAAGGGCACCGGCCCCTGGTACCTCGACCCCGAGGCCAGCGTCGACAACGGCCGCCAGGTCAACGCCCAGGTCCAGGAGAACCACCCGGACACCGCCAACGTCAACACCCTGAACGACCTGGGTGTCGGCTACTGCGGCTACTCCGACTGCACCGGCTACGGCCGCTACCGCTCGTACTACCAGCTCTCCACGCCGTCCGGCCTCTTCGAGGGCGACGGCCACGGCACGGCCAAGATCAACCGCTCCACCCTGTACGTCGACGTGACCGGCGCCGCCTCGCCGGGCACCAAGTCGACCATCAACGTCTACAGCGCGCCGGCCTTCCAGGGCACCACCACCTGGAACAACCAGCCCTGCGGCACCAACGGCAAGATGGTCGGCTGCACCTGGGCCGGGAACTACGACATCACCGGCACCGGCACGATGGCGTACGACGTCGCGTGGTGGATGCAGAAGATCGTCAACGAGAGGATCCCGAACTGGACCATCGGGTTCTCGGCCGAGAACGAGTACGACAAGCTGCTGCGCCACCACCTCGGCGCCAATCCGCACGTCGTCACGTACTACGACATCGCGCCGACCATCTGGTCCCCGCGTACCACGCCGGCCCCGGGCTACATCAACGACCCGGCCTTCGGCACCCAGCACAACGACTGCGTGACCCCGGGCGGTAGCGCCTGGTACGCGCCTGGCTGGGTGGGCGCCAACCAGTACGTCTACCTCAACGCCAGCAACTGGTCGCCGATCGGTGCTGGCCTGAACACCACGTTCCACGTCTGGGACGACAACAACGGCAGTTGGAGCCTGTTTCCGCAGACCGGCTGGACCGGCAGCTACGGCTCCGTCACCGTCTCGGTGGGTAACCTGACCGACGGCCACCAGTACGGCTGGACCGCCAATGCCACCGACGGTTCGCTGAACTCCGGTGACACCCCGTGGTGCTACTTCCGCGTCGACAAGACCCCGCCGCAGGTGAGCATCACGTCCACCGACTTCCCGGCCAGCGGCACGCTCAACGCCACCCCGGCCAAGAAGGTCCGGGAGACGGGTACCTTCACCGTCACGGGCACTGACCCGGCCCCGGCGAGCGGCCTCAACGCCTCCGGTGTGGCCTGCATCCGCTGGAGCACCAACCCGACCGCCGTCACTGGCTGGACCTGCAACGACGCGAGCGACGCCAATGGCGGCATCGTCAAGAGCGCCAACGGCACCTTCGACTTCAAGCCGACGCTCTGGGGCACCAACACCGTCTTCGTGCAGGCGATGGACGTGGCCGGCAACTACAGCCAGCCGCTGCCCTACACCTTCTACGCCCCCTGGGACCCGGCTATCGGCACCGGCACCCCCGGTGACCTGACCAGCGACGGCCGCGGCGACATCCTGCTCCCCGACGACCTGGGCAACCTCCGCGTCATGACGCTGGACAACGACGCCACCACCGCCCAGGCGGCCCCGCTCGGCCTCGCGCCCGGCAGCAGCACCTGGAAGGACGACCCGGCAGGCGGCCTCACCGTCAAGACCACCCATCGCGGCGCCCTGCGTTCGATGGCGGTCGACGACTCGTTCGTCTGGACCAACGCGGTCGTCGCGGGCGCGCCTCTGGCCAACAACCTCTACCTGTACGAGAACCAGGGCAACGGCACCTTCAAGTCGCCCCAGTCGCTCGCGAAGCCGGGCACCTGGGCCGACCTCAACGGCAACGCCGTCACTCCGGCCCCCGCGGGTTGGACCGCCAACTGGTCGAACCTCACCCAGGTCGTGGCGTTCGGCGCGCCCACGGTCGGCCTCAAGACCAGTGACGGCATCGTCCGGAAGAACCAGACCGCGGTCCTCACCGTCGAAAGCGGAAACCTCTGGCTCTACCGCCCCAACACCACCAACCACCTCGACGCCCCGGCGGTGAAGGTCTCCTCCGCCAACTGGGACAACTACGAGCTGATCAACCCGGGCGTCGCCGCCGGCCTGATCACCGTCACCAACGCCGACCAGACCACGACCGGCTACTCCCTGCCGACCCTGTGGACGCGTGACAAGTCCGATGGCACCATCCGCGCCTACGACCTCAAGCTCAAGGCCGACCGCACCCTGGACCTCACCAACCTGACCGACCCGCTGACCAACGCCCGCGTCGTCGGCACCAAGAAGTTCACCACCACCACCTACCCCAGGATCGGCTCCAGCGGTGACGCCAACAAGGACGGCACCACCGACCTCTGGACCATCGACAGCGCCAA
Organism: Kitasatospora sp. P5_F3; assembly: GCF_054049135.1. Classification (NCBI taxonomy): domain Bacteria; kingdom Bacillati; phylum Actinomycetota; class Actinomycetes; order Kitasatosporales; family Streptomycetaceae; genus Kitasatospora; species Kitasatospora sp. P5_F3. The sequence continues at coordinate 67,151 of NZ_JBFUMY010000041.1, read as the reverse complement.
CCACCTGAAGGTCTGGCCCGGCGTCACCACCGGCGGCACCTCCGCCACCGCCGTGACCAGCTTCAGCAGCACCGCCGCCGACCAGGGCGACACCCGTCGTTTTGTCGACCGGTTCAAGCTGGACAACGCCACGGTCTGGGACGTCTACAGCAAGTACAACCCGACGCCGAGCGCCCCGGTCACCTTCCCGACCGAGACCGTGAACGGCAAGAGCACCGTGGTTGCGCACTTCGCCGGCAAGGCCACGTCGGCCGATCCGGACCCCGGCTCGGTGATCGACTATCCGGCCGCCAACTCCAAGTTCACGGTCGACACCAACAAGTCCTTCACCGCCACCGTCTGGGCAAAGCCGAGCAACGCCGACGGCAGCCTGCAGGGCCCGGTCCTCTCGACCAAGGGCACCGCCTCCAGCGGCTTCATCCTCTGGCCCGACAAGGACGGCAACTGGCACTTCGCCCTCGCGACCAGCGATAACGCGAGCTGGAACTACGACATGACCTCGTCGAGCGCCACCAACGCCGCCCGCTTCCAGAAGGACCGCTGGGACCGCCTGACCGTCAGCTACAACGCCGGCACCGCCGTGATGACGCTGTACGTCAACGGCACCCTCGCCGGAAGCGCCATCCACAGCGGCAAGTTCGGCGTCAACGGCCAGCTGGTCGTCGGCAACTACCAGAACGCCGGCGCCTACGTCTCGTCCTTCAACGGCAGCGTCAGCGACATCGTCGTGTACGACTTCCCGACCGACGCGGCCAGCACCACCGGCGCGATCGTCGCGGACGTCTCAGCCAACGTCGGCGTCAGCCTCACCACCAACAAGTGCGTCGATGTCGCCGGAGGCACGGACGCCGATGGCACCGCGATCCAGGTCTACGACTGCAACGGCACCACCACCCAGAACGCGACTGCCCAGTCGAACGGCACGATCAAGCTCAAGACCCGCTGCCTCGACGTCAACGGCGCAGGAACCGTCAACACCACGAAGGTTCAGCTGTGGACCTGCCACGGCGGCCCGTCGCAGCAGTGGGTCGTCCGTCCGGACGGTTCGCTCTACAACCCCAACTCCAACAAGTGCCTCGACATCCCGAACGGCAACACCGCCAACGGCACCCAGCTGTGGATCTACGACTGCAACCAGTCGTACGCACAGCGCTGGCGGACCACCGGCGTCGTCGCCTGAGAGGGCGACAAGAGCCAACATGCCCGGTTCTGTGTTCGCCTCGGAGGGGTGAAGTCCGGACTTACCAGACGGAACCCCTGCGTCGACACCGGAAGCTGACGGCCCATGCCAATCGACTGGGGACGCCCAGATGAAATCCGCAGCCGGCGCCCCGCCGCCAGGGCGGCATAAATCGGTCAAGAACGCCGTAAATGTGCTCTTGCCGTCCTCTGGCAACTGAACAGCACCGTCCGAGGGCCTGTTGAGCCCTCGATCCAACTGCACCCCGTTGCCCCTTTGCGGGTGGCGGGGCGCAGTTATTCGCAGGTTCCGGACGGTTGTCCGTTGTTGGGTGGATTTGGTGATGATGATCGGTCACGGGATGGTTAAGTTACCTGGTGAAGGGTGGTGGCGAGTGAGCGATGTTCTCTAGTTTCTGTGTCGACTAATGCACAGGTTGAGAGGGCGTCCCGATTGGTGTCGGGACGTCTTTTGTGCGTTTTCTTCCATTTACTAGGGAGTTATCTGTGGGGGCTTGGCGCATGCGCTCCCCGCTCTGGCGTTGGCTGAGAGGCCAGACGCGCGGGGTGGGGTTGTTGACGCTCGTAGCTGTGTTGGCGTCGTTGTTGGTGGCACCGCCGGCGTTCGCCGGGAAGACGCCGAAGGTGTGGACTCCGCCGAACACGCCGTTGGAGAAGACGAAGTCGGTGCAGGGCCGGTCGGAGGACAAGACCGGCGGCAGTGGCGGGGGCGGTGTTCCGCGGGAGTGGAAGCCCTCCACGCCGGCTGCGGTGAAGTCCGGGTCTGCGACGGTCGCCGTGACCGGGGTGTCGCCGGAGCAGTTGGCGGCGCGGAAGTCTTCGGGTGGTGCGGCTCCGGCTTCGGGCGGGCACGCGCAGGTGCAGGCCGGCGACCTGCCGGTGTTCCTGTCCGACCGCGGTGGCGCGAAGGACTCGGCCGCAGGCACGCCGTCGATCAGGGTCGACGTGCTGGATGCGGCGAACTCGCAGGCCGCCGGGTCGTCGGGTCCGGTGGTGAAGCTGGAGGGAGCGGGTGGCTCGGCGCAGGCCGGCCATCCGCTTCAGGTATCTCTGGATGTGAAGGCGCTGACCGGATCCGCGCCGTGGTCGGACCGCGCGCGCCTGGTGCAGCTCCCGGCGTGTGCGCTGACCACGCCGGACAAGCCGGAGTGCCGCAAGAGCACGCTGGTGCCGTCCTCGCTGGATACGGGTTCGGGCCGGCTGACGGCGGACGTGCAGCTGCCCCAGGCCTCAGCCGATGGCACGCAGACCACCAACGCGGTGGCCAAGTCCGGCACCGGTGCGGTCGTCCAGGCCGCGTTCGTGGAGCAGACGGCGGCGACGTCGTCGGGTGCGATGGTGCTGGCCGCGCAGGCGGCGCCGTCGGGCTCGATGGGTTCGTTCTCGGCGTCACCGATCGGTCCGTCCGCGCAGTGGAGTGCGGGTTCGAACTCGGGCAACTTCACGTACTCGTACACGTTCGACATGCCGACGTCGGTGGGCGGTTCGGCGCCGAGCGTGATGCTGGGCTACGACTCGTCGTCGGTGGACGGCCGGACGGCCGCGAACAACTCGCAGTCCTCGTGGGTCGGTGACGGCTGGGACTACTCGGCGGGTTCGATCTCGCGCTCCTACAAGCCGTGTGCCAAGTCGGGCATCGACATGTCGGGCGACGAGTGCTGGGCGGGTCAGTCGCTGCAGCTGAACCTGGCGGGTCACTCGGGCATGGTCGTCAAGGACGACACGACCGGTGGGCTGCGGCTTCAGGGTGACGACGGTACGCAGGTCACGCCGCTGACGGGGCTGAACAACGGCGCCTGGAACGGTGAGGGCTTCAAGGTCACCACCTCGGACGGCACGCAGTACTACTTCGGCGCCAACCACATTCCGGGCGGCGACGGCACGGACGCGGCGACGAACTCGGTGAACCGGGTGTCGGTGTACCACCCGCATGCGGGGGATCCGTGCTACAGCTCCTCGGCAGGCCTGGCGTCGAACTGCTTCATGGGCTGGCAGTGGAACCTCGACTACATCGTGGATCTGCACGGCAACCTGATCAAGTACAAGTACGCGAAGGAGGGGAACTACTACTCCCGTGGCGGCGGCCAGAACAACGGCACCGGAACGCTGACGTACTACGAGCGCTACTCGACCGTCTCGGAGATCCAGTACGGTCTGCGCCTCGCGGACCAGATTGCCTCCAAGGGCGCGGGCAACCCCGCCTCGAAGATCAACTTCACGACTGCGGAGCGGTGCTTCGCGTCGGGGTCGATCACGTGCACGTCGGCTCAGCGTGTGGTGGCGAACCAGTCGTACTGGCCGGACACGCCGTTGGACCAGGCGTGCGAATCGACGGGCACCTGCACGAACTACGGGCCGTCGTTCTGGACGTCGAAGCGCCTGACGAAGGTCGAGACCACCGTGTATGTGGGCGGTGCGGCACGGGTGGTGGACACGTGGGCACTCAACCATGTGTTCTCGGACCCGGGTGACGGCACGTCGCCGACGCTGTGGCTGAACTCGATCCAGCGCACCGGCAAGAACGGCCAGAGCGGCATCTCGCTGCCGGCGGTGTCGTTCAAGGCGATGCAGATGGCGAACCGGGTGGACGGTCTGGTGCCGGCGGCACCGCAGTTCAACCGGCCGCGCATGTCGGAGATCACCACCGAGACGGGCGGGCGGATCAACATCCGCTACCGGGCGGTGGAGTGCTCGCGCACGGCGGGGACGATGCCGGCCTCGGAGTCGTCGAACACGATGGCCTGCATGCCGGTGAAGTGGGTGCCGCCGGGCTCCCCGGCCGGTACGAAGCCGGTCGACGACTGGTTCCACAAGGTCCTGGTGTCCTCGGTGAGCGAGGAGTCGCTGGTCACGTCGGGCACGGTCGCCAAGCAGACGGAGTACACCTACGGTGGCGGGGCCGCGTGGCACCGCAACGAGTCGGAGTTCGCGGACGACGACACCCGCACGTACGACAACTTCCGCGGCTACCAGACGGTCGCCACGACCACCGGTAGCGGGTCGGACGGTGCGAAGACCAAGTCCGTGGCGACGTTCCTGCGCGGGATGGGCGGGCAGGTCTCCGACACATGGGGCGGCTCGATCACCGATGTCGAGGAGCTGGCCGGTTTCGTCCGCGAGACGCAGAACTTCGAATCCGACGCCGCGGGCGCGAAGGTCGTCGGAGGTGAGCTGACCACGCCGTGGCTCTCCAAGATCACCGCAACGCACACGCAGGCCGGCAGCCTGCCGAAGGTGACCGCCAGGTACATCAACACCGCGCAGGTCAAGACCCGTTCGCTGCTGTCGGACGGCACGACCTGGCGGACGACCGAACGCAACGCCACCTACGACGAGGACCACGCGGGCCGCTCGGTGACGGTGGACGTGCTGGGTGACACCTCGCTGCCGGGTCTGCCGCAGCGCCAGTGCACCACCACCAGCTACGCGTCGGGTGCGAACGCGATCCTGATGGAGATGCCGTACCGGATCCTGACCCTGGCAGGTGCGTGCGATCAGACGCCGACCGCGGCGAACACCATCGCCGACGCGCTGACCTACTACGACGGCCAGCCGCTGCAGTCGATCGGTACGGAGGCGAACCAGACCGAGACCCGGGTGCTGGAGTCCTACGGCGCGAACAACGCGCCGAACTACCGGATCACCGCTCAGGCCTCGTTCGACACGTACGGCCGTCAGGTCTCGACCACGGACCCGAACCGCAAGGACACCGGCCACCCGAACGGGGCGACCACCACGACGGTGTACACACCGGCGACCGGTGAACTGCCCTCGCAGCTGGACGTGACCAACCCGCTGGGCTGGAAGTCGACCACGTACATGGACCCGGGGCGCGGTGTCCCGACCAAGGCTGTGGACGAGAACGGCCGCATCACGCGGGAGGCGTACGACGCGCTCGGCCGGCTGACCGGAGTGTGGCTGCCTGGCCGCGACCCGGCGGCGACCGACGGCACGCAGACGCCGAACCGCAAGTTCACGTACGCGCTGAACGGCACCGCCTCACCGTCGATCGTCACCAGCGAGAGCCTGCGCGAGGACGGCACCTACGCCAAGAGCATCCAGATCTATGACGGTCTGGGCCGGGTGCGGCAGTCGCAGGCGATGCCCGCCTACGGGCAGGTCGGCCGGCTGATCTCGGAGGCGGTGTTCGACTCGCACGGCTGGCAGATCAAGTCGACGCCGTCGTACTACAACGGTGCCTCGGGCCCGATCTCGACGGTGTTCCTGCCGCAGGACTCGCAGGTCCCCTCGCAGACGTGGAACGAGTACGACGGACTGGGCCGGGTGACGGCCAGCAAGTTCATGTCGTACGCGCAGGAGCAGTGGCGTACGTCGGTCGCCTACGCGGGCGCCGAGCGGACCGACACGACTCCGCCGACCGGCGGGTACGCGACCACGGTGATCACCGACGCCACCGGTGCCGCCGTCGAGACGCGCCAGTACAAGGCCAACACCCCGACCGGGGCATACGATGCGACGACGTACGGGTACGACGTCGCGGGCAAGCCGACCTGGCGCAAGGACTCCTCGAACCCGCCGCACCAGTGGACGTACAGCTACGACCTGCTGGGGCAGACGGTCAGCAGCACCGACCCGGACGTCGGCACCTCGACCAGCGTCTACGACCAGGCCGGGCACGTCGCCTCGGTGACGGACGCGCGCGGCAAGTCGACGAGCTTCACCTACGACCTGCTCGGCCGCAAGACCGGACAGTTCGACGGCACCAACACCACCGACACCAGCAAGCAGACCGCCGCTTGGGCGTACGACACCCTCGCCAAGGGCAAGCCGGACTCCTCCACCCGCTACGTGAACGGCACGCCGCGTCTGGCCTACACCAGCAAGGTGACCGGTTACGACATCGGCTACCGGCCGACCGGTACGTCGATGACGATCCCGTCCGTCACAGGCGAGGCGGAGCTGGCCGGCACCTACAACTGGTCCACCGCCTACACCCCGGTGCTGGGCCTGCCGGAGTACCTGACCATGCCGGCGCTGGCCGGTCTGGCAGAGGAGACCGTCGGCAACTCCTACGACGTGGACGGCAACTTCACCACATCCAGCGGCCTGGACTACTACGTCCAGGACATGCAGTACGACGCGTTCGGCCGCCCGACCCGCACCACGGTCGGTGAGTCCGGAAAGCAGGTCGTCTCCACCCAGCTCATCGACGCGGCCACCGGCCGGGTCACGCAGTCCACCCTTGACAAGCAGACCGCGACCACGACCCACGTCGACCTGGCCAACTACACCTACAACAAGGCCGGTTCCATCACCTCGGTGAAGACCGTGCAGGACGGCACCAACACCGACCTGCAGTGCTTCACCTACGACTACCTCGGCCGCCTGTCCGCAGCCTGGACGGACAAGGGCACCACCACCGTCGCCGCCGCACCGTCGGTGCCGGGTATCGGCGGCTGCACCAACCCGGTCGAGCCGACCGCCGCCACCGCGACCGCGCGGATCGGCGGACCCGCACCGTACTGGCAGTCCTACACCCACGACCTCACCGGCAACCGCAAGAAGCTCGTCCAGCACGACACCGCCGGTCTGACGACCAAGGACAAGACGGTCGACCAGACCTTCGCGACCGGTCCCAACACCAAGACCAGTGACGGTGTCGGCACAGGCGGTCCGCACGCGCTGCTGACCTCCAAGACCACGGTCAACGGCACCAGCACCGTCGCCACGTCCACCTACGACGAGGCCGGCAACACCACCTCGATCACCGACACGGCCGGCACCAAGACCCTGACCTGGGACACCGAGGGCAACCTCGCCAAGGTCCACGACACCGGCACCTCCGGTGACACCACCTACGTCTACGGCGCGGACGGCAACCAGCTCATCCGGCGCAGCACCGGCAAGGTCACCATCAACCTGGGCACGGACGAGGTCACCCTCGACACCAACACCCACGCCCTGTCCAACACCCGCTACTACGGCGCCCCCGGCGGCCTGACCGTCACCCGCACCACCGCGCCCGGCGGCGGCAAGCTCTACATCCAGGCCTCCGACCCCCACGGCACCAACGGCGTCCAGATGGACGCCGCGACCCTGACCGTGGTCCGGCGCCCCACCGACCCGTTCGGCAACCCGCGCGGCACCCAGCCCGGCAACGGCGTCTGGGCCGGCGACAAGGGCTTCGTCGGCGGCACCATCGAAGGCACCGGATTCACCAACCTCGGTGCCCGACAATACGACCCGAAGACCGGCCGATTCCTGTCCGTCGACCCGATCTTCAACGAAGGCGACCCACAGTCCTGGAACGGCTACGCCTACGCCAACAACAACCCCATCGACCACGAGGACGCCTCCGGCACCTGCATCCCCGACGACAACGGACGATGCTGGTCCCCCGCCGCGCTCCTCAAGGCCGAAGGCGGTGGTGGCGGTGGCGGCGGTAGCGGCAGCTCCGGCACCAGCACTCCCACCACCAGCACCGACCACTCCGCCAAGCAAGCGGCAGCCGAACAGGCCCTGCGCCAGAAGCAGGCCGCCGACGAAGCCCTCGCCAAGGCCAAGCAGCAGCGCGAGGAACTCATCAGCAAGATCGTCGACGTCGTCGGCGACCTGATCGGCTTCAACGACGCCCGCGACTGCTTCACCAAGGGCGACGTCATGGGCTGCGTCAACACCGCCCTCAACTTCGTCCCCTGGGCCAAGGTCTTCAAGGCCGTCAAGATCGGCATCAAGGCCTTCAAACTCTGGAAGGAAGGCGAAAAGGCCTACAGCGCCATCCGAGGCGCCGAACGCACCGCCAAGGAAGCCGAAAACGCCCTCAGCATCGCCCGCAAAACCGAGAAGGAAGCAGCCGAAGCAGAACAAGCAGCCGCCAAGGCCGCCGACGACGCACCAGCCAAAACCGACGGCCCCTCCACCACCAAGGCCGACGACTCCGCCTCGTCCTGCCCACTGCACAGCTTCCTACCCGGCACCCAGGTCCAGCTCGCCGACGGCACCACCAAGGCCATCGACCAGCTGCAAGAAGGCGACAACGTCGCGGCCACCGACCCCCAGACCGGAGTCACCCGGCCCGAACCGGTCGTCAACACCATCACCACCCTCGACGACCACGACTTCACCGACCTGACCATCAAGAACGACCAGACCGGACACAACCAGAACGGAGACCCGCAGACCACACTCACCACCACCTGGCACCACCCCTTCTGGAACGTCACCACCGCCCGCTGGACCGACGCCCACGACCTCACCGCCGGCGACAAGGTCCACACCCTCGACGGTGGCACAGCAACCATCACCGACGTCCGCAACTACCACCGGAACGCGGTCACACACGACCTCACCATCGCCAACCTCCACACGTACTATGTGCTGGCGGGGACTGCACCGGTCCTCGTCCACAATTGCGGAGGCTCCGAGCCTGGCCACGAGGCGAGTTGCACCTGTACCCCGGCGTCTAAGCAGCTTGACCTTTCCACTGCCCGGCGAGTCAGTGGACGGTTCGACAACAAGGGGGTGCCCAACGAGGTTGTCTACCGTCAGAAGACCGATGGCACCGTGACTGCCTACGCGGAGTACGACGACGTGGGGAGGCTCGCCAAGCGGGTCGACCTCGATCCGCTTTCGAAGCCACACGCGGGAATTCCGGCTCCACACGCGCTCGAGATGCATATCAACACCAACCCGGCAGGCAAGGAGTTCCCGGTCTGGGATAAGATGCCGCGCCCGCTGCGTCCCGAGGAGTATCCGAGTGGTCCGTGAGATAAGAGCCAATGACTATCCAGACGTGCGAGCCTGGAGTGAGGATTACGGGGGCTCACCCGATTTTGTCGATTTCTTGTCCGAGAGACTTTCTCTCGCGGATTGGATCTCGATCTCCGAGGTCTTCTGTCCGGTTTTCATCGAAGTCAACGGCTGCTTCCTATGGGAGAGGAGTTTTGATCCCAGCGTTTTCGAGTCCTGGTGGCTTGAACTCGGTGGTGATCGCGAACGGATCGAGTCGACACTCAATCGATTCAACCTCTGGCGACTGTTCGACCACGGCGATTCTGGAGAAGAGCACTCTGCTGCTATAGCAGTGGCACAAGCCATTGCGGGATGCTGGAGGATAAGACTTCGAGAAGAATTTCCCGGGGTCGATTTCTCGGTCACTTCTGAGTCGAGTGAAGATGGCCCAGTGATCCAGTTCATGGCAGTTCGAGGCCAGGATCGCGACGCGACCTCCTAGTCGCACCAGGGGGGCCCCGCACGTCGTGCGGGGCCCTCGGTGTCTTACCGGCCTGCAAGGTCGGGTGCAGCGACGGCCCGAGGCTGTAGTGGAAAGCGCCTCAGGGCTCCTCACGATGTTGGCGCTCTTCGATGAATGCTACGGCGGTCGTAGCATCCCCTCCGCGGGGGAGCTGCCAGGCCGGGCCGCAGTCGGCGTTCAAACTCACGATCACGAAACTCCACACGTACTATGTGCTCGCTGCCGAGATCCCTGTGCTGGTGCACAACTGTGGTGAGCAGGTGTATGAGGCAGGCGGGAAGCACAAGGCGGAGGCGAAGGGTAGCTCGCGCGGAGAGAATAGTGCCGAGCCTGCGGACAGGCAGGGCGCCCTGGATAATTCGGTGCAAATAAAACCAACGTCCCCGCGTCGTGTGGGAGTCGATCCGTCGAACGGTGACACCGTTATTCTCGATCGGACCGCAGAGGTCCCCTGTGGCTGTACCGTCAGGGGTGGCGTGAATGAGGTCTACCATGGCCATGTGCGGACTAATATTGGAAAGGATCCTGGTATGGCCAAGGTGAATTCGCCCCTAAAAAAAGGGATTCGAAACGGAGATATCGAGCTTCCATGAGCGGCGAAGCCGAGCGCTTGGCCGTCTGGCGCAGTGAGATGGCGTCCGGTTTGGCGAGCGCAGATGTTGCGATCTCGTCCCGGGCACTGCTGGAGCTGACCTATGATGAGCCGGATCGCACGCGGATTGAAGGAATCCTGCTCGCTTGTGTGGAGTTCGGCAATGAGCCACAGCTGAGAGCGTTGGCGGTCACGTGCATGGGCCATGTTGCGCGGATTCACGGGGCGGCCGGTAGCGAATTGGCCAAAGTTCTCAAAAAGCTACTGGCTGACCCAATTCTCGGTGGGCGTGCTGAGGATGCGCTGGATGACATCCGGTCCTTCACCGGCGATGGCTGATTAACCGTCTAGAAGACTGCTGAAAATGTTGAGTTCTGGCCCTTCAGTTGGGGGTGTGTCCAGTAAACGGCTGATCCAGTTTTGTTGGGGTCAGTAAGCGGCCGGGGTGAGCCGGCCTTCGAAGGCGATCTGGAAGGCGTTCAGGGGTGCCTTCCAGCGAATGGTCCAGCGCTTGCGGCCCTTGCCGGTCGGATCCAGGGACGTGAGCGCCATGTAGACGCACTTCATGGCCGCGGTCTCGTTGGGGAAGTGCCCGCGGGCCCGGACGGCTTTGCGGATCCGGGTGTTCACGCTCTCGATCGCATTCGTCGAGCAGATGACCTTGCGGATCTCGACGTCGAAGGAGAGCAAGGGGACGAAATCGGCCCAGGCGTTCTCCCAGAGCCGGATGATCGCCGGGTACTTCTTGCCCCAGGCTTCCTGGAACTCGCTGAACCGCTCGGTGGCGGCCGCTTCGTTCGGGGCCGTGTAGACGGGCCGGAGCGCCTTGGCGATCTTGTCCCAGTCCTGGCGGGCCGCGTGGCGGAAGCTGTTTCGCAGGAGATGAACTACGCAAGTCTGGACAACTGTCCGGGGCCAGACGGCTTCCACCGCTTCGGGCAGGCCCTTCAGCCCGTCGCAGACCAGCATCAGGACGTCCTCCAGGCCCCGGTTCTTCAGGTCCGTGAATGACGACGTAGACCGGGCGGTTGGCGACGTGCCCGTCCCTGATCTTGACGTTGATCGCGTCCACGAACAGGACCGGATAGACGCGGTCCAGCGGGCGGTTGGCCCATTCCGCCATCCCGTCCATCACGCTGTCGGTGATGGTGGAGATGGTGGCCGTGGACACGCTCGCACCGTAGACCTCGGCCAGGTGCGCGGAGAGCGACCGCGAGCGGTTGTACGAGCTTGTGATGCGTGGGACGTCGTGCCTGATCCCCGTGGAGGCGGCCGTGTGGCTCGTTTTCCAGGTCGAGGAGTTACGCAACTGGCTGATCGGCAACGGCTTCGTCCCGATGGTGGAAGGGCCGGACGGCTGGTACGCCGTGGTGGATTTCGCCCCTGCCCTGGAGACGCTCTGGGAGCCGCGGCAGCCCGATTGTGAGTCTCTCCAAGACGGTCTCAGTGAGTCCAGCAAGGGTGTCCTCATCGCCGCCGCCAACCTGTCCGGTCTCTCGACCGACCCGCTCCGCCACTCAATCCAGGCTCTCGAGTACGAGGAGGCCCGGTTGGTGGCCCAGGCGGTCATGTACGCGGCTGGCTTCATGGACGGGTCGGCCGATCCGTTCGGCAATGAGGTGCCGAACGACGGGACCGGTACCGGGCCGAATGCCGCCGCCCACGAGAAGCGGTGGTCCAGCCAGAGCTGACCTCAACAGAGCAGGGCGGACTGGAGACGATGGTTTCCGGCCCGCCCTGCTCGTTTCCGGCGCTCTCCTGTGGGCACAACCGGAACCGGGCGGGATCAGACGGCGCGGGAGGCGAGTTCCCGGCGGCGCGCTTGCAGGCAAGCGCGATCTCGCCAAGCAGTACGCCCAGGACGCGTGCGCAGCACTGGCAGGTGGTGCGGAGTTGGTCGAGCCAGATGCGGACGTCCTTGGCGAGCTTCTTCCGGCCGAGGCTGGGGCGCGGGTGGTGCCGTAGACGCGGACGCAGCAGGTGTCGCCGACGGCCCGGCCCAGAAGACCGGACCAGCCACCTACGCGCTCGCCAGCTGACCAAACCGGACGAATCCATGTGCCAGGCGCAGTCCTTAACCTGTGTTGGCTCCTCCCACCAGGCAACTCTTCGTCCTGGTCAGCGAGTTCTGTGAACAACCCACCAGCAAAGGGTGCCTCTCGAAAGAGAGGCACCCTTTCTTGTTTGGTCTCGGCCGCCGGGAGTTCACCGGTCGGCCAATGAGTTTTCGGCGTGAGAGCCCTCAGGGTTCTCCCAGATCGCGGTGGCATCCTGCTGACTCCCGCTCTCTGGAGTTGCCCATGCCCGCTGCTGTCCTGGCCGGCCGTGCTGCGCGGCGTCTGGTGCGCCGGCTGTGCCGTCTGCCCGTCCGGGTCGTCGCAACGCCGGAGCCGGAGCAGGTGCCCGATCCGGTCCGGACGGCGGAGGAGCGACTGCTCGGACTGCACCCCGGGCTGGTCCGGCACGGTGACCGGTTGGCCGGGGTCCGGGACGATCTGCTCTCCTGGCAGGCCCGCGACGCCGGGCTGGCCGAGGTGGCCGAGGTGCTCGACCGAGCGGGGGTCGGGTACGCCCTGGTGCCCGACCCGGGCTACCGGCACCGGCTGGCGATCCGGCCGGGCGACCGCAGGGCCGTCCTGGACGCCTTTGCCGTAGCCTGCGCCGATCAGCCGGTGTACTTCGAACTGCTCGGCCACGGCAAGGAGTTGGGCCTGACGCTGGCTGACGGTCTGTTGGCGGCGGTGGCGGCCACCGAGGCGGTCATGGCCGAGCCGGAGGAGGGGGCGCAGGAGGAGCCGGAGATCGAGCGGGTCAAGGGTCTGCGGGTGTTCCGCCCCACCGTGACCACCGGCCGGACCCTGTACTACGGCGCCGACCACGGCTGCGACCTGGAGTTCTGGGACGTGGACGCCGAGGGCTCCGGCGCGGTCGCCGCGATCGCCGAGACGCCGTACGGCTGGTGGCTGCCGTCGATGGAGACCTCGGGACCGGTGCGGATCGCGGGCCGCGACATCCCGGTGCTCGGGTTGCTGGCCGGTACCTTTCCGAAGGACGTCGACTTCCCGGTCGACGCCGTGATCACCTGGGTGGACGACAGCGACCCGGGATGGCGCCACCGCCGGGCCGCGGCGCTGGCCACGGCCGGCCCGGAACTGCGGCTGGACGCGGCCGACCACCGGTACCGCAACCGCGACGAACTCCGGTACTGCCTGCGGTCGATCGCCGCCTACGCACCCTGGGTGCGGCAGATCTTCCTGGTCACCGACGACCAGGTGCCGCCGTGGCTCGACACCGCCCACCCCGGGATCACCGTGGTGCCGCACCGGGAGCTGTTCGCCGACCCGGCCGTGCTGCCGGTCTTCAACTCGCACGCCATCGAGACGCAGCTGCACCGGATACCGGGCCTGGCCGAGCACTTCCTCTACTTCAACGACGATCTCTTCCTCGGCCGCCCGGTCCAGCCGCACTCCTTCTTCCTGGGCAGCGGCCTGCCCAGGATCGTCCGGAACAGCAGGACGGTGCCGCCCGGTGAGCGCACCGAGGAGGACAGCGTCTACACCGCGGCGCAGAAGAACGCCCGGGCCGCGCTGCTGGCGGCCTTCGGCCGGACCTATCCGCAGATCCTCAGCCACTCGCCCTACCCGCTCTCCCGCCGGCTGCTCGCCGACTCCGCCGAGCGGTTCGCGGCCGGGCTGGCGGAGACCGGCCGGTCGGTGTTCCGGAGCTCCGCCGACCTGCCCCCGGTCACCCTGGCGCTGTACGCCGCGCACGCCGCCGGGCAGGCGGTGGACGCCCGGCTGGAGCACTTCTACGCGGTGACCGACCGGGCCGAGCAGCTGGGGCAGTTGGCGGACCTGCTGGCGTCCCGCTGGGCGGACACCTTCTGCCTGGCGGACGGGGACGGGCCGGAGCTCCCGGCGGAGGAGCAGAGCCGGGTGCTGGCCGAGTTCCTGCGCGACTACTTCCCGGTGGCCTCGCCGTACGAGCTGTCGCCGCCGTGATCGACTGCCGCTGACCCCCGGCCCTACTCCCCCGAGGCCGGCAGCTCGGCCCGGACCACGAAGCCGCCCTCCGGAGTGGGCGCCGCGACCAGGCTGCCGCCGAGCAGGACGGCCCGCTCGCGCAGCCCGACCAGGCCGTGGCCGCCGCCGGGCAGGGCCGCCGCGGTGTCCGGCGGCCGGGTCGGCGGGCCGTTCCTGACCTCGACCAGCAGCCGGGTGCCCCGGGTGGTGAGCCGGACCTCCACGGCTGCGCCCGGCGCGTGCTTGCTGATGTTGGTGAGCGCCTCCTGGACGGTCCGGAAGGCGGCCCGCTCGACCGCCTCCGGCCAGGGCTGGTCCCCGGTCGCCAGGCTGGTGGTGACGGTCAGTCCGCTGTTCTCGATCAGCCGGGGCAGGTCGGCCAGCCGGGGCTGCGGGGCGAGCGGATCAGTACCCCGTACGCCGGCCGCGCGCAGCACCCCGACCATCTGCCGCAGCTCCTCCAGGGTGCGCACCGACAGCTCCCTGATGGTCCGTGCGGTGGTCTGCGCGGCCGGGTCGGCGGTGCTCACCTGGAGCGCCCCGGCCTGAATGCTGATCAGACTGACCTGGTGCGAGACCACGTCGTGCATCTCCCGGGCCAGCCGGGCCCGCTCGGTGCTCAGCACCCGGTCGGCGAGCAGGCGATTCTCCCGCTGCCGGCCCTCGGTCAGTTCGTCCAGCCGGGCGGCCAGTTCGGTCCTGGTCCGGGCCAGCAGGCCGATCGCGGCCGGTGCGGCGCCCAGCATCACGCACTGGATGGCGTACAGCGCGTTGTCCCGGTCGAGCGCCAGCGGGTGGTCCTCCAGCGGCCAGTGGAAGAACTCGACCAGCGCGAAGACGCTGGCGCTGAGCGTGGTGATCCGCAGCCCGGGCCGGTACGCGGCGACCGAGTAGACCGCGGTGACCGGGGCGATCCAGATGTAGTTCACGAAGGTGCCTGGCAGCACCAGCAGCAGGGTGAGCAGCGGGCAGCGGCGGCGCAGCAGCAGCGCCACGGTGGCCAGCCCGGAGAGTGCCAGCTCCCACCAGGAGGAGTCCTTGGCGACCAGCGCGGCGTCCATCGCGGACAGCAGCACCGGCAGCAGCAGCATCAGCCAGGGCGCGGTCAGCCGGGCCCTGGCGGCGGATCTCATGCGCTCGGCTCGGGCGGGGTACGGACCAGCCCGGCGCGGTTGGCCAGCACGGCGGCCTGCACCCGGTTGGCGGCGCCGAGCTTCCCGAGGATGGCGCTGATGTGGTCCTTGACGGTGCCGGTGCCGAGGAACAGCCGGTCGGCGATCTCGGCGTTCGACAGTCCCTCGCCGAGCAGTGCCAGGACGTCCAGCTCACGTCCCGTCAGGCCGCGGGTCAGCGCCGCCGCCTCGGCGTCCGGGCCGCCGCCCTCGACGTAGCCGCTTATCACGGTGCGGGTCACGGTCGGCGAGAGCACGCTGCCGCCGGCCGCGAGCACCCGGACGGCGTGCACCAGCTGCTCGGGGGCGGTGTCCTTGAGCATGAAGCCGGCCGCCCCGGCCCGCAGTGCGGTGCCGATGTACTCGTCGGTGTCGAAGGTGGTCAGCATGGCCACCGCAGGGGGGTGCGGCAGGGCGCGCAGCCGACGCAGCACCGAGATGCCGTCCAGGTCGGGCATCCGG
Source organism: Kitasatospora sp. P5_F3 (assembly GCF_054049135.1). Lineage (NCBI taxonomy): Bacteria > Bacillati > Actinomycetota > Actinomycetes > Kitasatosporales > Streptomycetaceae > Kitasatospora > Kitasatospora sp. P5_F3. Next base: position 51,488 of record NZ_JBFUMY010000041.1, on the reverse strand, counting down.
ATGTCGAGCAGCACCACGTGCGGGCGAAGCTGGGTGACCTTCTCCTCCGCCAGTGCACCCGAACAGTCGCCAACCACCTCCAGATCGGGGGCCGATCCGACGATCAGGCCCAAGCCGGAGCGGACCAGGATCTCGTCGTCCACGATCAGGACGCGGATCGCCGTCATGGTCTCTCCCTCGGGATGGTGGGGGTGGTGGTGCTCCGAGCCTAGGGGCAGGTCGGAACCGGTGTGACGGCGGCCGGTGGGAGATCACCCCCGCCGTTCGGCGGGGTACGGAATCCGCTACCGGGTTCACGTAATTCTCATCTGCCGTGAGCAACCATGGAATGCGGTGTAACCGCCCGTAGGTGATCTCGTGCGGATGCGCCCTCACAACTGATCGTTTGGAATTGAGCTGTGTCCTCCACCGTGAAGCCGGAGCCTCCGACCACCACCCATGGCGAGCGCCCCGGCGCCGCCGCCCGTCTGCTGTCCCGCTGGCGGCCCAGGGCTGCCAGGGCGACCGTCTGGTACCTGCGTCTGCTGGCCCTGCTGAATCTGGTGGCGGTGCTCGCCGTCCCGTTCCGGGACCAGGTGCAGACGCACAACGAGGGCGAGTACTTCACCCCGTACCTGATGACCGCCGGGCTGACCTCGGCGGTGCTGTCGCTGCTGCTGGCGGTGGCGATGCGGCGCCGCAAGCGGGCCGCGTGGATCTTCAACACGGTGGTCTCCGGGCTGTTCTTCCTGCTCTACCTGACCGCGATGGTGTGGACGGAGGACGGGGTCCGGTTCAACCACCACCCGTTCAACTACTTCTCCACGGTGCTCACCGGGCTGTTCTTCCTGGCCCTGCTGGTCGGCCGCAAGGAGTTCACCTCCAAGGGCGACCGCTCCAACCCGGTGGCGGCGGTGGCGGCCTTCGTCGGCGGCCTGCTGCTGGGCGGCGGGATCGGCGCGCTGCTGGTCGGGATGACCAACACGGTGGCCGGGGCCGACTTCGGTGACCGGTTCGGCTACTCGATCGCCCGGATGGTCACCGTCCAGCCGACCGAGCACGCCTCCAGCGTGATCTCCGTCCCCACCTGGGTGAACGGGTCGATCAACCTGATGAGCGCGGTGCTCTTCCTGCTGGTGATGTATGTGGCGTTCCGCTCGCCGCGCGGCCAGGAGCTGCTGACCCCCGAGGATGAGCTGCAGCTGCGCGGTCTGCTGGAGAAGCAGGGCGAGCGCGACTCGCTCGGCTACTTCGCGCTGCGCCGGGACAAGGCGGTGATCTTCTCGCCGAGCGGCAAGGCTGCGGTCGCCTACCGAGTGCTCGGCGGTGTCTCGCTGGCCTCCGGTGACCCGATCGGCGACTCGGAGGCCTGGCCGGGCGCGATCGACGCCTGGCTGGCCGAGGCCCGCGAGCACGCCTGGGTCCCCGCCGTGATGGGTGCCTCCGAGGACGCCGGAGTGATCTACGCCAGGCACGGCCTGGACGCCCTCGAGCTCGGTGACGAGGCGATCGTCGAACTCGACGAGTTCTCCCTCGACGGCCGCGCCATGCGGGTGGTCCGCCAGGCCTACAACCGGGTCAAGCGCGCCGGGTACACCGTCCGGGTCCGACGCCACGAGGACATCCCCGAGGCCGAGATGGCCGAGCTGGTCCACAAGGCCGACCACTGGCGGGACGGCGCCACCGAGCGCGGCTTCTCGATGGCGCTCGGCCGCCTCGGCGACCCCGACGACGGCCGCTGCGTGATGCTCGAATGCCACGACGGCGACGGCGAACTGCGCGCCCTGCTCAGCTTCGTGCCGTGGGGGGCGAACGGGCTGTCGCTGGATCTGATGCGCCGTGAGCGCGACACCGAGAACGGCCTGATGGAGTTCATGGTGATCGAACTCCTCCAGCGCGCCAAGGAGGTCGACCTCGAACGGGTCTCGCTGAACTTCGCGATGTTCCGCTCGGTGTTCGAGCGCGGATCGAAGCTCGGCGCCGGTCCGGTGCTGCGGCTGTGGCGCTCGGTCCTCGGCTTCTTCTCCCGCTGGTGGCAGATCGAGTCCCTCTATCGGGCGAACGCCAAGTACCGGCCGATCTGGGAACCCCGTTATCTGCTCTTCGAGAAGAGCAGTGAGATTCCCCGGATCGGCATCGCCAGCGCCCGCGCCGAGGGTTTCATCACCGCCCCCAGTCTTCCCGCCCTGTTCCGCCGCCGGCACGCCCGGCCCACCGCCGATTCGGCGGCTGCGGCCGGCCTGCCGGTCCCGGAACGCGGCGGGGAGGGATAGTCCTCCGCCGGGGGGCGGAGGACTTCCCGCCGCTACCAGCCGACCGGGGGATACATTCCGCTTTCTGTCCCCCTGGAGGATGACCTGATGTGGGCTCAGGAGCTGATGCGGCCCGTTTATCGGATACCTACTGTTGATGTAGGACACCACGCATTAATGGGTGTGCGGGAAATGTAGGAGTGAGAACGGGGACAGTAGTGGACCAGCAGGGGTTGCCAAGGCGGGCCGCAGTGGCCGAGTGGGGAACGCTGTTCTCGACCGTGAGGTCGGAGATCGCGCGCAAGCGGTTCGCCGCCGTCCCACTGGCCACCACCGCCACGCTGCTGGTGCTGCTGTTCAGCATCGTCCAGCACCTGCCCGGCGGGGAGCGCTTCGTCACCCACGTGGGCGTGGTCAAGGCCGGTCTCCCGCTGGACGTCTCGCTGCTGCGCACCCCGCTCTCGCTGTACGTCCCCGCGCTCGACCTGCCGGTCTGGGGCGCGCTGGTGCAGGTCTTCCTGGTGTTCGGCCTCGCCGAGCTGGTGCTCGGCCGGCGGCTGACCCTGGTGGTGGCCTACGTCTGCACGCTGGCCGGCACGCTGTTCGCCCGGATCGGTGTGGCGATCGGCCCGGACCACCTGTTCGGCTTCCCCGCCGCGGTGGCCCACATCCGGGACACCGGCCCGTCCGCCGCCGTGGTCGCACTGGCGATCGTGGTGGCGATCCGCTGCCGGGCCTGGTGGACGGCTGGGGCGACTTCTGGCCCAGGGTGCTGGCCGGGGTCGGCGCCGCCACCCTGGTCGCCACCGAGGCCCGGCGCCACCGGGCCGCGGCGGCCGCCGCGGCCCGGGTGATGGCCTCCTGACGTCCGGTCAGCTCCGGCGGGCCGGCCCCGTTCAGCTCCTCGGCAGTGCCAGCTCGAACCAGACCACCTTGCCGACCGCCTTCCGGGCGGTGCCCCACTTCTCGGCCAGCTTGCTCACCAGGTTGAGGCCCCGGCCGTTCTCGTCCAGCTCCTCGGACGGCTCCAGCGACGGCAGGTTGTGGTTGTCGTCGCTGACCTCGACCAGCAGCTTGTCCACCCGGATCAGCTGGAGCTGGACGTGGTCCCTGGCCACCCGTACCGCGTTCGTCACCAGCTCGCTGACCAGCAGTTCGACGGTGTCGCTGAGCGCGGTCAGCTGCCAGGTGGCCAGCTGCTCGCGGACCAGCTGCCTGGCCCGGCGGACCTCGGTCTCGTCCACCGCCAGCTCCCAGGTCTGCACGTCGGTCGGGGCGACGCCGTCGAAGCGGGCCACCAGCAGGGCGATGTCGTCCTGCCGGTCCTCCGAGTGCAGCCGCTCCAGCACCACGTCGCAGGCCTCCTCAGGGCTCTGCTTCGGGTCGATCAGATTGCCGCAGAGGGCGGCGAGGCCGGCTCCTATGTCGCCGCCCCTGACCTCCACCAGACCGTCGGTGCAGAGCACCAGCATCGAGCCGTCCGAGACGTCGATCTTCTTCGAGACGAACGGCACCCCGCCGACCCCGATCGGCGCGCCGGACGGGATCTCCAGCAGCTCGCCGGTGCCGTCCGGGTGCACCAGCACCGGCGGCACGTGCCCGGCGCTGGCCAGCTCGCAGGTCCGGTTGATCGGGTCGTAGACCGCGTACAGGCAGGTGGCCAGGTGGTCGTCACCGAGCTTGTGGGCCAGGTTGTCCAGGTGGCGCAGCAGCTGACCCGGCGGCAGGTCGAGTGCGGCCAGGGTCTGCATCGCGGTGCGGAACCGGCCCATCGCGGCGGCCGAGAGCAGGCCGTGGCCCATCACGTCGCCGACCACCAGGGCGACCCGGCTGCCGGGCAGCTGGATCGCGTCGAACCAGTCGCCGCCGACCTCGGCCTTCTGGTCGCCGGGCAGGTAGCGGTGGGCGATCTGCACGCCGGGGATCTTCGGCGGGCGGGTCGGGATCATCGAGCGCTGCAGGATGGTGGCGGTCTTCGCCTCCATCCGGTGCAGCCGGGCGTTGTCCAGCGAGAGCGCGGCCCGGGCGGCCAGCTCGCGCAGGGTGGCCGCGTCGGCGTGGTCGAACGGCGCCCGGTCGGGCAGCCGGAGCAGCTTGAGGATGCCGAGCACGGTGCCCCGGGCGGACAGCGGCAGCACCAGCATCGAACGGCCCATCACCACCGGCACCAGCTCAGGGCCGCCGAGCGAGGCGGCGTAGTCGACCGCCACGTCCGGGTTGATCACCGGGACCAGCACCGGCTGGTTCTCCTGCAGGGCCAGGCCCGGCGGGGTGGAGCGCGGCATCGCCAGCAGCGCGCCCTCCTCCAGGACGTGCTCCCACTGGCCCACGGTGGCGTTGAAGGCCCGGGCCACCCGGCGCAGCATGGTGCCGTCGGAGGGGCGGCTGGTCGGCAGCACCGAGTCGGAGATCAGGCCGTCCCGCAGGTCGACGCAGGCGAAGTCGGCGATGCTCGGGACCAGCACCTCGCACAGCTCGCGCGCGGTGGTGTCCAGATCCAGCGTGGTGCCGACCCGGTTGCCGACCTCGCGCAGCAGGGCGAGCTGCTCGCTCGCCGGACTGCTGGTCAGTACCTCGACGGCGGGCGGGTCGGCGGTGGTCGAGTCGGCGGTGGGCTGCGGCGGGACGGGCTGGTGGACCCACCCGCCGCTGCCGTTGATCCTGGTGCGGTCGGCTGCTGACTCGATGGCGGGGCCTCCCGGGGTAGGTCCGGTGGACGTACTGGAGCTCGCGTCACGCGGGGCGGGGACCGATCCGGCGCCGTTGGCCAGCACCTGGAGCGAGCCGTTGGAGGACGGGCGCAGCGGCTCGGCCGGGCGGCGCCCGGCGCGCGGCTGGGCGGCCCGCTGCTGTGCGGTCGGGTACCGGCGGCCCAGGCCGGTGGCGGCGGCCCTGGCGGTGCCGGTCGGCTCGTACGGCTGCACCGGGAGCCGGGTGGTGGCGTCCACCCAGAGGGCCGGCAGGCCGGCCGTCCGGAGCTGGCCGAGCAGACGGTGCCTGCGCTCCTCGGAGCAGGTGGGCAGCAGGGCGGCCAGCGGCCCGGTGTCGCCCTGCCCGGCCGGGGTGATGTCGGGGCGGAGCCGGTGCAGGCCGCCGACCGGGCCGGGGGAGGGGACGAACGGGAACTGCCGGCTGCCGAGCGCGATCCGGGGACCGCCGGCCCGCAGCGGCCGGGCGTCGGCGGCCAGTGCCAGCAGGCCGCGGCCGGTGGGCTCGGTCAGCGGGTAGGCCCACCAGAACACGTCGCGCAGCCGCTCCTCGCGGTCCACCACGGCCATCGCTCCGGCCCAGGGGGCGTTTCCGGTCTGGGTCAGGTCGTCCAGGGTGTCCAGTGCGTCGCACCTGCGGGCGGCGCCGGGCACCCGGTGGGCGATCTCGGGCCGGGGCTCGACGGCGGGCAGCAGCCCGGAGGCCGTCCGGCCGAAGGCCACCTCGGCCCGGTGACCGAAGAGCTCCTCGGCGGCCCGGCTCCAGTACGTGATCCGGCCGTCCGGATCGATCAGCACGACGGCCAGCCGCACCAGGGCGGCAACTGACGGCTGGTCGGCCGACGGTGGGAAATCTGGCTGGTCCACCATGAATTGGGTCTGCTCCCGCCTGGCCGCCGCTTCCTGTCTCTCCGGTCCCTGCTGCACCCTCCAGCGAAGCACGGCGAAGGGCGGCACTGAAAGCAAAACGGGGAGATTCGTAAGTATCAGTTGCGTGTCACCCTCCGTGCGCCCCCTTGTACCACCGGTTCACCCGGCGGCGCCCCGGTAGGGTGACAGACCGTATCCCCCGGACGGAGGCACAGAAGGTGAGCGCGGAGAGCAGCAGCCCCGTCCAGTGGGCCGATCAGGAGCGGTGGCAGCTCGAGGAGCGGGTGGCGGCGACCGAGCTGGCCTGGTTGACGCTGGAGGTGGACGTCGAGACCCTGCGGGTCGAGATCGACAACTTCGCGCTGATCCACCATCAGCTGCTCGGCCCGCTGTACGCGCGGCTGGACGAGCTGGACGCACTGGTCGCGGAGACCGTGGCGGCCCGTACGGGTGCCGCCGAGGACCTTCGCCGGGCGGCCGAGGCCAGGCAGCGGGTGGACGAACTTCCCGACCTGGACGCGCTCTTCGACAGCCTGCCGACCGAGCCCGCCGCCGAGCCCGAGCCGCCCCGCCGGGTCCGCCCCGGCAAGGACGCGCAGCGGCTCTACCGCGAGCTGGCCCGCCGGGCGCACCCGGACCTGACCACCGAACCGGCCGAGCAGGAGCGCCGGGTGACCTTCATCGCCCGGGTCAACGAGGCGTACGCGCACGGCGACGCCAAGGCGCTGGCCGAGCTGACCGAGGAGTGGTCCACCGCGCCGGAGGCCGCCCCGGCCCCGGAGGCGCCCGACCGGCCGGACTGGCTGCGGCAGCGGCTGGAGTGGCTGACCGGGAAGATCGGCCGGCTGGCCACCGAGCAGGTCCGGCTGGAGAACACCCCGATGGGCGAGCTGCTGCGGCTCGCCCCGCAGGAGCCCGACCGCCTGCTGGAGGAGCTGGCCGACCAGCTGCTCGGCCAGGCCGCGGCCAAGCAGGCCGAACTGGACCGGCTGCTGGCCGGGCCGGGCGACAATGGTGTTGACCGCCAACGGACACAGGAGACCCAGACGATGTTCGCCCAGCAGCTCCCCACCGCCGCCGCCGCCTCGGTGCCCACCGAAGCCCCGCTGCTCGACGTCCGCGAGCAGGACGAGTGGGACGCCGGCCACGTGGACGGCGCCCTGCACATCCCGATCGGCGAGGTGGTCGCCCGGATCGAGGAGCTGCCGGACGCGAAGCTGTACGTGCTCTGCCGGGTTGGCGGCCGGTCCGCCCAGGTGGTGCAGTACCTGGTCGCCCAGGGCCGCGAGGCGGTCAACGTGGACGGCGGGATGTTCGCCTGGGAGGCGGCCGGCCGCCCGATGGTGAGCAGCGACGGCCGGGACGCCTTCGTTCTCTAGTAGGTCAGGTCCTCGTAGGGCAGGATGACCGGGCACACCGCAGCCCGAGGGGAGATCCGGCCGTGCGTACCTGGTCCACCCCGGCGCTGGTGGTGCTCTGTGCCACCGGGGCGGTGTTGCTCGGCGGCACCGCCCTGTTCCTGGCCGCGCTGTTCCTGCACTCGGCTCCGTCCAACGCGCTGTCCCAGCAGTACCGCACCGAGCTGGACGCGGTGATCTACCCGGAGTTCGAGCAGAACTGGCGGCTGTTCGCGCCCAACCCGCTGCAGCAGAACGTGACGGTGGACGCCCGGCTGCAGACCATCGCCGCCGACGGCACGGTCAGCACCCAGGAGTGGGCCGGGCTGACGGCGGGTGACATCGCGGCGGTCCGGGGCAACCCGGCGCCCAGCCACGTGGACCAGAACCTGCTGCGCCGGGCCTGGGACTTCTACGACGCCACCCACCCGGCACAGGGGAACACCGGCCCCCGGGCCGGTCTGGCCGAGCAGTACCTGAAGCGGATCGCGCTCCAGCGGCTCGGCCCGGCCGCCGGGGGAGTGCGGCTGTTCCAGGTCCAACTACGGGTCGGCACGGCCGAGTTGGCCCCGCCCGAGTGGAGCCGGGAGCAGGTGGACACCGCGCCGAAGTACCGCGAGCTGCCCTGGTGGCCGGTGGCCGAGGCCGACCTCCGGGGGCTGTGGTGAGCACCCCGCCGCAGGATGCCCCGCAACAGGACGCCCCGCAGCAGGACACTTCGCAACAGGACGTCGAGCAGCCGAGCACCGAGCAGCAGACGGAGCGTCACCTGCTGGGCGCCGTCCCCCGGCAGCGCGGCCGAGCAGGCCGGCTCGACCTCAGGGCCCGCCACACGGGCAGGCTGCGGGCCGCCTTCGCCACCTTCACCGGCCGCCCGCTCGCCCCGTACCAGGCGGCGGTGGCCCGGATCGGCTTCGGTCTTGCCTGGGTGGGCTACCTGATCCGGGAGTGGCCCAACCGCCGGGTGCTGTACGGCGACCGCTCGCCCTGGTCGGCGGAGCTGGCCGACCGGCTGCTGGCGGAGAACCACGCCTTCACCGTGCTGCCCTGGTTCCAGGGGCGGCTCTGGTTCGAACTGGTCTACCACCTGGCGATCCTGGCCGCCGTGCTGTTCACGCTCGGCTGGCGGACCAGGGCCAGCGGCGCGGTCTTCCTGGTCACCGTGCTCTCGCTGCAGAACCGGAACGTCTTCGTCGGCGACGGCGGCGACAACGTGATCCACCTGATGGCGGTCTACCTGGTGCTCACCCGGTGCGCCCGGGTCTGGTCGCTGGACGCCAGGCGCGGCCGGGACGGCGGGGCGGTCTGGCTCTGGCTGCTGCTCGGCGCTGTGCTGGCAGCCGGTCCGCCGTCCTGGCCGTGGCTGCTCTGGCTGGCGGCCGCACTCTGGTGGTCCGTCAACCGGTGGCGCCCGGACGGCGAGCCGCGCGCGGTGCTGGACGCGCTGGCCACCATGCTGCACAACTGCGCGATGCTGGTGATCGCGGTCCAGGTGGTGCTGGTCTACGCCACGGCCGGCTGGTACAAGGTGCAGGGCTCCCGCTGGCAGGACGGCACCGCGCTGCACTATCCGCTGCACCTGGACTACTTCACACCCTGGCCCTGGCTCTCCGGGCTGGTCGGCTCCAGCCTGCTGCTGGTGTTCCTGTTCAGCTACGGCACGGTGATCATCCAGGTCGCCTTCCCGTTCACGCTGTTCAACCGGCGGCTGAAGAACGTCCTGCTGGCCCTGATGATCACCGAGCACCTGGCGATCGCGGTCCTGCTCGGCCTGCCGTTCTTCTCACTGGCGATGATCGCGGCGGACGCGGTCTTCCTGCCGACCGCCGCCCTGCTGTGGATCGAGCACCGGGTACGGGGTTCCAAGGACCTGACCGTCTAGGCTGTGCGGTATGTCCTGGTTCACGGCCCTGCGTGACAGCGTGCGGCCGGTCCTGGACCGGCCACCTCCGCCGCGATGGGCGCCTTCATCGCGGGCACCGCGACCTTCCAGCGCAGCTTCCGTCCGCGCGCCTCGCTGGCCCTCGCAGCGGGGATCGGACTGGGTGTCAGCACCTTCTGCGGCTACCTCGCGGTCGGCATCCCCGGCGCCTTCCCGGTGCTGCTCGCGGTCTGGGCCTTCGCCGCCGGGCTGGCCTGGTCGACCGGCCCGACCGGCGGCGTGGTCGCCAGCACCACCGTCTCGGTGATGCTGGTGGTGGTCCAACTGCCCGTCAGTGTGCCCACCGCGCTGGGGCACGGACTGCTCTGCGCGCTCGGCGGCGGCACCCAGGCGCTGGTGGTGATGCTCTGGCCGATCGAGAGCTGGCGGGCCCAGCGGGACGCCCTCGCCGACACCTACGCGGAACTCGCCGACTACGCCCGCCGCCTGCGCCAGGACCCGGTCGCGCACGTCGACCCGGCCCCGTTCATCCTGGCCAGGCAGGCCGCCGCGCTGACCCCCTGGCAGGCCAAGCACCGCCCGGTCGAACTCAAGGGGCTGCGTGGCATCGCCGAACGCGTCCGCCCCACCCTGGCCGCGCTCGCCGACCCCAAGGTCGGCGCCCCCGTCGAGGGCCCCGAACGGGACCGGGCCCGGGAGCTGCTGGCCGCCGCCGCGGAGGCGATGGACGCGCTGGCCCGGGCGATCCGTACCGGGGACCCGCTCCGGCTGCCCAAGTCCACCCCCGCGCTCACCATGGTCGGCCGGGAACGCCGGGAGGAGCGCCGGGACGGACGTCGGGACGAGCGCCGGGACACCGAGGACGGACGCAGCGTGCTCACCGGTGCCGCCCGCCGCTCCGCCCGGCGGCTCACCAGCCTGATCCGCAAGGCCGTCGACACCCTGGACAAGCAGGACCAGGACACCGTCAGCAGCCCGGTGGTCGGTCCTGGACTGCGCCGGCCCTCGCTGTTCCGGCTGCTGCCGGTCGTCGCCCTGGCCGTCCGCCGCCAGCTCCAGCCGCGCTCGGCGGTCTTCCAGCACGCCGTCCGGCTCTCCTGCGTGGTCACCATCGCCTACCTGGCCGCCAAACTGCTTCACCTGCACCACGGCTACTGGGCCCCGCTGACCGCCGCCATGGTGATGCGGCCCGACTTCGCCCAGACCTACAGCCGGGGCGTGGCCCGGCTGGCCGGCACCGTGGTCGGCGTCGCGGTCAGCACCGCCGTGGTCCAGCTCTTCGACCCCGGCCAGTGGCTCTCCGCCGCACTCGCCGTGGTCTTCATCGGCGGCGCCTTTCTCACCCTCCGTACGGGCTACGCGGTGATGACCGCCTGCGTCTCCAGCTACGTGGTCTTCCTGCTCGGCCTGCAGCCGGGCAACCCGCTGCAGACCGCCGCCGAACGGATCACCCTGACCCTGCTCGGCGGCTCCATCGCCCTACTCGCCTACGCCCTCTTCCCCACCTGGCAGACCGCCCGCCTGGCCGAGCGGCTGGCCGAGTGGTTGGCCGCCGCCGGACGGTACGCCGCTGCGGTGCTGGTGGTCTTCGGCGACCCGGCCGGAGCGGACCACCGGGACGTGCGGACCGCCCTGCTGGACTCCAGGGAGGCCCGCTCCGAGCTGCTCCAGGCGATCGAACGGGCCGACGCGGAGCCGGTCCGGCACGACTCCCACCTGCCCGAACTGTCCCGCAAGCAGATCGACCGGGCCCGCGCCGCGATCGGACTGCTCGGCCGCAGCGCCGTCCTGATGGAGGCTCACCTGCCCGCCGAGGACGCCGACCCGGTGCCCGGCGCGACGGAGTTCGCCGAGGAGCTGCGGGACGCCACCGCGATCGCCGCGGCCGCCCTGCTGGTCGGTGACCCGGTCGACCTGACCGGCCTGCGGGCCGCCCACCGGCAGTGGGACGACCGGCTCGCCGCCCTGCCCGCCACCGACCGGGTCGAGGTGGCCGGCGCGGGTTCCCGGCTGCTGCTCTCCGCCCTGACCGACCTCGAGAAGGTCACCCGCGCCAAGCGCCCCGTACCCTCGGGGGCGTGAGCAGCAGCATCGGTACCCCGCACGCGGGCGAACAGTACGACGACGCCTTCGCCCCCTCCGGCACCGACGACCGTGAGATCGGCGTCGGCCCGCACCCCGAACCCTGGCCGGCCGGTCCGCAGTACGACCCCGAGCTGCTCGCCCACGGGGACCGACGCAACGTCACCGACCAGTACCGCTACTGGACCCGGGAGGCGATCGTCGCCGACCTGGACACCCGGCGGCACGGCTTCCACGTCGCGGTGGAGAACTGGCAGCACGACTTCAACATCGGCTCGGTGGTCCGCACCGCCAACGCCTTCCTCACCGCCGAGGTGCACATCGTCGGCCGCCGCCGCTGGAATCGGCGCGGCGCCATGGTCACCGATCGGTACCAGCACGTCCGCCACCACGACTCGGTCGCCACCCTGGCCGCCTTCGCGGCCGCCCACGACCTCCCGATCATCGGCATCGACAATCTCCCGGGCGCCGTCCCGATCGAGACCTTCCCGCTGCCCGCCCGCTGCATCCTGCTCTTCGGTCAGGAGGGCCCGGGCCTCACCGAGGAAGCCTGGGCCCACGCCACCGCCGTCTGCTCCATCGCCCAGTACGGCTCCACCCGCTCCATCAACGCGGGGGCGGCCGCCGCGATCGCCATGCACAGCTGGATCCGCACGCACGGCTGAGGCATCGGCCACCAGGGGCTCGGGGAACTGCGACGCCGACCTCGAAACAGGTGATCCGTACGTAGGTGGTCAGGCACTTTCGTACGTGACCCCGGCGCCAGATCTCCTCGCAGTTCCCCGAGCCCATGGGCCGTAGACGGTTGAGCTCAGCTGAAAAGCAGCCGCCAGGTGTGCGGCCCCGGAAGGCCGTCCGCTTCGCTGCCGGTCCAGCCCTGGGCGGTCTGGAAGTCGGCGACGTTGCGCCGGTCGCTCTCGGACCAGGCCGGTCCGGGACCCTCGGTGTAGTGGCGGGCGAAGCCCTTCTTCACCAGCTGCTCGCCCAGCAGCCTGATGGAGTCGTTCGACTGCCCGGGCCCGAAGCTGTCGGCGCCGGGATAGGCCGGCGCCCCACCGGCCGGCGGCGGCGGGGTGACCGCGGCCGGGATGTCCTTGCCCTTGCCGTTGACCAGGTAGTCCCAGGTGTCCTTGCCCGGCAGGCCGTCGGCCTCGGCCCCGCGCCACCCCTGCGCCAGCTGGAACGCCTCGGTCGCCCGCCGGTCCGGCTCGCCCCAGCTCGGGTCCGGACCCTCGCCGTAGAACCGCCCGGCGCCGCGCTTCACCAGCATCTCGCCGAGCTGCTGCACGTACCGGTTGGACTGGCCGGGCCCGAACTTGTCCGCCCCGGGGTAGCCCTCCGCCACGGGACCGTCCAGGCCCCGGAAGCGGTAGGCGACATAGGAGGCGGAGTTGCTCCAGTACGCGTACGGCGTGGCCCGTTTGCGGGTGCCGGGCCTGGTCTGCTCGTACGCCAGGTACTGGGTCTGCGCCGCGTTGGTCCAGCCGCCGAATATGACGGTGTGTGAGCCCGCCCCGGGGTTGGCCGGGTTGTTGTAGATCAGTGCGTCGCCGGGCTGGAGCTCGGTGCGGCCGATCCGGGTGGCGAAGTCCGGCAGCGTCCAGGTGGTCTGACTGCTGCCCAGGCCCCAGGCCATCGAGACGAAGCCGGAGCAGTCCTGCCGGTAGCCGTCGGACCAGTAGCTGCTCATGCTGTACGGCACCTGCTGGTCCACCCAGCGCTGGGCCCGGGCCAGGATCTCGGTGCGGGTGGTGGCGGCGCCGACGGAGCGCAGTCGGGGCGCCAGTTCGGCCTGCCGTCCGAACAGCGGGCTGACGGTGCCCTGCGGGGTGGAGCCCGCGGCGCTGCCGCTGGGCTGCGGGGCGGGCGTGGCGCCGGCTGCTCCGGCGGCCGCACTGCCGCCGAGGACGGTGCCGACCGCGGCGACCAGGACCGCCGCCCTCCGTGCGCCCCGGGCCGAACGGTGGCCGCCGTCGGCCGGACCGGCCCCGTGCATCCGGGCCAGCCGTCGGGCCGAGCAGCCCGCACAGGCGCAGCTCCGGTCCGGTTCTATCTCGGTGAACTCGATCAGCACGTCTGACCCTGCCTCTCCTCGGGTGTGCCGGAGGAGATGTGTTCCACCGTGAGCTGTCGGTGTATCAGGAGAAAGGTCACAAATAGGATTTATGCCCGAGCAATCGGCGGATTGGCGGGGGAGTACTCGGGCTCGCTCCAGGTGAGCGGACTGGCGTGGGCCAGCTCGACCACCCGCTCGACGGTGAACCACACCGTGCGGTCGGCGTCCGGCTCGGCCCGGCCGGAGACCAGCAGGGCGCCGCCGGTCTCCCAGTCGGGCAGCAGCAGCCCGGCGGCGGGGTTCAGCTCCAGATTCCCCAGGGTCATGAACATGTTGTTGCCCGGGTAGTCGGGCCAGCTCAGCAGCTCGGGGCCGTGTACGGAGAGGAAGCCCGGGTGCCCGCCCCGGTGCGAGGCGTCCACCCGGCCGTCCGGTCCGGCCGTGGCGACGAAGAAGGTGTCGGTGGTGGTCGCCGCGAGCTGCTGGACGGTACTGAGCCGGGATCCCGAGCCGAGCAGCTCGGGGGTGGACGGAGTGTCCAGCGGGTGCCGGCGCTGGATGTACTTCGGGCAGTTGGCGTACACCTGCTCGGCGGTGATCAGCAGCCTGCCCCGGCCGTCCGGGACGGAGCGGCCGTTCAGCCGCATCCGCCGTCGGCCCGCCGGATCCAGCGCGATGGTGCCGACCTCGGCCGGGGTCTCCAGCACTGCCGCCAGCGGGTCACCGGGCACCGGGCGGGCCGCCACCGCGAGCGTGCTTTCGCCGCTGTCGGCCGCCAGGAACCCGGCGGGCCCGCTGAGCATGCTCGCCCAGACCCGCCCCTCGGAGTCGGTGGCACCGACCACCAGCGTCCGACGGTCACTCAGGAACCGGGCGGCCACGGCCGGGATGACCGCACCGATGCCCCGGCCGACGTGCGCCGCTCGGTCCCGCACCCCGGCCCGCTCCTGGACCGCCCGCTCGCCCGGGTGGAAGGTCTCGACAGTCATCGTGGTCCGCCTCCAGATCGCAGGTGGGTTTAGAAGAATCCGCAGGTCGGAGCAGCCGCGACCGGAGCGGGAGTGCCCTCGAGACCGGCCGGGGCGTAGATCTCCAGCCGGATGCCGTCGGGGTCGGTGAAGAAGATCCCCCCGGAGCTCGCGCCTTCGCCGTGCGGGACGACGCCGTCGTAGGCGAACTCGGCGCCGAGCTCGCGCAGCCGCGCCTCGGCGGCGCGTACCTCGTCCAGCGACTCGACCTGGAAGGAGAGGTGGTGTAGGCCGGCGGTGCCGGTGTCGAAACGTTCCTTGCTCTGCTGCCAGAGCGTCAGCAGCAGCTTGCCGTCCAGTGCCAGGAAGGCGAAGCGACGGTCCGCCTCGGTGCCCTCACCGGCCAGCTCCAGGCCGAACACCTCCCGGTAGAAGGCGATGGAACGGGTGACATCGGTGACGTTGAGTCCGACGTGGCCAGTCTGCATGACAGCTCCCGAAGTGAAATGGCTAACCTGTACTAGCGACTGTAGAGGTTAGAGATTCGGGGCGTCAACCATTACTGGATGGAGAACTGGTTAGAAGTAGACTCGGCGTCATGGCAGACCCCCGTGACCCGCGCCCCCTGCTCGGCGAGCCGCTCTCGCTCGACCTGCTGAACACGCGCTGGAACAGCGGCGGTGTCCAGGACCTGCTGGCCAGGCCGGACGGCTACGGGATCTGGCTCTCCTCGGCCGGCCTCGCCGACCGCTGCCCCGCAGATGCAGCCGGCCTGGCCGCCGCCCAGACCACCCGGGACGCTCTGGCCGGCCTGGTCCGCGCCGCCGAGGAGCAGCGCGAACCCGAACTGGACGCCCTGAACCAGGTCCTGGCCCACGGCCGGCTCCGCCACACCCTCACCCCGGCGGGCCCCACCGAAACCGTCGAGGTCGACTCCCCCGAGTGGCTGGCCGCCTGGCTCGCCGCCGACGACTACCTGTCCCTACTCCGACAGGGCGCGCACCGCATCAAGGCCTGCGCGCACGAGAACTGCATCCTGCACTTCTTCGACACCTCGCAGAACGGCCGCCGCCGCTGGTGCTCGATGGCCATCTGCGGCAACCGCGCCAAGGCCTCCCGCCACTACGAGAAGACCTCGCACTGAGGCACGCTGCGCTCACACATCAGCCATCAGGGGCTCGGGGAACTGCGACGCCCACCTCCGGAGCGTTCAACGTACGTATCGGGGCAGGCACTTTCGCAGTGACCCGCATGCCAGATCTCCTCGCAGTTCCCCGAGCCCCTGGATAGTGCAACCAGGCGCCCTGCCTAAAGCTCGGCCCCGAGCAGTCGGACCAGCGCCGCCCGGATCTCCGCCCGGCTCGGATCGACACCCGCCCAGGCGGCGTGCCCGTCCGGACGGACCAGCAGCACCGTGTCGCGCAGCTTCCCGTGCGGCGAGGCCGGTGCGGCGGTGACCAGCCGGTCGGCCCAGGGTTCGACCACCGGCTGCTGGTCGTCGTTGGAGACCAGCACGGCCCGCCCGCGCCGGAGCGCCTCGTACAGCCGGGACGGTGCACCGGGCTCGTCCACGGCGAGCCGCAGGTCGGGAATCCGGCGGCCGACCAGGTGGTGGGCGTCCTTCGGGGCGGGGTACTGGACGGCGATCCCGGAGACCTGACGGGCGCCCAACTCGCCCAGCGGGCCGAGCAGGTTGGCCGCCGAGACCAGGGTGGAACGCAGCAGCCTGGTCGGTACCGAGTTGGCCAGCGCCAGCCGGACCAGTGCGCCCGAGCTGCGGACGGCGGCCCGCCCGACCGGGTGACGCTCCGTCTGGTAGGTGTCCAGCAGCGCGTCGGGGGCCCATCCGCGTACTGCGCCGACCAGCTTCCAGCTCAGGTTGGCGGCATCCTGCAGCCCGGTGTTCATGCCCTGGCCGCCCGCCGGGGAGTGGCAGTGCGCGGCGTCCCCGGCCAGGAAGACCCGTCCGGAACGGTAGTTGGGCACCTGGCGCTCGTCGCTGTGGAACCGCGACACCCAGCGGGCGTCGTGCAGCCCGTGGTCGACCCCGAAGGCGTCCTGGGTGATCCGGCTGATCTCACCGAGCTCCACCGGTGCGCCGTCCGGGAGTTGGCGGTTCCGGTCCCAGGCGATCACCCGGTACCAGCCGTCGCCGAACGGCACCAGGAAGGCGAAGCCGTTCTCCCCGGCGGCGACCGTGAGCGTCTCGGTGGGCGGGTGCTCCAGCCGGACGTCGGCCAGCAGTACCGAACTCACCACGGACTCCCCGGGGTACGGAATCCCCAGCAGGTCGCGCACCGAGCTGCGCACGCCGTCCGCGCCGACCGCGTAGCCGGCCCGGTAGCTCTCACCGCTCCTGGTCTCCAGCTCGACGCCCGCGGCGTCCTGCCGCAGCCCGGTCACCTCGGCGCCCCGGACCAGCACCGCCCCGGCCTTCACGGCCCGCTCCTGGAGCAGCCGTTCGACGTTGTACTGCGGGGTGATCAGCACGAACGGAAACCGGCTGGGCAGCTTGCCCAGCTCCACCTTGAGGCTCCCGAACAGCCGCAGGTCTGCCAGCGGCGTCCCGGTGGCGATCAGCTCGTCGGCCAGCCCCCGGGCGTCCAGCTGCTCCAGGGTCCGGGCGTGTACGGCGAAGGCCCGGGTCAGATTGGACTCGGTGCCGCGCTTCTCCAGCACGGTCACCCGCAGTCCGGCGGTGGCCAGGTCACCGGCCAGCAGGAGCCCGGTCGGGCCCGCGCCGACGATCACCACATCGGAGGCCAGCTGATTGTCGGACATGCCATCTCCCGTTGATCGGACCAGCGTTCGGCTCGGCTCAGCACCTGAGCCTTCTAAGCTCCCTCTCAGCCTTCCATCATCGCGGGCCCATCAGACACTGTGAATCTCACTGGCATGACAGAGCTCGCACCCCGGGGCACGACCGTGGTCGGCCCGCCCCCTGCCAACGAACGTCCGACCAGGACGAAACTCGTCGAGGTGGTCGTCCCGGTCTACAACGAGGAGCACACGGTCGAGCGGTGTGTCCGCCGACTGCATGCCTACCTGGGAGAGACCTTCCCCTATCCGTACCGGATCACCATCGCGGACAACGCGAGTATCGACGGCACCTGGGCGGTGGCCACCGCGCTGGCCGCCGAGATCCCCCAGGTCGAGGCGGTCCACCTGGACCTCAAGGGCCGTGGCCGGGCGCTGCGTCAGGTCTGGGGCGACAGCGACGCCGACGTGGTGGCGTACATGGACGTCGACCTCTCCACCGGCCTGGAGGCCTTCCTGCCACTGGTCGCCCCGCTGCTCTCCGGCCACAGCGACCTGGCCATCGGCAGCCGCCTGCACCGGGGTTCGGCGGTGGTCCGGGGAGCAAAGCGGGAGTTCATCTCGCGCGGGTACAACGTGCTGCTGCGGGCCACCATGGCGGCCAAGTTCTCGGACGCCCAGTGCGGGTTCAAGGCGGCCAGGACCGAGGTGGTGCAGCAGCTGCTCGGCTCGGTCGAGGACAACGCCTGGTTCTTCGACACCGAACTGCTGCTGCTGGCCGAACGCACCGGTCTGCGGATCCACGAGGTCCCGGTCGACTGGGTGGACGACCCCGACAGCCGGGTCGACATCGTCCGCACCGTCCTGGACGACCTCAAGGGCATGACCCGGGTGGCCCGCCGCACCATGACCGGCGCGGGCCGGGTCGACCACCTGCCGACCCGGGTGCAGCAGGCCCAGCTCCCGCCCGGCCTCGGCTGGCAGCTCGCCAGCTTCGCCGTGGTCGGCACCCTGAGCACGCTGGCCTTCATGCTGCTGTTCCTGGCCACCCGTCAACTGGCGCCCGCCTTCTGGGCGAACGCCTTCGCCCTGGCCGTCACCGCCGTGGCAAACACGGCCGCCAACCGCCGCTTCACCTTCGGCGTGACCGGCGCCCGGGACGCCCTGAAGCACCAGATCGAGGGCGGTATCGCCTTCCTGATCGGCCTCCCCGGGCCCCGGTGCGACTAGCTGTGCCGGCGGACCTCGACCGTACGGAACCGGCTCGCCACGAACGCCCCGTCACAGTAGGCCGCGTTGGCCGCCGGGTTGGCCCCGGTGCCGTGCAGGTCGGAGAAGGCCGCCGTCTGGTTGGCGTACACCCCACCCGTGAGGTTGAGCGAGAGCGAGACCCCGGCGTCCAGGCAGGCGGCCACCAGCGCGGCCTCCACCGCCTCGTCGACGGTGTACCCGGCAGCGGTCATCGCCCCCTGCTCGCGGACCGTCCGACCCAGCAACTCCACGGCTGCCTCGGCGGATTCGACCGCGACCACGAACGAGACCGGACCGAAGCACTCGCCGAGGAACGCCGCCCGGTCGTCCGGCTTGTCCGCGTCCACCTTCACCAGCGCGGGCGTCCGCACGGTCGCCGCCGGGAACTCCGGCGAGGTCACCACCCGTGGCGCCAGCGCCAGTTCGCCGTACTCGCCACCGGCGGCCCGGACCGTCCGGCCGAGCACCCCGGGGTTGACCACGGCGCCGAGGATGGCGGCGGCCCGGGCGTCGTCGGAGAGCAGGCCCTCGATCGCGGCGGCCAGGTCGGCCACCACCTCGTCGTACGACTTGCCGCCCTCGTCGGTGCGGACACCGGTGCGGGGGATCAGCAGGTTCTGCGGGGTGGTGCACATCTGGCCGCTGTAGAGCGACAGCGAGAAGGCCAGGTTGGCCAGCATGCCCCGGTAGTTGTCGGTGGAGTCGATCACCACCGAGTTGACCCCGGCCTTCTCGGTGTAGACCTGCGCCTGCTTGGCGTTGGTCTCCAGCCAGTCGCCGAACTGGGTGGAGCCGGTGTAGTCGATCAGCTTCACCTCGGGCCGCACGGCCAGCGTCTGCGCGATGGTGGAGCCCTCGTGCTCGGCGGCCAGGCAGACCAGGTTGGGGTCGAAGCCGGCCTCGGCCAGCACCTCGCGGGCCACCTTGACGGTGAGCGCCAGCGGCAGGGTGGCCCGGGGGTGCGGCTTGACCAGCACCGGGTTTCCGGTGGCCAGCGAGGCGAACAGGCCGGGGTAGCCGTTCCAGGTCGGGAAGGTGTTGCAGCCGATCAGCAGCGCCACGCCGAGCGGCACCGGGACGAACTCCTTGACCATGGTCAGCGGGTCCCGCTTGCCCTGCGGCTTGGTCCAGCTCGCCCGCTCGGGCAGCCGGGTCTGCTCGATGAAGGCGTACGTGACCGCCTCCAGGCCACGGTCCTGCGCGTGCGGGCCACCGGCCTGGAAGGCCATCCCGTACGCCTGGCCCGTGGTGTGCATCACCGCGTGCGCGAACTCGTGCGAGCGGGCGTTGATCCGGGCCAGGATCTCCAGGCAGACCGCCGCGCGGACGGTCGGTCCTGCCGCTGCCCAGCCGGGGCGGGACAGTTCGAGCGCGCCGATCAGCGCCTCGACGTCCGCGTGCGGGTAGCTGACGCCGAGTTCGATGCCGTACGGCGAGGACTCGCCGCTGACCAGCTCGCCGTCGGCCGGCTGGCCGTCCAGCGCGAACACGCTGCCGAGCAGCGCGTCGAAGGCGGCCTGGCCGTCGGCCTGGCCGGTCTCGCCGTACGCCTTCGGGAACTCCGGGTACGGCGACCAGTAGTCCCGTGCCGTGGTGGCCTCCACCGCGCGGGTGAGGGTGGGCTGGTGACGCTCGATCAGCTCGGCGACGACGGGGTGGCTGGCCGCTGCGGTCATGACGCGCTCCTTTTGGGGCGGACTGGTCACCCCTCAGCGTAACCGAACGATCGGTCGGGTCAATGGGGCAGTTTGTGGGACCGGTGGCGTACGGGCCGGGGACGACGGCCATACTCGTTCACATGGCCGAGAACTCCACCCGTACCGCCTACACCGTCGACTCGCTGCTCGCCGTCACGGTCGGGGTCTTCAACGAGCGCGGATACGACGGCACCTCGATGGAGGACCTCTCGCGGGCGGCCGGGATCTCCAAGTCCTCGATCTACCACCACGTGCGGGGCAAGGAGGAGCTGCTCAAGCTGGCGGTCGGCCGCGCGCTGGACGCGCTGTTCGGCATCCTGGCCGAGCCCGAGGCGCTGGACGGCCGGTCGGTGGACCGGCTGGAGCACGTGGTCCGCCGCACCACCGAGGTGCTGCTCGCCGAACTGCCCTACGTCACCCTGCTGCTCCGGGTCCGCGGCAACACCGCGACCGAGCAGTGGGCGCTGGAGCGTCGCCGGGACTTCGACCACCAGGTGGCCGAACTGCTCCGGGCCGCCGTGGCGGCGGGCGAGCTGCGCGCGGACGTCGAACCCCGGCTGGCCACCCGGCTGCTGTTCGGGATGATCAACTCGATCGTGGAGTGGTACCGGCCCGGCAGCAAGCACACCGACGGGGTCGCCGAGGCCGTGGTGCATCTGGCCTTCGACGGTCTGCGGGCCTGACAGTGCCGGCTGGCAGACTCCCGGCATGACCGAGATCCCTGCGCACTTCGCCCCACCGATGGCCGAGGACGACCGCGAGCCGCTGCCGCTCACCGGCACCGAGCGCGAGCTGCTCACCGCATTCCTGGACTGGCACCGGGAGACCCTCGTCCTCAAGTGCGCCGGTCTCTCCGACGCCGAGCTCTCCTCCCGGCCCGTCTCCTCCTCCGGCCTCAGCCTGCACGGCCTGCTCCGGCACCTGGCCGGGGTGGAGCGCTGGTGGATCCGGATGCAGTTCGCGGGGGAGGAGCTCCCGATGCTGTACTACTCCGACGAGGACCCCGACCAGGACTTCGAGCGCCTGGACGGCAGCGTGGCCGAGGCCCTCGCCGTCTGGCGCACCGAGTGCGACCACTCCCGCCGCATCGTGGCCGCCACCCCCGACCTGGACGCGACCGGCACTCACCGCGCCACCGGCAAGCCGGTCTCGCTCCGCCGCATCCTGATCCACATGCTGGCCGAGTACGCCCGCCACAACGGGCACGCGGACCTCATGCGCGAGAGCCTGGACGGCTCGACCGGCTACTGAGACGAATGGCTGAGTGCCTGCCTAAACGGGAGGCACTTGGTCGGTCTCCTCGAAGACCAGCAGCGTCTGCGTCGCGAGCACCTGCGGGATGCCCTGGATCTGGCCGAGGACCAGCTCGCGCAGGGCGTGGTTGTCCGCCGTGTGCACCAGCAGCAGCACGTCGAACTCGCCGCCCACCAGCGCGATGTGCGCCACCCCCGGCAGCGCGAGCAGCTGCTCGCGGACCGTCCGCCAGGAGTTCTGCACGATCTTGAGCGTGATGTACGCCGAGGCCCCCTGCCCGGCCCGTTCGTGATCTATCCGAGCGGTGAAGCCGCGGATGATGCCGTCCTCGACCATCCGGGCGATCCGGGCGTAGGCGTTGGCCCGGGAGACGTGCACCCGCTCGGCGACCGAGCGGATCGAGGCCCGGCCGTCCTGCTGGAGCAGCCGGAGGATCGCTCGGTCGACCCGATCCAGCCTGGACGTCTGTTCAGTGGACACGGCCCCCGACCCTCCCGAAATGGACATGCTGTCTTCAATAGACCGCCGTTCGGGCCGATTGTCCACCACCTTGGCGCAGCTGTGGCCAGATTGAACAGACAACCGAACAATCGGTAGGGAGGAGCTGCTCCGGCGACCAGCCATGTCACCCCTCGTGCACCACCGGCACCACCTGCCCCTGCCGCACCCTCCCCCACCCTCTGGAGGTGCCCGAGATGACCGTTCTCGATCATCGACACCTGGCCGCCCCCGTACCCGGCTGGCGTCCCGACGCCACCGGTCCGCGGACCGATCCCGCCCCGCTGCTCCCCGACGAGTCCCCGTACCGGGTGCTCGGCACCCCGGCCGCCGAGAAGGCGGACCCGGAACTGCTCGCCGAGCTGTACCGCCGACTGGTGGTCGGCCGCCGCTACAACCAGCAGGCCACCACGCTGACCAAGCAGGGACGGCTCGCCGTCTACCCGGCCTCGACCGGCCAGGAGGCCTGCCAGGTGGCGGCCGCGCTGGCGCTCCGTCAGGACGACTGGCTGTTCCCGAGCTACCGGGACACCCTCGCGGTGGTCTCCCGGGGCGTCGACCCCCTGGAGGCGCTGACCCTGCTGCGCGGCAACGCGCACACCGGGTACGACCCGAAGGCGACCCGGACCGCTCCGCTCTGCACCCCGCTGGCCACCCAGGCCCCGCACGCGGTCGGCCTGGCGTACGCGGCGCAGCTGCGCGGCGAGCCGACCGTGGCGCTGGCGCTGCTCGGCGACGGCGGCACCAGCGAGGGCGACTTCCACGAGGCGCTGAACTTCGCCGCCGTGCTGAACGCCCCGGTGGTCTTCCTGGTGCAGAACAACGGCTACGCGATCTCCGTCCCGCTCACCCGGCAGTCCGCCGCTCCGACGCTCGCCCACAAGGCGGTCGGCTACGGCATGCCAGGCCGGCTGGTGGACGGCAACGACGCGGTGGCCGTGCACGCGGTGCTGACCGAGGCGGTCGAGCGGGCCCGCTCCGGCGGCGGCCCGACCCTGGTCGAGGCGCTGACCTACCGGATCGAGGCGCACACCAACGCCGACGACGCGACCCGCTACCGGCAGGACGAGGAGATCGCCGCCTGGCGCGAGCACGACCCGATCCTGCTGATGGAGCGTCACCTCCGCAGCGCCGGGCAGCTGGACGACCGGCTCGTCCAGGCCGCCACCGAGGAGGCCGAGGCGCTGGCCGCCCGGATGCGCGCCGAGTTCCACACCGACCCCGAACTGGACCCGATGTCGCTCTTCGCCCACGTCTACGCCGAGCCGACCCAGCAACTGGTCGAGCAGGCAACCCAGTTGACCGCCGAGCTGGAAGCGGAGGAGCACGCCCGATGAGCACCACGGTCGAGACCCGCACGATGGCTCAGGCGCTCAACTCCGCCCTCCGGGACGCGATGCGCGCCGACGAGTCGGTGCACGTGCTGGGCGAGGACGTCGGCGCGCTCGGCGGGGTCTTCCGGATCACCGACGGCCTGACCGCCGAGTTCGGCAGCCAGCGCTGCCTGGACACCCCGCTGGCCGAGGCCGGCATCCTCGGCACCGCGGTCGGCATGGCGATGTACGGGCTGCGCCCGGTGGTGGAGATGCAGTTCGACGCCTTCGCCTACCCGGCGATGGAGCAACTCGTCTCGCACGTCGCGAAGATGCGCAACCGGACGGCCGGCAGGATGCCGCTGCCGATCACCATCCGGATCCCGTACGGCGGCGGCATCGGCGGTGTCGAGCACCACAGCGACTCCTCCGAGGCGTACTACACCCACACCCCCGGCCTGCACGTGGTCACCCCGGCCACCGTGGCCGACGCGTACGGGCTGCTGCGGGCCTCGATCGCCTCCGACGACCCGGTGGTCTTCCTGGAGCCGAAGCGGCTCTACTGGGGCAAGGACGCGCTGGACGCGACCGCGCCGGTCGAGCCGATCGGGCGCGCGGTGCTGCGGCGGCAGGGGCGGTCGGCGGTGCTGATCACCTACGGGCCCTCGCTGCCGGTCTGCCTGGAGGCGGCCGAGGCGGCCAAGGCCGAGGGCTGGGACCTGGCGGTGCTGGACCTGCGCTCGCTGGTGCCGTTCGACGAGCAGACCGCCGTCGAGGTGGTCCGTTCGCTCGGCCGCGCGGTGGTGGTGCACGAGGCGACCGGCTTCGGCGGTGCGGGCGCGGAGATCGCCGCCCGGCTGACCGAGAAGTGCTTCCACCACCTGGCCGCCCCGGTGCTCCGGGTGACCGGCTTCGACATCCCGTACCCGCCGCCGATGCTGGAGCACCACCACCTGCCCGGGGTGGACCGGATTCTCGACGCCGTGGCCCGGCTGCAGTGGGAGGACTGACGATGATGCCGGTGGTACGCGAGTTCACGCTGCCGGACCTCGGTGAGGGTCTCACCGGGGCCGAGGTGGTGCGCTGGCTGGTCGAGGTGGGCGAGGTGATCGCCGTGGACCAGCCGGTGGTGGAGGTGGAGACCGCCAAGGCGGTGGTCGAGGTGCCCTGCCCGTACGGCGGGGTGGTCACCGCGCGGTACGGCGCGGAGGGCGAGGAGGTCCCGGTCGGCGCGCCGCTGGTGACGGTCGCGGTGTCGCCCGGCGCCGAGGGCCAGGACGCGCCGGTGGAACGGCCGTTGGTCGGCTACGGCGTCGCCGAGCGGCAGCCCGGGGCCCGCCGGGCCCGGGTCGGCGCGAAGGCCGCAGCCGCCGCGCCCGCCCCCGTCATGGTGGTCGAGGCCCCGGTTCTCGAGGCCCCGGTGGTGCTGCCGGTGATCTCGCCGCTGGTGCGCCGGATGGCCCGCGAGCACGGCATCGACCTGGCGAAGGTCACCGGCAGCGGCCCGGACGGGCTGATCATGCGCCGGGACGTCGAGCAGGCACTCACCGCACCGGTGGCACCAGTGGCGCCGGCGGACGAGAACCTGGTCCCGCTGCGCGGACTGCGCCGCACCGTCGCGGAGAAGCTGACCCGCAGTCACCAGGAGATCCCCGCCGCGACCTGCTGGGTGGACGCCGACGCGACCGCCCTGATGGAGCTGCGCGCTCAGCTGAACCGGTCGGCCGGCCCCAAGGTCAGCGTGCTGGCCCTGCTGGCCCGGATCTCCACCGCCGCGCTGGCCCGCTTCCCGGAGCTGAACTCCAGCGTCACGCCCGACGGTTCGGCGATCAACCGGCACTCCGCCGTGCACCTCGGTTTCGCCGCGCAGAGCGAACGCGGCCTGGTGGTCCCGGTGATCCGGGACGCCCACCTGCTGGGAACCGAACAACTGGGCGCCGAGCTCGCAAGATTGACCGAATCCGCTCGGTCCGGTCGGCTCACCCCGGCCGAGCTGACCGGCGGCACGTTCACGCTGAACAACTACGGCGTGTTCGGCGTGGACGGCTCCACCCCGATCCTCAACCACCCCGAGGCGGCGATGCTCGGAGTCGGCCGGATCACGCCCAAGCCCTGGGTGTACCAGGGGGAGTTGGCGGTCCGCCAGGTCACCCAGCTGTCGTTCACCTTCGACCACCGGGTGTGCGACGGCGGTACGGCGGGCGGCTTCCTGCGGTTCGTCGCGGACTGTGTGGAGCAGCCCGGAGTACTGCTCCGGCAGTTGTGAGCGCGGAAGCGTAGCGCCGTGGAAGCCCGGCTGTCCGGGCTTCCACGGATTTGTCCGATGAGCTGTACGGCCGTGCCAGTCTGCTGAGCCCCAGCAACTGGTTCGACCGGAAGCGAAACGATTCTCTTGGGCACTCGTCAAATCGCGGTGAAGACAGCCTCGTTGAGGGTCCGGGCGGGGCGCGGCTCGGTCGCGGTGGCCGCCGTACCCGGCCTCCCACCGGTGGACCCGGTGCCACCCGTGCGGGTGGCACCCCCGGAGCCGAAGCCGCTGACCCTCGGTCCGGTGACGGCCACGACCGGCCCGGCACTCGTACCCGCCGAGCCGGTCACGGTTCCCCCCGCCACCCTGGTCATTCCGGCCAAGCCGGACCACCCCCCGGCCGTTCCGGTGCCCGCGCCGGTGATCGAGCCGCTGTTCACCCAGGCCCCCGGCCTCAACTGGGCCGGCCCCGGTGACCACTGGAGCCGGGCCTGGGCGTTGGACACCCTGGGCGCGTCCCCGGCCGCCCCGTCCCCGGCGGACGACCTCCGGGACGCCGTCGAACAGCCGCCCACCGCCCGGGACATCGAGCTGATCCGGGCCAGCCTGGCCGTGCTGGAGCCGCAGGCCGACCGGGCCACCGCGCACTTCTACGCGCTGATCTTCGTGCACCATCCCGAGGTCAGGGCGCTCTTCCCGGCCGCCATGGACGTCCAGCGTGACCGGCTGTTCCGCTCGCTGCTGATGGCCGCCCGCAGCGCGGACGACCCGGCCGGGCTGACCGAGTACCTGACCCGGCTGGGCCAGGGGCACCGCAAGTACGGGACGCTGACGGGTCATTACGCCCCGGTCGGGGAGTGCCTGGTGGCCGCGCTGGAGAAGTACTGCGGCAGTCGCTGGGACGCCGACACCGAGCTGGCCTGGCGGCGGGTCTACGGACTGATCGCCAAGGTGATGACGGACGCCGCCGAGGCGGCCGCCAAGTCGTCCCCGCCGTGGTGGCAGGCCGAGGTGGTGGACCACCGGCTGTGCACCTCGGAGATCGCGGTGATCACGCTGCGCCCCGACCAGGCGTACCCGTACCGGGCCGGACAGTACGCCACGTTGGAGACGCCGTGGTGGCCCCGGGTCTGGCGGCACTTCTCGTTCGCCACCGCGCCCCGTCCTGACGGGCTGCTCACCCTGCACGTCAAGGCAGTACAGGCGGGCTGGGTCAGCAACGCGCTGGTGAACCGGGCGGCCCCGGGGGACGTGCTCCGGCTCGGCCCGGCGGCCGGCACCATGCGGGTGGACCACGAGCGGGGCGCCGACCTGGTCTGCGTCGGCGGCGGCACCGGGATCGCCCCGATCGCCGCGCTGGTCGAGGAGGTGGCCGAGCACGGTGCGGACGGCCGCTCGGTGGACGTCTTCTACGGCGCGCGCCGCCAGGACGAGCTGTACGAGCTGGACGCCCTGCGGGGGTTGGCCGGCCGGCACCCCTGGCTGACCGTCCACCCGGTGCTCTCCGAGCAGCAGGCGGTCGGCCTGCTGGCCGGTGAACTCCCGGACGCGGTCTCCCGGTACGGCAGTTGGGCCGGCCGGGACGCCTTCCTGAGCGGCCCGCCCGCGATGGTCCGCCGGGCGAAGCAGGCCCTCACGAGGGCGGGCGTCACCGCCGACCGCATCCACCACGACCTGGACGCGCTCCAGAGCTTCTGACGACCGCTCAGTCCA
This sequence comes from Kitasatospora sp. P5_F3, assembly GCF_054049135.1. Lineage (NCBI taxonomy): Bacteria > Bacillati > Actinomycetota > Actinomycetes > Kitasatosporales > Streptomycetaceae > Kitasatospora > Kitasatospora sp. P5_F3. The sequence continues at coordinate 24,563 of NZ_JBFUMY010000041.1, read as the reverse complement.
GGTCGGTGGCGAGCAGTGCCCGGACACCTTCGATGTTCGCCGCCAGGTAGGCCCGCAGGCTCGGGGGGACCACGTTGACCGAGGTGACGCCCTCGCGGGTGAACGGGAGGCGGACGATCTCGTACTCGCCCTGCGGGTCGTCCACCTCGGGGCCGTGCCGCCGGGCCGGGTCCATCGAGCTGAGCCGGCAGACGAAGAAGTGCTGGACCTTGACGCCGTGCGGGTGGGCGAGGGTGCCGTCCTCGTGGTGCGAGTGCGAGACCGTGTCGACGAAGGCGGGCACCACGTCCTCGACCTTGCCGCCGAGCTCCTCGTCCACCTCGCGGTGCAGCGCCTCGACCACCGTCAGGTCGGTGGGTTCGACCCCGCCGCCGGGGGTGATCCAGTACGGCTTCGCCCCGGGCCTGGTCCGTTTGATCAGCAGGATGTCGGCGGGCGAGTGCGGGTCGTCCGGGTCCAGGTCCAGCAGGATCGCCCGCGCGGTGCGCTTGACGACAGGGCGGACGGGGCCGGCCATGACCACCTCCGGGGCAGGAGCGTTGTGCGGGATTCTCCCGCTCCAGGGGAGGGTCGAAACTCGCACAGACGCGCGAACTGGAGGTCCCAGTTCCGCCGAACGGCTGATTCGGCGTGCCCGAGCGTGTCAAGCCCTCGCTAGCCCAGTCGGGGGCAGTGGATCTTCGATACCAAGGCATATGCCAGATGAAGATCACCTCAGAGGGCAGATGGCTCGACCGTGACCTTCGATTCAAAGGTTTTTTGGTGGCATTGCTGGCGGGAATGATTGCAGGCATGCCCGCCCTGTGCTGCAATGAGCGCCAATCGGGCAGATCGGAACGTTCCGGATCGGATGCCCACATCTGCACTGACTCGGGCAGGGGGCTGGGAGTGACAGTCGATCAGATCGCGCAGACAACCCGGAACATACGGGGCGTCAGGCCTCCGGCCCGGGCCGTCCCGGCCCGGGAACCGACCCTGATCGCCTCGGTGCAGCGGGCCCTGCGCCTGCTGGAGGCGGTCGGTGGTCACCTGCAGGGCGCCACCGCCAAGCAGCTGGCCCGGGCCGCCGGGCTGCCGCTCGGCACCACGTACCACCTGCTCCGCACCCTCACCCACGAGGGCTATCTCCGCCGGGCGGAGGGCAGGTTCTTCTACGGCGCCTCGGTCGACGGGATCGGCCGGGCCGACCACCGGCAGTCCGAGCGGGCCGACCTGCGCAGCCGGATGGTGCAGCTCGGTGAGGAGTTGGAGGCCGCGGTCTACTTCGCGGTCTACGAGGACGGCGAGATCCGGGTGGTCGACATCGCCGCCGGGTCGAACCGGCCGGCCGTCGCCGAGTGGGCCGACTTCCGCAGCACCGCGCACGCCCATGCGGTCGGCCAGTGCCTGCTCTCCCAGCTCGGCGAGGAGGCCCGCCGGGACCACCTCTCCCGGCACCCCCCGGTCGAGCTCACCCCCTCCACCGTCACCGACCGCTCGGTGCTGCTCCGCCGGCTGGCCGCCACCGAACCGACCCGGCCGGTGCTGGAGCGTCAGCAGTACGCACTGGGCACGGTCTGTGCCGCGGTGCCGATCACGGTCGGCTCCGCCGTCGCGACCATGGCCCTGTCGCTCCCGGTCGACCGGGCCGACCAACTGCCGGACAAGGCCGAGCGGCTGCGTTCACTGGTCGGCGCCATGTCCCCGTCGTTCGTCCACTGATCTGCCGTTCGTGTTCGCTCACCATTTGAAAAAGCGCATCTTGTCCACTTCGTCCCCAAACCAGCACGATGGTTGTGAACGGGGACATGGGGACAACGCCTGAGCCGTAGCTTGCACCCCCTCGGCCACCAGGGCCGGCGGCCGCCCCCTCCGGGCGCCGTTCCACTACATCGAATCGCATGTCCGGCCACAGCGGCGACACCCTCGGCAGGTCGGAGGGCTCAGCCCGCCGCGGGGCCGGGCAGAACGAGAGGTACTGGCGCATGCACAGCACAGTCCAGGGCCACGCGGTGATGAACCTCGTGGTCTCGCAAGAGCTCTCCTTCCGCATCGTGGTCGATCTCGACTACGACCCGGTGGACCCGTTCGCGGTCCGGTGCACCTTCCACCTCCCCGGCGACGAGCCGGTCACCTGGGTCTTCGCCCGGGAGCTGCTGCTGGACGGCATCAGCCGGCCGACCGGTGAGGGCGACGTGCACATCCACCCGGTCGGCGAGGAGCTGTCCGAGGTCTGCATCGTGCTGCACTCGCCGGACGGGGACGCCCTGCTGCGCGCCTCGGCCCCGCCGCTGATCGCCTTCCTGGCCCGCACCGACCGGCTGGTCCCGATGGGCCAGGAACTCACCGGGCGGGAGCTGGACGTCCAGCTCGCCGACATCCTCAGCCGGGGCTGCGAGAACCTCGGCTGACGCCGGGTCAGCCGTTCGGGCAGGACGATGGGCCCACCGCTCGGGCGATGGGCCCATCCCTGTGTTCCGGCGGCCGCCCGACCCTGTCAGTCGTCGTCACCGAGGGCCAGGTTGAGGCCCCAGGACACCACGCTGATGATCAGCGCGCCGAGCAGGGCCGCCCAGAAACTCTCGACGTGGAAGTCCAGGTCGAGCTTGTCCGAGGCCCAGGAGGTCAGCCAGAGCATCAGGGCGTTGATCACGAAGGTGATCAGGCCCAGGGTGAGGATGAACAGGGGCAGCGAGAACAGCTTCACCAACGGCTTGATCAGGAAGTTCACCACGCCGAAGATCAGGGCGACCGCGATCACCGTGATGGTCTTGCTCTGCCAGTCGTCGCCGGACAGTGTGATGCCGTCCACGATCCAGGCGGCCACCCAGATGGCGGCCGCGTTGATCAGGGTCTTGAGGAGAATGCTCTTCATGGGCCAGAGCCTGGCAGGCAGCCGGGGCCCAGGGGAAGCTCTCCGCGCGGATGTTGTTCAATGTGGCCACCGCGACAAGGAGGGGTGTGCCCCGATGAAGGTCTTCCGCCTGGACCAGCTGGACGCCGAACGGGCCGCCGGGGAAGGCGCGTACCTGCGCTTCCTGAAGGAGCGGAACATGTCCGCCGGGCTGTACGCGCTCTCCCCCGGTGACACCGACCCGCAGGCCGGTCACGCCCAGGACGAGCTCTACCAGGTGGTCAGCGGCCGGGCCGAACTCACCGTCGGCGCCGAGACCACCACGGTCGGCCGGGGCAGTGTGGTCTTCGTCCCGGCCGGTGTCCCGCACCGCTTCCACCACATCACCGAGGAGCTCCGGGTGCTGGTGGTGTTCTCCCCGCCGGAGGACTGAGGTTAGGGTCGGCCCGGGCCGACGACCAACCGAGGAGAACAGAACCCGTGACCTTCACCGACGAGCTCTGGTCGGCCATCGAGCCGATCTACGCCGAGATCCTGGCGCACCCCTTCATCGGCGGGCTGACCGACGGCACGCTGCCGCAGGACGCCTTCCGGCACTTCGTGGTCCAGGACTCGCACTACCTGCGCGACTACGCCCGCGCTCTCGCCGTCTGCGCGGCCAAGGCCCCCGACGAGCAGGACGTCCGGGCCTTCGCCGACGACGCGGTCGGCGCGCTGGCCGCCGAGCAGGGCATGCACGCCGAGTTCCTCGGCGCCTTCGGCGAGACCGCCGAACAGGCCGCCGCCGAACCGGTGTTGCCCACCACCCGGGCCTACACCAGCTACCTGCTGGCCACCGTCTACGGCGGCTCGTTCGCCGAGGCGGTCGGCGCGGTGCTGCCGTGCTACTGGATCTACGCCCGGGTCGGCGAGCAGCTGCTCACCAAGTCCTCGCCCGACCCGCTGTACGCCAAGTGGATCGCCACCTACGGGGACGAGACCTTCCAGTCGGTGGTGCGCCGGGTGCTCGCGCTCACCGACCGGCTCGGCGAGCAGCTCGCCCCGGCCGAACGCCGCCGGGTGATCGGGCACTTCACCACCACCTCGCGCTACGAGTGGATGTTCTGGGACGCCGCCTGGCGCCGCGAGGTCTGGCCGGTCTGAGCCGTCGTCCGGCGCCGGACCCGGGGTGATCCCTTCCCCGGGTCTCGGGGTGATCTCCGGGTTCTCTCCGGGCTGCAGGCCCTCGGAAGGCAGGCCCGGGGCCTGTACGGTCGAGGTATCGAAAGCAAGCGGGACGCGACGGAACAGCCGTCACCGGCCCGAGGGGAGAGAAGGTACGGACATGGCTGAGCTCTGGAAGTCGCTGCCCTCGTGGGTGCGCAACATCGTCGTCCCGATTCTGGTGCTGATCCTGGCCTGGAACCTGATCTGGTTCGTGATCGGTGCGTTCACCTCGCTGATCGCCTTCCTGATCAAGGCCCTGATCCTGGTCGGCGTCGCGGCCGGTGTGGTGATTCTGGTGAAGAAGGCCGCCAAGAGCTGACCCGCGCCCCACGGACGCCCGGGCCCGGTACCCCTCGCGGGGGTGCCGGGCCCGTCCGCATTCCGGTCACCGGTGGGGGCGCCCTGGACCATCCCCGACCGGACCGCTACGGTGTTGGACGTTTGTTGCAGGCAATTCCGCCTGTGGACACGGGAGCTCGGAGCACCGGGCTGAGAGGGCGCTGAACGGTACGTCACCACACGTACCAACCGCTGCGCCGACCGCAGGAACCTGACCGGGTAATGCCGGCGTAGGGAGATAGAGGTCTCATGACCACGTTCGACGCACAGCAGAAGTCTGCCCCGAACAGCGTCACCAGCGCGACCACCGGCTACCCGACTCCCGCCTGGCGCAAGGCGTACCGCGAGGGCTCCCGGCCCGACCTGCGGGTGCCGTACCGCGAGGTGCAGCTGACCAACGGCAAGTCCGTTCCGCTGTACGACACTTCGGGCCCGTACACCGACCCGACCTACCAGCCCGACGTCCGGCGCGGGCTGCCCGCGCTGCGTGACCCGTGGATCCGCCAGCGCGGGGACGTCGAGGAGTACGACGGCCGGGAGGCCCGGCCCGAGGACGACGGGATCAAGCACACCGCGCCGCGCGGCGGGAACCTGCGCAACCTGGACGCGGTCTTCCCCGGCCGCCCGCGCCGTCCGCTGCGCGGCCGGGACGGCGTGGCGGTGACCCAGCTCGCCTACGCGAAGCGCGGGATCGTCACCCCGGAGATGGAGTTCATCGCGCTCCGGGAGGGCCTGGACGCCGAGTTCGTCCGCAACGAGGTGGCGATCGGCCGGGCCGTGATCCCGCTGAACGTGAACCACCCCGAGGTCGAGCCCTCCATCATCGGCACCAACTTCCTGGTCAAGATCAACGCCAACATCGGCAACTCCGCCGTCACCTCCTCGATCGAGGAGGAGGTGGAGAAGATGACCTGGGCCACCCGCTGGGGCGCCGACACCGTGATGGACCTCTCCACCGGCCGCAACATCCACACCACCCGCGAGTGGATCCTGCGCAACTCCCCCGTGCCGATCGGCACCGTGCCGCTCTACCAGGCGCTGGAGAAGGTGGACGGCAAGGCCGAGGAGCTGAGCTGGGAGGTCTACCGCGACACCATCATCGAGCAGTGCGAGCAGGGCGTCGACTACATGACCGTGCACGCCGGCGTGCTGCTGCGGTACGTCCCGATGACCGCCCGCCGGAAGACCGGCATCGTCTCGCGCGGCGGCTCGATCATGGCGGCCTGGTGCCTGGCGCACCATCAGGAGAACTTCCTCTACACCAACTTCGAGGAACTCTGCGACATCCTCGCCGCCTACGACGTCACCTTCTCGCTCGGTGACGGCCTGCGGCCGGGCTCGACCGCCGACGCCAACGACGAGGCGCAGTTCGCCGAGCTGCAGACGCTCGGCGAGCTCGGCCGGATCGCCCGGGCGCGCGATGTCCAGGTGATGATCGAGGGCCCCGGCCACGTCGCGATGAACAAGATCAAGGAGAACATGGATCTCCAGAAGGAGATCTGCGACGAGGCGCCGTTCTACACCCTCGGCCCGCTCACCACCGACGTCGCACCCGGCTACGACCACATCACCTCGGGCATCGGTGCCGCGATGATCGCCTGGTGGGGCACCGCGATGCTCTGTTACGTCACGCCCAAGGAGCACCTGGGCCTGCCCAACCGGGACGACGTCAAGACCGGCGTGATCACGTACAAGATCGCCGCCCACGCCGCCGACCTCGCCAAGGGCCACCCGGGCGCCTCGGACTGGGACGACGCGCTCTCCGACGCCCGGTTCGAGTTCCGCTGGGAGGACCAGTTCAACCTGGCCCTCGACCCGGAGACGGCCCGCGCCTTCCACGACGAGACGCTCCCCGCCGAGCCCGCCAAGACCGCCCACTTCTGCTCGATGTGCGGCCCGAAGTTCTGCTCGATGAAGATCAGTCAGAAGATCCGCGCCGAGCACGGCGACGGCTCCAGCGCCGTGGCCACCGAGTTCGACGCCGACGCCTTGGCCGGCATGCAGGCCAAGTCCGAGGAGTTCGCCGCCACCGGCAACCGGGTCTACCTCCCGCTGGCCGACTGACCCGGCGTCACCCAGACCGCGCTGCTCCGGGGGGAGGAGGGGATCCCCCGGGGCAGCGCTGCCGTCTTGCGGCCGGGTCAGGCAGCGGTCAGCAGGTCGGTGACCCGGGCCGAGGTGATGACGCCGAGCAGGTAGCCGTCGTCGTCGATGACCGGCCAGACCGTCAGCTGCTTGGTCTGCATCGCCAGGGCGGCCATCGCAAGGCCCATGGTGGGCCAGGCGAACGGGCCGCGCTGGTGGGAGGTGGCGCCGACCAGGGTCCGCTCGGAGTACTGGGCGCGAGACCGGAAGGAGCTCATGCCGATCTCGGTGAGCAGCCCCTCGCAGCGGCCGTCGTGGTCGCGGACCAGCAGGTAGGGGACGTGCGCGCTGCGGAAGATCTCGTTGGCGTGGCCGATGGTCCGGTCGTCGGTGATCTGGAAGTCGTGGCGCTCCAAGGCGTCCGCGACGGTCAGCCGGGTGGTGGTCGGGAAAGTGGTCACGGTGTCACCGACGCCTGCCCCGGGTGACGGCTTCGCCGGCCCGGTGTCGTCCTGCGACCAGGGCGGAGCCGGAAGACCGGACCGCGGAATGCCCTGGAGAAGCCCCAGGCTACTCCGGCGGCGGAGCGCGCGGAGTACGGTGGGCAGTACCGAGGAAACGTCGACCACCGGCAGTCTGCCGATGCCCGCCCTGGGTTGTGAGCGGTCCGCACCCGGGCCGGATGGGCGGATTCCGATGAGGACCGTCAACTTTCCGAACAGCGCAGGTGGTTGGGTCTCCCCTGGGATGCCGCCGCTGCCCCGGCTGATGCTGGAGCGGACGCGGGGCCGGGACGGCCTCTTCGACGGTGCCTGGTGGCCCCGCTCCACCGACCTCGGCGCCGAACTGCCCGACCTGATCAGCGCACTCACCGCCCACCCGGGCGGCCGGATACTCCGGGTCGGTCTCGACCCGGCGGGCTGGCACCACCTCCCGACCGCAGTCGCTGCGAACGGGCTGCCGGTGCGGGTGAGTTGGTGCTCGTCCAGCGTGGGCACCATCACCCTGACCCGGGACAACCAGGACCAGCTGCTGCTCCTGGTCGTCCCACCGGGCACCGTCGCAGCCGTCGCGGCGCGAGCGATGGCCGGTGCGGCCACCACCGGCAACCACACCCCGGCGGCCGAACTGCTGGCCGAGTCGGTCGCCTGATCGCCGCCGGGGATCAGCCCAGGGCGCGGGCGCGGGCCAGGACGTCGGGGGTGGCCTTGGCCACCGAGCCGGAGTCGTACGGCGGTTGGGGGTCGTATTCGGTGTAGAGCTGGATGGCCTGCGCGGTGGTGTCGTCGCTGAGCAGGGCGGCCAGCCGGATCGCCATGTCGATGCCGGAGGAGACCCCGGCGGAGGTGATGACGCGGTCGTGGCGGATCACCCGCTCGGGGGAGTAGATCGCGCCGAAGGCCTCCAGCTCGGCGACGGAGGCCCAGTGGGTGGTGGCGGTCAGGCCGGTGAGCAGGCCGGCTGCGCCGAGTGCGAGGGCGCCGGTGCAGACCGAGGTGGTGAAGCGGGTGGTGGCGTGCATCCGGCGGATCCAGGCGACGAAGTCCGGGTCGGTCAGCGCCCGCGCCGGTCCGCCGGGAATCAGCAGGACGTCGCAGGACTCGACCTCGGAGTAGCCGGTCTCCACCTCGACCGGGAGGGCGCCCAACCCGTCCCGGACCCGGCCGGGTTCGGGAGCGACGAAGCGCACCGTCGCTCCCGGCAGGTACCCGAGGATCTCGTACGGACCGATCGCGTCGAGCGGTTCGAAGCCGTCGAAGAGCGGGATCACGATGTTCATGCGGGTCAGGGTAGCCGGGCGTCGATCAGACCTCGTCGGGCCCGGTGAAGTCCGGTGAGCTGTAGCCCGGGCCGGTGAACTCGGCCGGTCTGGGGGTGCGGCCGTCCGGCTCGGTGACGCCCTCGATGCCCGGGCTGGTGAAGCCGGGGCTGCTGTAACCGGGCGGGCCGGGGCGGGTGTTGGCGCGAGGGGAGGGGAGCGGGGCGGGCTCGGTGTAGAGGTTGGCGAGCAGCCAGGGGAGCAGGGCCCGTTCGCGCAGGGCGGTCTGCCAGAGCCGCCGGGCTTCGGCCAGTTCGTTCTCCTGTACGGCGGCGCCGTCGCGGAGGGCGGTGAGCAGTAGTCCGACGATCCCGACCAGCAGGGCGGCCCCGCCGACCGCGAGCGAGATCCAACCCGCCGTCACCACGGCGTGGGCGAGGGTGAGTTCGGGTGCGGCGCCGCGTACCACGTAGCCGATCAGCAGCAGCACCAGGCCGCCTGTGCCGGCCAGGATCGGGGTGAGCACGGTGAGGACGGGGAGCAGCCCGGCGCCCTCCTCGGAGCGCAGCCGGTCGGTCAGCCCGAGCGGCGCGGGCGGACCGGCGTCGCGCAGCGCGGTGTACCGCTGGTACTCCGGTTCGGCGGCGGCCGCGATGGTGTCGGCCAACGAAGCGGCCTTGGTACGCAGTTGGGCCGCGTTGAGGTGCGGGCCCGGTGCCCGGAGCGCCTCGGTGAGGCGGGCGTCGCGGAGCACCTCGTCCAGGGCCCGGTCGAAGTCCGACCGGTCTTCGGTCAGCAGGTGCGGGGTGGTGTTGACCACGGGGTACCCCGTTCGGTCGTCGCGGAGGTGCGGTGAGGAGTGTGCAGGTGCCTCGATGGTAGGGGTGGGAACTGACCGGGACACAGTCGGTTTCCGGAATTTCAGCTCGTTCGGGACGAGGTCAACACGGTGCAGTGACAGTTCAGTTCAACGGCAGTCGGGCGACCAGCAGCCGCCCGTCCATGGTGACCCCGCCGTCCATCGCGATCGCCAGCTCGTCCGCGTAGATGTACGGGCCCGGGATGTGCGGCGGCGTGCCGTCCTCGGAGTGCGCGGTGCCGGTCAGGTACGGGATCGGGCTGTGCCCGTGCACCACCCGGTGACCGCCGTACGCGCCGAGCAGCTCGTGCACCGCCTGCGCCCCCGCCTCGCCGCGGAAGGCGAACCGCTTGGTGAAGCGGCGGAAGCAGTCCCACCACTCGTCCGCGCCCTCGCCGGCCAGCAGCCGGTGCACCGAGTCGTTGACGTCGTCGATGGTGGCGCCGTACTCCAGATAGGCGGTGGTGTCGGAGTGCAGCAGCAGGTGGCCGTCCTCCAGGGCGATCGCGGGCAGCCGGGAGAGCCAGCTGACGTGGTGGCCCTCCAGCCGTTCCAGGTCGGTCTGCTGACCCCCGTTCAGCCGCCAGGCGGCCAGGAAGGAGGCGGTGCCCGCGGTGGACTGCACCGGCTCGTCGCCGTACCGGGCGGCGCCCAGGAAGAGCAGTTCGTGATTGCCCATCAGAGCCCGGCAGTACCCGCCCGCGGCGGCGGCCTCGGCGGCCAGCTGCATCACCAGGTTGATCACGCCGATGCCGTCGGGACCGCGGTCGGTGAAGTCGCCGAGGAACCAGAGCCTGGACCGCCCGGCCGACCACCGGCCCTCCGCGTCGATCAGGCCCTGCTGGTGCAGCGCGGCCAGCAGCTCGTCCAGGTAGCCGTGCACGTCGCCGACCACGTAGAGCGGCCCGGGCGCCTCGCCGGGCTCGGGCTGCGGGTAGGGGTAGTGCAGCTCCTCGGCCGGGACCGGGCCGAGCTCGATGGTCGGCGGGTCGTCGGAGGAGGAGGCCGTCTCCCGGAAGGCGGGGGCGGTCTGACCTGCCGTCGGCCAGTGCTGCTCCAGGAACCGGGCGCCGCCGTAGCCGCTGTAGGTGGCGTCGTAGCCGTAGCCGCCCACCGGCTCGGGCGGTTCGAAGTAGGAGCCGTACGGGAGCACGTCGAGGTCCTGCTGCTGGCGGTGGCCTGACTCGGGCAGCTCAGGTCCGGGGAGGCGGTCCTCGGGTGTCATTCGCCCATCATAGGAAGACCACTCTCCCGTCGTCCTCACCCGGTGCCCATCAATTGCCCATGCTGCTGTCCGGCGGGTGCCCACCGGCGGCCCGTGGGTGGCTCCGCCGGAAGGCGGGACCACCCACAGGCGCCGGTGCGGTGTGGCCGGAGCCGTCGTCAGACCTCCCCCGGCGGGCGGGGCGGGCTGACGGTGGTGCGGGGGCTGCGGCGTTGGGAGGAGGCCCGGACGATCAGTTCGGTGGGCATCAGGGTGCCCGGTGGCGGTCCGGCCGAGGCGGTCCGGAACCGGGGTGGGAAGAGCCGCCCGACGTCGACTCCGGTGCCGGAGTCGACTCCCTCGATCGCGTCGATGAGGAGGTTGACCACCGTGGTGCCGATCCGACGGGGTTTCAGCGACAGGGTGGTGATCGGCGGCTCGGTGCCGGCGTACACGTCGCTCTCGCTGCAGCAGACCAGCAGCAGGTCGTCCGGCACCCGCATCCCGTACCGCCGGGCGGCGGCCAGCAGATCGGTGCCGTTCGGGTCGAACAGGCCGTAGACCGCGTCCGGCCGGTCGGGCCGGGCCAGCAGTCGGTCGGCGGCCACCGCTCCGGCGGCCGGGTCGTGGGCGGGGTAGGTCTCGTAGACCGGCTCCTGGCCGACCCGGCGGCACCAGTCGAGGTAGGCCTCGGTGGAGAGCCGGGTGTAGGTGTCGGTGGAGGTGCCGGTGAGCAGGCCGATCCGGCGGGCGCCGGCCTCGCTCAGGTGGTCGAGGATGTTGAGCACGGCGGCCTCGTGGTCGTTGTCCACCCACGCGGTGACCGGGCAGTTGCCCGGCTTGCCGTCGCTGACCACCGGGACGCCGGACCGGTAGAGCTCGCTGACCAGGGGGTCCTGGTCGGGTGGGTCGATGACCACGGTGCCGTCCAGGGCGATGTTGCCCCAGACGTCGTGCCGGGAGGAGGCGGGGAGCACGACCAGCGCGTACCCCCGGCTGAGCGCCGCGCTGGTCGCGGCTCGCGCCATCTCGGCGAAGTAGGCGAACTCGGTGAAGGTGAAGGGCTCCTCGCCATAGGTGGTGACGGTCAGTCCGATCAGGCCGGACCGGCCCGTGCGCAAGGTGCGGGCGGCGGCGGAGGGACGGTAGCCGAGGCGCTCGGCCACCTCGCGGACTCGGCTTCTGGTCTCGTCGGGCAGGCGGCCCTTCCCGTTCAGGGCGTCCGAGACCGTGGTGATCGACACTCCGGCGGCTGCTGCCACATCCCGGATGCCGGCCCGTTCCAGTCGCCGCGAAGTGGTGGGTCGCCGACCGCTCTGATTGGCTGCTGCTGTCATGGCGGACCGATCGTATGGCTCATGACGCCCTGTTGTGACCGGGGCCGACCGAGGGGCAGAAGAACCGTTTCTCCATGAGACATTGCGGTGTTGCCCCTTGGATACCCGCCCTGTTCCAGCCGTCTTACCTCTGACATGTGCCATAGGAACGCGGCAGAATGGCTGATCGGTATCCGTACCCCGAACGAGCAACTCACCCCTACGGGTGAGCGGCCTCGGTATCGTTCGGGGCACCCGACCGGGGTGGTACGGATGCGCACCAAGGGCCGAGCGCGCACGGCGATCCCGGCCGCGCAGGGCACCACTGAATTTCGCTAAGGAGAGCACCGTGACCGGTACGGCAGCGCAGGGTCCCCGGCTGAGGCCGACCCTGGACGGCATCCCGACCTACAAGCCGGGCAAGCCGGCCAGCGCCGACTCGTACAAGCTGTCCTCCAACGAGAACCCGTACGAGCCGCTCCCGGGCGTGCTGGACGCGGCCGTCGCGGCGGCCGGTTCGTTCAACCGCTACCCGGACATGGCCTCCAGCGAGCTGGTCGCCGAGCTCGCGGCCCGCTTCGAGGTGCCGCTGGAGCACGTCGCGCTCGGTACCGGCTCGGTCAGCGTCGCGCAGTCCCTGGTGCTCTCCACCGCCGGTCCGGGCGACGAGGTGATGTTCGCCTGGCGCTCCTTCGAGGCGTACCCGATCATCACCCAGGTCGCCGGGGCCACCCCCGTCCCGGTCCCGCTCACCGCCGGTGAGGAGCACGACCTGGACGCGATGCTCGCCGCGATCACCCCGCAGACCCGACTGATCTTCGTCTGCAACCCGAACAACCCGACCGGCACGGTGATCCACCGCCCCGAGCTGGAGCGCTTCCTGGACGCCGTCCCCGGCGACATCCTGGTCGTGCTGGACGAGGCGTACATCGAGTTCATCCGGGACGAGCGGGTGCCGAACGGCATCGAGATCTACCGCGACCGCCCCAACGTCTGCGTGCTGCGCACCTTCTCCAAGGCGTACGGCCTGGCGGGCCTGCGGGTCGGCTTCGCCGTCGCGCACGAGCCGGTGGCCACCGCGCTGCGCAAGACCGCCATCCCGTTCGGTGTCAGCCAGCTCGCCCAGGACGCCGCGGTGGCCTCGCTGCGCGCCGAGGACGCCCTGCTGGTCCGGGTCGAGGCGCTGGTCGCCGAGCGCGGCCGGGTCGCCGCCGCACTGGCCGGCCAGGGCTGGGAACTCGCCGACACCCAGGCCAACTTCGTCTGGCTCCGGCTCGGCGAGCGCACCCTCGACTTCGCCGCCGCCTGTGCCGCGGCCGGCGTCGTGGTCCGCCCGTTCCCCGGCGAGGGCGTCCGGGTCACCATCGGCGAGACGGCTGGCAACGACATCTTCCTGGCCACCGCCGAGGCCTTCCGCAAGTCGCTCTGACCGCGCGGGGCACCGGGCCGGGACCCCGGCCCGGTGCCTGCGGTATTCACGGCACCTACACAATTTCGTCACGATGTGCGCAGTTGGTCCGATGTGTACGGAGCGATGGCCGAGGATGGACCGGGGCGGGGCTGCCGCCCGCTTCCTGCCCGTCGAGAGAGCCACCATCGTGCGCACTGCCCGGATCACGGCCGCCGCTCTGCTTCCGCTCGCCGTCTCGCTGACCGCCTGCGGCGGTGCTTCCGGGGCGGCCGCCGAGCGGACGCCCAAGGACGCGCTCAAGGCGGCGGCCGTCGCGATGACGCAGGTCAGCAGCGCCGAGGTGGCACTCGACGGTGGCTGGTCCGGGCAGGTGTCCTGGCTGCCCGCCGTGCGGCTCGTGCTCTCGGGGGCGGAGGAGGTCCGACTGCTGGCCCTCGGCGAGGCGATCTACGTCGGCGGCACCGCCGACACGGCGGCCCGTACCGGCGGCCGGGCGTGGGAGAAGCTGGCCGATCCGTTCCGGAGCGCGGGGCGGGCGGCGGCGCTCGGGCTCGGTCCTGCCCTGGCGTTCGGCCAACGGGTCGACCCCGCAGGGGCGTTGGAGCAGGCTGCCCGGGGGACGGTCACCGAGGTCGGGCGGGAGAGCATCGACGGTGTGCCCACCACGCACTACCGGGCGGTGCTGAACGGTGAGGACTACTTCGCCGACGGGCGCGGCCTGAACGACGAGCGTCGCCGCACGCTGGCCGCGGCTTTCCGGGCGAGCGGCCCGACCACCGCCACCGTCGACCTCTGGCTGAACGGCGCCGACCAGCTGCTGCAGAAGACCGAATCCGGCAACCCGACGGTCACCGACGTGACCAACACCGTCCGCTACCGTCACTTCGGCACGCCGGTCGACCTCCAACCGCCGTCCTCGGTCGATGTCCTGGACCCGATGACCGCCGGGGGCCGGTAGCGGCCCCGGCGGGTGAAGGTTGACCGCGTTGGCTGGGAAGAAGCTGGGAGCGGCCCCCGATCGACGGGCACCGCCGGGCCGTCCGGCCTGGCGGCGAACCATGGCGGGGGATATGTCCGGGCCCGGCGGTCAGGGAACTCCCAGGTAGGGCACAGGGATTGGCAAGAGCTCGGCGGCAGGCTGTGCGACATGAAGGCGCTCCCTCGACGGCGTTCTGCCGTCCTCGTCAACTCCGCGCTCGTGGTGGCCCTGCTGGGTGGGGCCGTGGTCGTGTACACCACGCTCGACAGTGGGACCAGTACGGCGGCCAGCAAGTCACCGACCCGGTCGGCCACCGTCTCGAAGGGCACGGTCCTGGCCACGGTGTCCGGATCAGGGGCCCTGTCGTCACCGACCGATGCCGGACAGGACTTCGTCACCGGTGGGAAGTTGACCGCCGTGAAGGTCTCGGTCGGCGACGCGGTGAAGAAGGGCGACGTGCTGGCGACGGTGGCGACCACCGAGGCGCAGCAGCAGGTGGACGCCGCCAAGAAGGCGCTGACCACGGCTCAGGCGAACCTGACCAAGGCCGAGGCGGGCCAGAAGGTCACCACCAGCACACCGGGCAAGACGGACGCCAGGACCGGCCAGCAGGCCCCGGCGACCAGCACGACCACCACCGAGGTGGACGAGGCCCAGGTGGCGCAGGCCGAGCAGCAGGTGGAGACGGCGCAGACCAACCTCACCAATGCTCAGACCGCACTGGCCGGCACCACGCTGACCGCCTCGGTGGACGGCACGGTGGCCTCGGTCTCCGGCAAGGTCGGCGACACGGTGACCGGTAGCGGCACCAAGAGCACCGGCGGCACGAGCACCACCACCAGCTCCACCCCGAGCGGCTTCGTGGTGCTGACCAACCCCACCGGCATGCGGGTCACCGCGAGCTTCTCCGAGCTGGACTCGCTCAAGGTGAAGAAGGGCGCCGCCGCCACCGTCACGCTCAACGCTCAGTCCGACACCAAGCTCAACGCGACGGTCCTGTCGGTGAGTTCACTCCCGAACAGCAGCGGCAGCGGTGCCGGCAGCAGCAGCGCGGTGCAGTACAGCGCGGTCCTGCAGATCACCGGCGACACCAGCAAGCTCCGTACCGGCCTGAGCGCGACCATCTCGGTGATCACCGGGCAGGCCGACAACGCGCTCTCGGTCCCGACCGCCGCGCTCTCCGGCACCGGCAGCTCCCGCACCGCGACCGTGGTCAAGGCGGACGGCAGCACCGAGCGGGTCAGCGTGACCGTCGGCATCGAGGGCGACAGCACCGTCCAGGTACTGGAGGGGCTGAGCGAGGGCGACCAGGTCCAGTTGGTCAGCACCACGGTCAGCGGCGGCAACGGCTTCCCGAGCGGTAACTTCCCCGGCCTCGGAGCGACCGGTGGCGGCCAGACCGGTGGCGGCGCGCGTGCCGGCAACGGCGGTACGGGTGGCGGGCGTTGATGACGAGCAAGCCCCCGGTCATCCAGCTCCGCAGCGTCGCCAAGCGCTACGGCCACGGTGACGCCACCGTGCACGCGCTGCGCGGACCGGACGGCCCCGACGGCAGTCCGCTCGGCGTCAGCCTCGACATCGACGAGGGCGACTTCGTTGCGGTGATGGGCAGTTCGGGTTCCGGCAAGTCCACCTTGATGAACATCCTGGGCTGTCTGGACGTCCCGACCTCAGGCCGCTACCTGCTGGACGGCACCGACGTCGGGCACCTGGACGAGCAGCAGCTCTCGCTGGTCCGCAACCGCAAGATCGGCTTCATCTTCCAGTCCTTCAACCTGGTGCCGCGCACCACCGCGCTGGCCCAGGTGGAGCTTCCGCTCGCCTATGCGGGCGTCCGCTCCGTCGAACGCCGCCGCCGTGCGCTGGCCGCACTGGAACGTGTCGGCCTGGCCGACCGGGCCGGGCACAAGCCGAACGAGCTCTCCGGAGGCCAGCAGCAACGCGTCGCGGTGGCCCGGGCATTGGTGACGGCCCCGGCCATGCTGCTGGCGGACGAGCCGACCGGCAACCTGGACAGCCGCTCGACCGACGAGGTGCTCACCATCATCGAAGGACTCAACCGGACCGGCCGGACGATCGTGCTGATCACCCATGAGGACGAGGTGGCCGAACGCGCCAAGCGCGTGATTCGGCTGGTGGACGGCGCCATCGCCTCGGACGTCCGGCAGGGGGTGTCGGTGTGATCGCCTGGCAGATGATCCGCTTCGCCTTCGGCGGCCTGGCCGCGAACAAGGTCAGGTCCGCCCTCACCATGCTCGGCGTGCTGATCGGGGTGGCCGCCGTGATCCTGCTGCTCGCGGTCGGCAACGGCTCCTCGGTCGCGGTGAAGAACTCCATCACCGCGCTGGGCACCAACTCACTCACCGTCAGCTCCAGCAACCTGCGCGGTTCGGCCACCGCCGCCAAGCCGCTCACGGTCAACGACGCCAAGGCACTGGCCGCGGCGCAGGCCCCGGCGATCAAGTCCGTCGCCCCGGTGGTCACCACCTCGGGGACGGCGCTGTACGGGGACATCTCGCACGCGCCCGGGTCGATCGTCGGCACCTACCCGGCGTACTTCGAGACCGCCAACCAGAAGATCGCCAAGGGCGACTACTTCTCCAACGACGACGTGCTCAACTCCCGCAAGGTGGCGGTGATCGGCTCCACCACCGCGACCCAGCTGTTCGCCGGCGAGGACCCGGTCGGCAAGCGGATCGTGATCGGCGGCACCCCGTTCACCGTGACCGGGGTGCTGCAGACCAAGGGCAGCAGCGGCTTCAACGACCCGGACGACGTGGTGATCGCCCCGCTGCCCACCGTGCAGAACGCGTTCACCGGCTTCGGCTCGGTGAACCAGATCCTGGTGCAGGCGACCAGCGCCGAGTCGACCACCGAGGCACAGGCCGAGATCAGCCGGGTGCTGCTCGGCGCGCACGCGATCACCGATCCGACCAAGGCCGACTTCCGGATCAGCAACCAGACCTCGCTGCTGACCGCCCGGGAGTCCACCACCAAGACCTTCACCGTGCTGCTCGGTGCGGTGGCCGCGATCTCGCTGCTGGTCGGCGGGATCGGGATCACCAACATCATGCTGGTCACGGTGACCGAGCGGACCAGGGAGATCGGCATCCGCAAGGCGCTCGGCGCTCCCCGGGCAGCTATCCTCGGCCAGTTCCTCACCGAGTCGACCCTGCTCTCCGTGCTGGGTGCGGGGCTCGGAGTGGCGGCCGGCCTGTTCGGGGCTCGGTTCACCATCGTCGGCATCACTCCGGTGGTGATCCCCGAATCCGTCGTCGGGGCGTTCGCGATCGCGGTCGTCATCGGCCTGTTCTTCGGCAGCTACCCCGCCAACCGGGCCGCCGCGCTGCGCCCCATCGATGCCCTCCGCCACGAATAGGAGCCACCCATGACCACCGAGACTCCGAAGACCGACGACCCGCTCGCCACCCCGCCCGACGCCCGGGACGTGACCGCCGAGCTGGCCGCCGCACCCCGGCGCCGGCTGCCCTGGCCGACCCTGGTCCTCTCCGGTGCCGTGCTCGCCACCCTCGCCTTCGCGGGTGGCGTCCAGTACCAGAAGAGCAACGGCACCCCGTCCAACCAACGGGCCTCGGCCCCCAACCAGCAGCAGGGCGGCCAGAACGGCTACGGCGGCGGCAACCGCCGGGCCCAGAACGGGACCGGCGGCACCGGCACCACCGGCAGCCAGCCCGGCTTCACCCGGGGCACCGTCAAGGCGGTGGACGGCGCGACCGTCTACCTGACCGACGCCAACGGGAACACCGTCAAGGTCACCACCACCGATGCCACCAAGGTGCAGCTCGCCAAGGAGGGCAAGGCCGCCGACCTGCAGCCCGGCCAGACGGTCACCGTGGTCGGCACCCCGGACGCCTCCGGCGGCTACGCGGCCACCCAGCTCACCGAGGGCGCCGCGCTGGGCGGTTTCGGCGGCGTACGCCCCGGCGCGGGAGCCTCGCCCACGGGCTGATTTCCATCTCATCAGGTCCTCATCAACCGGACGTACGCTCCCCGGGCTATCGTCCATGGAGGACCAAGCCCGACCGGGAGGCGGATCAGCAGTGCAACGGACAGCGAGCACGACCATGAGCCCGACCAGCACCGCCACCGGTGAGGCGTACCTGCTGGTGGTGGACGACGAGCCGAACATCCGCGAACTGCTCTCCGCCTCCCTCCGGTTCTCCGGTTTCCGGGTGGCCTCGGCCGCCACCGGCGAGGAGGCGCTCAGCTCGATCGCGGCCGAGCGGCCCGACCTGGTGGTGCTCGACGTGATGCTCCCCGACCTGGACGGCTTCACCGTGGTCGAGCGGCTCCGCGAGCAGGCCCAGTGGCCGCAGCCGGTCGACAACGTGCCGGTGCTCTTCCTCACCGCCAAGGACGGCACCACCGACAAGGTGCACGGTCTGGCGGCGGGCGCGGACGACTACGTCACCAAGCCGTTCAGCCTGGAGGAGCTGATCGCCCGGATCCGGGCGATCCTGCGCCGGGCCGGCGGGCCGGTCGAGGACGGCCGTCTGACGGTCGGTGACCTGACCCTCGATCCGACCGCGCACGAGGTGACCAGGGCCGACCAGCCGATCGGGCTCTCGCCGACCGAGTTCAAGCTGCTGCACTACCTGATGGCCAACGTGAACCGGGTGGTCTCCAAGGCGCAGATCCTCGACCACGTCTGGGCCTACGACTTCGGCGGCGACCTCTCCATCGTCGAGTCGTACGTCTCCTACCTGCGCCGCAAGCTCGACTCGGGCCCGGTGCACGGCCCCAAGCTGATCCACACCGTCCGCGGCATCGGCTACGCGCTCCGCCGCCCGCTGCCGTAGATGCGGATGTCCCGGCTCTCGCTCCGTACCCGTCTGCTGCTGCTCACCCTGCTGCTGGTCATCACCGGTCTCGCGGCCAGCGACGTGTTCGTGCTGGCCACCGTCCAGGGCAATCTGGTGGACCGCGCGGACGAGCAGCTCCAGCGGTTCGCCGAGCCGATCTCGCACCGCGATCCGGAACGCACCCTCGACGCGCGCCAGTTGAACCAGACGGCCAACCGCCGGATCGGCCCCGCCCTGCCCAGCCAGTACCTGGTGCAGTTCCTCGGCGCGAACGGCAACGTCGAACAGGTGCTCCGGGAACCGATGAGCGGCGCCGACCCCGGCCCCCGGCTGACCGGCCTCGGCCCGACCAACCGGCCCTTCGACGCCCCCGGCGAGCTCCCGGGCCACCGCTGGCGGGTGCTGGTCCTGCCGATCGCCAAGAGCACCGCGGCCACCCCGCAGTACGTACTGACCGCGATCTCGCTCGACGACGTCGACTCCACCGTCTCCCGGTTGGAGACCTCCTTCCTGGTCATCGGCGGCGTGGTGCTGCTGCTGATCACCGGGCTCGGCGCCTTCGCCGTCCGGGCCGGGCTGCGCCCGCTGTCCCGGATCGAGCAGGACGCCGAGCTGATCGCCACCGGCGGTCTCTCGCACCGGATCACCCAGCCGCCGACCACCACCGAGGTCGGCCGGCTGACCGCCGCGCTGAACAGCATGCTCGGCCAGCTCGAAGCGGCGTTCGCCGCCCGGGCCCGCTCGGAGACCCGGATGCGGCGCTTCGTCGCCGATGCCTCGCACGAGCTGCGGACCCCGCTCGCCGGCATCCGCGGCTTCGCCGAGCTGCACCGGATGGGCGCCCTGCAGGACACCGACCGCGCGATGGACCGGATCGAGTCCGAGGCGATCCGGCTGGGCACCCTGGTCGAGGACCTGCTGACGCTCGCCCGGCTGGACGAGGAGCGTCCGCTCGACCTGGCCCCGATGGACCTGCGCACGCTGGCGGCCGACGCCCTGCACGACCTGACCGCACTCGACCCGGGGCGCCCGGTCTCGCTCACCGGCCCGGCCGGCGCCGGCAGCCCGCAGGCCGCCCCGGTGCTCGGCGACGAGGCCAGGCTCCGCCAGGTGGTCACCAACCTGGTCGGCAACGCCGCGAAGCACACCCCGCCGGGCACCCCGGTCCGGATCGGCGTCGGCCGGACCGCCACCCACTGCCTGCTCGAAGTGGCGGACTCCGGAGCCGGTCTGACTCCGGATCAGTCCGCCCAGATCTTCGACCGCTTCTACCGCGTCGACCCCTCCCGCAGCCGCCAGGACGGCGGCGGCGCCGGTCTTGGCCTGGCCATCGCGCACGCCCTCACCAGCGCGCACCACGGCTCCCTCACGGTGGAGTCCGGCCTCGGCGAGGGCGCGGTCTTCCAGCTCCGGCTGCCCCCGGCCTGACTCGCCCCACCCCGGTGTTCGAACCGACCTAAGCATCGTGGATACTCTCCTTGTGAACGTGTTCACGTTCACAAGCGGACAAGCTTCGATGGCATATCGGCATGGATCTGCTAAAGATGCTCTTTGTCCGTTATGTGAAAATTCACCGGCCGGAGAGAGGGCGAAGTGGAGCTAGCAGTCGCTCACGAGACCATCGCGCGATGGCAGTTCGGGATCACCACCGTCTACCACTTCCTCTTCGTCCCGCTGACGATCAGTCTGGCGGCCCTGGTCGCAGGACTGGAAACGGCCTGGGTCCGGACCGGCAAGGAGAAGTACTTCCACGCCACCAAGTTCTGGGGCAAGCTCTTCCTGATCAACATCGCCATGGGCGTGGTCACCGGCATCGTCCAGGAGTTCCAGTTCGGGATGAACTGGTCCGACTACTCCCGCTTCGTCGGCGACGTCTTCGGTGCTCCGCTCGCGATGGAGGCGCTGATCGCCTTCTTCTTCGAGTCCACCTTCATCGGCCTGTGGATCTTCGGCTGGGACAAGCTGCCGAAGAAGATCCACTGCGCCTGCATGTGGATGGTCGCGATCGGCACCCTGCTCTCCGGCTACTTCATCCTGGCGGCCAACTCCTGGATGCAGCACCCGGTCGGCTACGTCGTCGACCCGGTGACCGGAAAGGCCCAACTCACCGACATCGCCCGGGTGCTGTTCCAGGACACCACCGTGGTCGTCGTGCTGCACACCATCACCGCCGCCTTCCTCACCGGCGCCGCCTTCATGGTCGGGATCAGCTCCTTCCACCTCTGGAAGACCAAGCGCAGCAACACCCCGGACCCGAAGAAGACCGCCGTGATGCGGACCTCGCTCCGGCTCGCCCTGGTGGTCGCCGTGATCGCCGGCCTCGGCACCGCCTTCAGCGGCGACAGCCTGGCCAAGGTGATGTTCCGTCAGCAGCCGATGAAGATGGCCTCCGCCGAGGCCCTCTGGGAGACCGAGGCCCCGGCCCCCTTCTCGATCTTCGCGGTCGGTGACGTCAACGAGGGCCACAACTCCGTCGCCCTGGAGATCCCGGCGATACTGTCCTTCCTCGCCAACGGTGACTTCACCTCCGCCGTCCCTGGCATCAACGAGACGGCCGCCGCCGAGGCCGCCAAGTACGGCGGCGACCCCAAGGACTACATCCCGAACATCTTCGTCACCTACTGGGGCTTCCGCCTCATGATCGGTTTCGGGATGACCTCCTTCGTGGCCGCCCTGATCGGACTCTGGACCACCCGCCGCAAGTTCTGGCTGGCCCCCGAACACCGCACCGCCGACGACGAAGTGCCCAGACTCATGCTCACCAGGAACCGTGAGATGAACGGCTTCCTCACCAGGTGGAGCTGGCGGATCGGCATCCTCACCATGGGCTTCCCGCTGATCGCCAACAGCTTCGGCTGGATCTTCACCGAGATGGGCCGGCAGCCCTGGGCCGTCTTCGGCCTGATGACGACCGCCTCCGCGGTCTCCCCGACCGTCAGCGTCACCACTCAGCTGATCGCCCTCACCACCTTCACGGCCCTCTACGCGATCCTCGCCGTGATCGAGGTCAGACTCCTCGTCAAGTACGCCAAGGCGGGCCCCATCACCACCGAGGAACCCCCCACCAAGGACCCGACCCTGCGCCCCGGGCCCGAAGACGCCGACAAGCCCCTCGCCTTCGCTTACTGAGGACTCCCGATGCAACTCCACGACGTCTGGTTCATCCTGATCGCCGTCCTCTGGATCGGCTACTTCTTCCTCGAAGGCTTCGACTTCGGCATCGGCGTGCTGACCAAGCTGCTCGCCCGGAACACCGCCGAGCGCCGGGTCCTGATCAACACCATCGGCCCGGTCTGGGACGGCAACGAGGTCTGGCTGCTGACCGCCGGCGGCGCCACCTTCGCAGCCTTCCCGGACTGGTACGCCACCCTCTTCTCCGGCTTCTACCTGCCGCTCCTGATCATCCTGGTCTGCCTGATCATCCGAGGGGTGGCCTTCGAGTACCGCGCCAAGCGCACCGGGGAACGCTGGCAGCGCAACTGGGAGCAGGCCATCTTCTGGACCTCCCTGCTGCCCGCCTTCCTCTGGGGCGTGGCCTTCGCCAACATCGTGAACGGCGTCGACATCGACGCCGAGAAGAACTACGTCGGTACCTTCTGGGACCTGCTCAACCCGTACGCCATCCTCGGCGGTCTGGTGACCCTCAGCCTCTTCACCTTCCACGGCGCCCTGTTCGCCGCCCTGAAGACCGTCGGCGACATCCGCACCCGTGCTCGCTCGACGGCCCTCCAACTCGGCCTGCTCACCGCGGTGCTGGCCCTGGTCTTCCTGGTCTGGACCCAGTCCGACAGCGGCAACACCTGGAGCCTGATCGCCCTGGTGATCGCTGTCGTGGCGCTGCTCGGATCGCTCGGCGCCAACCAACTGGCCCGCGAGGGCTGGGCGTTCATCCTCTCCGGGGTCACCATCACCTCGGCCGTGGCGATGCTCTTCCTGGCCCTCTTCCCCGACGTGATGCCGTCCTCCCTGAACCCCGAGTGGTCGCTCACCGTCAGCAACGCCGCGTCCTCCGCCTACACCCTCAAGCTGATGACCATCGTCGCGGTGGTCTTCACGCCCCTCGTGCTGCTCTACCAGTCCTGGACCTACTGGGTGTTCCGCAAGCGGATCGGCACCCAGCACATCCCGGCTGTGCACTGATCATGCGACCCGTCGACCCCCGGCTGCTCAGCCAAGCCAGGACCACCCGCGCCTTCCTCGCCGGATCTGTACTCCTCGGCGGGGTCGGCGCGGTCCTCACCGTCCTCCAGGCCGGCCTGATCGCCGACATCGTCGTCAGCGCCTTCCAGCAGCACACCTATACCCTCACCACCCCCCTCGCCCTCCTCGCGGCCACCGCCCTCGGCCGCGCCGCAGTCGCCTGGCTCACCGAACTGACGGCCCATCGCTCGGTCGCCCGGGTGAAGTCCACCCTCCGCCGCCGCCTGCTCGACCACGCCACCGCACTCGGCCCCGGCTACCTCTCCACCCGCCGCACCGGCGAACTCACCACCCTGGCCACCCGGGGCGTCGACGCCCTCGACGACTACTTCGCGCGCTACCTCCCCCAGCTCGCGCTCGCCGTCGTCGTCCCGGCCATCGTCCTGCTCCGGATCCTCGGCGCCGACCTCACCTCGGCCGCGATCATCGCCGGCACCCTCCCCCTCATCCCGCTCTTCATGGTCCTGATCGGCCTGGCCACCCAGAACCTGATGGACCGCCAGTGGAGCTCCCTCTCCAGGCTCAGCCACCACTTCCTCGACGTGGTCGCCGGCCTCCCCACCCTCAAGGTCTTCAACCGCGCCAAGCACCAGGCCGCGACCATCGCCCGGATCACCGACGACTACCGCAGGGCGACCCTCCGCACCCTCCGGATCGCCTTCATCAGCTCCTTCGCCCTGGAGCTCCTGGCCACCCTCTCGGTTGCCCTGGTCGCCGTCTCCATCGGCTTCCGCCTGGTCAACGGCACCCTGACCCTCGAAACCGGCCTCCTCGTCCTGATCCTGGCCCCCGAGGTCTACTTCCCGATCCGCCAGGTCGGCGCCCTCTACCACTCCAGCGTCGAGGGCCTCTCGGCCGCCGGCGAGATCTTCGAAGTCCTCGAAACGCCTCTCCCCGCCCCGGGCACCATCCAGGCCCCCGACCTCCGTACGGCCACCATCACCCTCACCGCCGTCACCGTCGCGGACCGCCTGCCCCCCACCACCATCACGCTCACCCCCGGCTCCGTCACCGCCCTCACCGGCCCCTCCGGCTCCGGCAAGACCACCCTCCTCTCCACCCTGCTCGGCTTCACCGCCCCCACCGCAGGCACCATCCGCATCAACGACCACGACCTCACCACCCTCGACCCGACCACCTGGCACCGTCAGATCGCCTGGGTCCCGCAACACCCCCACCTCTTCGCCGGCACCGTCGCCGACAACATCCGGCTGGCCCGCCCCGGCGCCACCGACGAGGACCTCCACACCGCCCTGGCCGCCGCCCACGCCACCGACTTCGCCGACCTCACCATGACCCTCGGCGAGAACGGCGCCGGCCTCTCCGCCGGCCAACGCCAACGCCTCGCCCTGGCCCGCGCCCTCCTGACGGACCGTCCGCTCCTACTGATGGACGAGCCCACCGCCAACCTGGACAGCGCCGGCGAACAGGCCATCGTCGCCACCCTCCAGGCCATGAAGGACCGCACCGTCCTCTTCATCGCCCACCGCCCCGCCCTCCTCACCACCGCAACAGACCACCACCACCTCCCCACCACCACCCCCACCAC
>NZ_JBFUMY010000040.1:0-36556 GCF_054049135.1 Kitasatospora sp. P5_F3 | reverse complement strand
GCCCGGTTACATTCCGAACCCGGAAGCTAAGCCTCATAGCGCCGATGGTACTGCAGGGGGGACCCTGTGGGAGAGTAGGACGCCGCCGAACAATCTTTAGTCAGAAAGCCCCGCCGGGTAACCGGCGGGGCTTTCTGCATTTCCGGGCCAGCTCCTAATGACTCGACACGGGCGTTCGGGGTCGTGTTACCTTCCCGCCATGTCCAAGAGTGAGATCGACAAGGTGACCGCCGAGTTCTTCGGGTCCTTCGACAACCGGGGTGGCAAGACCGCCGATGTGGGGCGGATTCGCCGGCTGATGCTGCCGGGTGGGGTGATCGTCAAGACCGGTGGAGGGCTGACGGCCTACACCGTGGAGGAGTTCATAGAGCCTCGTGAGCGACTCCTGGCCGATGGTCGGCTGACGGAGTTCAACGAGTGGGAGACCTCGGAGCGGACCGACATCGCCGGGGACATCGCGTGCCGGTTCGGTGAGTACTGCAAGTCCGGGCTCCTGGACGGTGAGCCGTTCGAGGGGGGCGGGACGAAGACGATCCAGTTCGTCCGTACCGATGAGGGCTGGCGGATCGCGGCGTTCTCCTGGTACGACCAGCCCTGACCGAAGAACTGGTGTCGGGCTCTTCATGGCGGGAGATGGCTGGCGGGTCTCGGCCTCATCTGAGCGCCGGCATCCTGAAGCGGCCGGGCACCCCTACGGGTGTCCGGCCGTTCGCGTCGGTCCGTCACTGGGCGGACTGGGTCACCCCGCCGACCGGGACGACGGTCAGATTGAAGTTGTCCGCCTCGAGCGGGCGGTCGATGGAGGTGCTGTCGTTGGCGCACTCGAGGTCGACGCCGCCCGCTGAGGACGAGCCGCCCGCGACCGTCAGTGCCTGGCTGGTGAACTGGACTCCTGGGACCGAGTCGAAGGCGTCCGAGCGCCGCACGCCGTCGATGGTCAGCCTGCAGTGCCCGAAGTAGGTCGAGTCGGAATGGTTGAAGAGGTCGACGTTCGCGGTGGCCACGTAGGAACCGGCCGGCAGGTCGATGTGGGCGAGGGTGGTCCAGCCGGCCGGGAGCTGGATGGGGTCGGAGCCGGTCGGGTTGCTGCGGAGCTCCCGGTAGGCCCCGTACGCGGTGCCCGCGGGAGTGGCCGCGGGACCGCCTTGACTCCAGCTCAGCGGTGCCTCGCCGCCGTGGCATTGCTGGCTCGGACTGTCGATGACCCGGACCAGGCCGGTGGACTTCTGGTAGCAGCCGTGGATCTCACCGGAGCTGTCCGGGATCGAGGCCCAGCTGATCCCGGCGGCGGTGGCGGTCAGAGCGGTGGCGGTCAGTAGGACGACCCCGCGTCGGCCGATTCGAAGAGGCATGTCTGCCTCACTTTCTCCCCCTGGGTCGCTGGTGAGGCGCGGATGTGCGCATCGGCCGCAAAACTAGACTCCGGCGGTGAGCGAAACGCTGCAGGACGCGGCCCACCGGCCCACGTTCACGAGATCGTGTGACGAGCTCCAAGGGGGGCCGCCGGGCGCCGGGATCAGAGGCGGCCGGCGGCCTTGAGGGCGAGGTAGGTGTCGGCCAGGGCCGGGGGGAGGGCGGCCGGCGGGGCGTCCAGGACGGTGATGCCGCGGCGGGTGAGGCGGCCGGCGGTACGAGTCCGGTCGGCGCGGGTCTGTTCGGCGGCCGCGGCGCCGTAGATGTCCTGGACGGTGCCGCGGGTGGCGGCGAGCTCGTCCAGGCGGGGGTCGGCGACCGAGGCCAGTACGACCTCGTGGCGCTTGGTGAGGAGCGGGAGCTGGGGGAGCAGCCCCTCCTCGATCGGGCCGGCGTCCAGTCCGGTGAGCAGCACGATCAGGGATCGGTGCGGGGCCAGCCGGAGGGTGGCCGAGGTGAGGGCGCGCAGGTCGGTCTGGACCAGGGCGGGCTCGAGGGTGGCCATCGCGTTGGTGAAGGCGGGCAGCACCTCGGAGGCGGACCGGCCGAGGACGGTGCGGCGGACGTGCAGGTCGTGGGCGAGCAGGTCGACCCGGTCGCCTGCCTTGGTGGCGAGGGCCGCCAGCAGCAGGGCGGCGTCCAGGGCGGCGTCGAGCCTGGGGGCGTCGCCGACTCGGCCGGCCGAGGTGCGGCCGGTGTCGAGGACGATCAGCACGTGCCGGTCGCGTTCGGGGCGCCAGGTGCGGACGGCGACGGTGTTGCGGCGGGCGCTGGCGCGCCAGTCGATGGAGCGGACGTCGTCGCCGGGCAGGTACTCGCGCAGGGAGTCGAACTCGGTGCCCTGACCACGGCTCAGCAGTGAGGTGCGGCCGTCCAGTTCGCGCAGTCTGGCCAGTCGGGACGGCAGGTGCTTGCGGCTGGCGAACGGGGGCAACGCCCGTACGGTCCAGGGGACTTGGTGGGAGCCCTGACGGGCGGCCAGGCCGAGCGGGCCGAGCGAGCGGACGGTGACCCGGTGGGAGTGCTGGTCGCCCCGGCGGGTGGGGGCGAGCCGGGTGGTGAGTCGGCGGCGKTCGCCGGCCGGGACGGTCAGGGTGTGCCGGGAGCCGGGAACGGCGGTGCCGGGGGCCCAGGCGGACGGGGCCCAGGCGTCGCGGAGTCGGGCCCGAAGGGGGCGCCGGGACGGGTTGGTGACGGACAGTTCGACGTCCGCCGGGTCGCCGAGCCGGACCGTGGTGTCGCCGCCCCGTTCGAACCGCAGGCTGCGGACCGGGGCGGCGAGCACGAGATCGGCCAGCACGGCGAGCAGGAGCGGGAGGCCGACCGCGCCGATCCCGGCCCAGGAGGGCAGCAGGAGGCCCACGACCAGCGCGCCGAGCGCGGCGATGAGGGCGGTTCGGCCGGTCAGGGCCATCGGGGTTGCTCCTAGGGAAGGGTGACGGAAGGTCAGCGCGGGGCCGGGGTCTGGGCCAGCACGGCCTGGATGACCGAGTCGGCGGTGACGCCTTCCATCTCGGCCTCGGCGCGGAGCTGGACCCGGTGCCGCAGGGTGGGCAGGGCGAGTGCCTTGACGTCGTCGGGGGTGACGTAGTCGCGGCCCGCCAGCCAGGCCCAGGCGCGGGAGGTGCCGAGCAGGGCGGTGGCGCCACGCGGGGAGACGCCGATGGAGAGCGACGGGGACTGCCGGGTGGCCCGGCAGAGGTCGACGATGTAGGCGAGCACCTCGGGGGAGACGGTGAGCTTGGCGATCTCGGCGCGGGCGGCGGCCAGGTCGGCCGGTCCGGCCACCGGGCGGACCCCGGCGGCGGCCAGGTCGCGCGGGTCGAAGCCGGCGGCGTGCCGGGCGAGCACCTGGAACTCCTGCTCGCGGGTCGGCAGCGGGAGGATCAACTTGACCAGGAAGCGGTCGAGTTGGGCCTCGGGGAGCGGGTAGGTGCCCTCGTACTCGACCGGGTTCTGGGTGGCCGCGACCAGGAACGGCTCGGGCAGCATGCGGGGCTCGCCGTCGACGGTGACCTGGTGCTCCTCCATCGCCTCCAGCAGCGAGGCCTGGGTCTTCGGAGGGGTGCGGTTGATCTCGTCGGCGAGCAGCAGGTTGGTGAAGACGGGGCCGGGCTGGAAGGAGAACTCGGCGGTCCTGGCGTCGTAGACCAGCGAGCCCGTGACGTCACCGGGCATCAGGTCGGGGGTGAACTGGATGCGCTTGGTCTCCAGGCTGAGCGCCGTGGAGAGGGTGCGCACCAGCAGGGTCTTGGCGACTCCGGGGACGCCTTCGAGCAGTACGTGGCCGCCGCAGAGCAGGGCCACCACCAGGCCGGTGACGGCGGCGTCCTGGCCGACCACGGCCTTGGCGATCTCGGTCCGCAGCGCGGTGAGCGCGGCCCTGGCGTCGGAGGCGGGGGCGTCCGAAACCAGAGCGTCGGTCTTGGTGAGGGGAGTGGGGGCGGCCTGCTCGGTCACGGCTGTCGTACCTGCCTTTCCAGGGCATCGAGTTGGTCGGTCAGCCGCAGCAGCGCGGCGTCGTCGGTGGGTGCGGCGCCGTAGAGCAGCGCGTGCAGGTCGGTGGCGGGCTGCTGGACGCGGTCGGCGACGGCGGCGCACAGGGCGGTCGGCTCGGGTTCGCCGGTGCTGAGCGGGATGCCCAGGGTGGCGGCGAGCCGGTGCCGGGCGGCCCGGCGCAGGGCGTCGGCGGCGCGGCCGCGGGCATTCGCCCGGTGGTAGAGCCGGGCCCGGCCCTCGGTGGTCTCGGCCGCGCGGACCACGACGGGCAGTTCCTCGGTGACCACCGGGCCCAGCCGGCGGCCCCGCCAGAGGGCGGTGAGCAGGGCGGCGATGGCGAGTTGGAGGGCGGCCCAGTTCCAGCCGGCCGGAATGAAGTCGGTCAGGCTCTTGGGCTGCTCGTCGGCCTGCATGTTGCTGAAGTCCGGGAGGTACCAGACCAGTTGACGGCGGGAGCCGAGCAGGCCGAGGGCGAGCGAGGCGTTGCCCTGCTCGTCCAGCCGGTCGTTGGTGAGGGCCCGGGCGCTGCCGAGCACGACGACCTCGCGGGAGCCGGGGTCGGTGTGCCGGACCAGCGCGGGGTGGCCGCTGACGGCGTAACAGCCGACGTCGCCGGGGCCCGGCCGGTAGAGCAGACCGCCGAGTTCGGCCCGCCCGGCCCGGGTGGCTTCGGGGAGCGCGCAGCCGGGGTCCACGGCGGTCGGGTCCTCGTACAGCGGGTTGCCGGCGGGGTCGGTGGCCAGGGCGATGTCGGGGGTGATGGCGGCGAGCGCGTTGCGGTCCGGGCCGATCAGCACCAGGCGGCTGTCGCTGCCCCGGTGCTGACGCCCGAGAAGGACGAGCTGACGGGACGTCATCGGGGCGGTGAACGGGACGACCACGGTGGTGCCGGGTTCGGCGAGGGCGGCGGTGAGCTCGTCCTCGGTGGCGACCGTACGGGTGGTCAGGCCGCGTTCCTCCAGCAGGTGGAGGGCGGCCCTGGTGCCGTGCGGGTCGGTGTCGCGCGGGTCCAGCGGCGGGTACTCGCGGTGGCCGCCCAGGCCGGAGATCAGCAGCGCGACCAGCAGGACGAAGACCGCGGCGGCCAGGAACCACCTGCTGCGGCGCCAGAGTTGGGCCCAGCCGGGGAAGACGTCGACCGGGGTGGAGGTGGTCATCCGGCGGCTCCGGTCAGGGTCGGCCGGGCAGCGCCTACCGCCCGGTCGAGTTCCAGCAGCGAGTGGTACGCCGCCTGGTCGGCGGCGTGCTCGCCGTAGACCACGTCGTCGAAGGTCCGGGCGGCCCGGCGGAGCGCGTCGGCGTGCTCGGGCAGTACCCGGCCGGCCTCGGCGGCGGCCTCGTCGGCGGTCCGCCCTGGGCGGACGTCCAGCAGCGTGCGCTCCTCCAACCCCCGGATCAGGGCGCGCAGTTGCTCGCGTACGGCGTCGTCCCATGCGCCGGCGGCGGCGTGTGCCGCAGCGGCGGCGCGGTGGTCCGCGGCGGTGGCGGGGCCGGTGCTGTCAAACAGGGTGGCGGCGGTCCTGGCGGCCCGGCGCGGGCGGCCGAACCGCCACCACAGGGCGGCCGCCAGCAGGCCGGCGATCAGCAGGAAGAGGACGGTGGCGGTCAGTCCGCCGCTGGGCAGGCCGACCGCGCCGAACGCCCGGTCGAGCTGCTCGAAGATCCAGTCCTTGACGCGCTCGAGCAGGCTCGGGTCGTGCCGGTGGTAGGCCGGGTTGAGCAGCTCGGCGCGGGCGGCGTCCCGGGCCGGGTCGCGCTCGACGGTGACCGGAGCTCCGTCGAGCGGGACCCATTCCCCCCAGTTGGGCATCCGGTCAGGTCCCCTG
Organism: Kitasatospora sp. P5_F3; assembly: GCF_054049135.1. Classification (NCBI taxonomy): domain Bacteria; kingdom Bacillati; phylum Actinomycetota; class Actinomycetes; order Kitasatosporales; family Streptomycetaceae; genus Kitasatospora; species Kitasatospora sp. P5_F3. The sequence goes on along the minus strand of NZ_JBFUMY010000040.1, from coordinate 30,818 downwards.
CGGCCCGTACTGGGCGGGGATGCCGGCGGCCCGGGTGAGCTCGATGTCCAGGCCCTCGCGGCGGATCCGGCGGTCGACGTAGAGCAGCACGTTGACGGCGGCCAGCACGGGGACGGTGAGGGTGGAGGCCAGGATCGCGCCGATCGAGATGACCAGGATCATCCCGGGCGGTCCGGCGGCGCTCAGTCCGGCGAACGGGTTGTCGTCGCCGCCCATGCTCCCGGCACCGAAGATGGCGCCCACGATGGTGAACGGGGTCATCACGATCATGGTGAAGACAATGGCCAGCACCTGGATCAGCAGCGTGATCAGGAAGGTTCGCCACCAGGCACCGTTGACGAGCCGTCGGGAGCGGGACAGCGCGGTGAACACGCCCTGCTTCTCCAGCATCAGGGCGGGCGCGGCCAGGCAGAGCTGGATGTAGATCCAGGTTGCCGCCGCGAACCCGGGCAGCAGGAGGGAGCCCGCCAGGATCACGGCACCGGGGGTGGGATCACCTGCTGCGGCAACGATGATCACCGGCAGCAGGGAGACCGCCAGGACGACCGCCAAGATCAGCCCGGTGATCAGGCTCAGCCCGGTCACCTTGAGCAGCTGCGGCCTGGCGGCGGCCCAGGCGGTGCCGAGCGACACCGGCTGACCGAGGATCGCCTTGCTGACCACCATGGTGAGCAGCGCGGTGGCCACGATGCCGAGCAGCGGGGCGACCAGGTAGGCGATGGCCAGCATGACCAGCGGGCCGACCGCGTCCGGCTGCTCGTACTGCCACCACTGAGCGACGGCCATCAGGCTCTGTTCGAGCGCGGCGACGCCCAGGCTGAGGCCGAGCGTGGTGCGCCAGTACGTGCGGACGGTGGTGAACGCACCGTCCAGGATCTCGCCGACGCCGAGCGGCCGGAGCGGGATCACGCCGGGCTTGGGGCTGGGCGGCGGTCCCCAGCCGGGCTGACCCCAGCCCGGCTGCGGTCCACCGGCCTGCGGTCCGGCCTGGCCGTAGGGCGACTGCCCGTAAGCTGCGTCGTACGGGCCTGGGCCCGGAGCGGGGGGCACTGCTGCCGACGGGCCGACGTCCTCTCGGGGCGGCTCGGGCGAGCTGGGCGAGGCCCAGCCCGGAGTGTCGGTCATCACGGCTCCCTGGCGGAATCGGTACTCTGTGCCGCCCATCGTGCCATGGTGGGGTTGGGTGATCGCAGGTCGGTCCTGGCGTACATCGTGGACGCCCGGCGGCCGGGACGAGAGCCGTGAACTTTGCTACTAAATGACCGACTTGGCGTGCCAAGGCGCGCCGGAATGGCACGGCTGTGCGGCAGGTCACAATCCGGTAATGAGAGGATGGACCCATGAAGGGACGCGTCCTTGTCGTCGATGACGACACCGCACTGGCCGAGATGTTGGGCATCGTGTTGCGTGGTGAGGGTTTTGAACCGTTTTTCGTCGCGGATGGGGACAAGGCACTAGCCGCGTTCCGGGAGACCAAGCCTGACCTGGTCCTCCTCGACCTGATGCTGCCGGGGCGGGACGGTATCGACGTCTGCCGGCAGATCAGGTCCGAGTCCGGCGTGCCCATCGTGATGCTGACGGCGAAGACCGACACCGTCGACATCGTGGTGGGCCTGGAGTCCGGTGCCGACGACTATGTCGTCAAGCCGTTCAAGCCCAAGGAGCTGGTGGCCCGGGTTCGCGCCCGGCTGCGCCGGGCCGAGGAGCCGACTCCGGAGCAGCTGACGATCGGCGATCTGGTGATCGACGTGGCGGGCCACTCGGTGAAGCGGGACGGGCGGGGCATCCCGCTGACCCCGCTCGAGTTCGACCTGCTGGTCGCGCTGGCCCGCAAGCCCTGGCAGGTGTTCACCCGCGAGGTGCTGCTGGAGCAGGTTTGGGGCTACCGGCACGCCGCCGACACCCGGCTGGTCAACGTGCACGTCCAGCGGCTCCGCTCGAAGATCGAGAAGGACCCGGAGCGTCCCGAGATCGTCGTGACGGTCCGTGGCGTCGGGTACAAGGCCGGACCCAGCTGACGTGACTCACCAGACTGACGACTCCCCGTCGGGCACCGCCGCCGACGGGGAGTCCGCCGTGCGCGGGGACGTGCTGAGCTCGACCACCGAGGGCCACCGGCCCCCGCGTGGTCTGCGGGCACTGCTCGCGTCGGTGGGCCGTCAGTTCCGGCGTCCGGTCCACCGGGTGCTGGCGCTCTACCGGCGGTCGATCCAGGTCCGGGTGGTGGCGGCGACCCTGCTGCTGTCACTCGCCGTGGTGCTGGTGCTCGGCGTGGTGGTGGTGGCCCAGGTACGGACCGGGCTGCTGGACGCCAAGAAGCACGCGGCCCAGGGCCAGGCCAAGGGCGGCTTCCAGATCGAGCAGGAGAAGATCAACGACGCGATCAACCTGCAGGCCAAGGTCGGGGCGAACAACGACCCGACCCGCGAGGCCAGCAGCACCTGGCTGATCAAGCAGGTCTCCGACCTGGCCAGCGGCGGCACCGGGGTCTACTCGGTGATCGCCCTGGTGCCGGGGACCGGACAGGTGGAGAGCGCCCCCAGCGCCGGCCTGCGCGGCGCGTACTACTCGGGTGACATCCTGCCCAGTTCGATCTCCCCCGAGCTGCAGGCACGGGTCGCGGCGGAGCCGTCGGTCTCGCACGAGCAGACCACGATGATCAAGCGTGACAGTGCGCCCTACGAGGAGCCAGGGCTGGTCATCGGCAAGCACTTCTCCGGGCCGGACAACAACAGCTACCAGCTCTACTACGTCTTCTCGTTCGGTCAGGAGAGCAAGACCCTCGACCTGGTCACCGGCACCCTGGCGACCGCCGGGCTGTTCGTCGTGATGCTGCTCGGCGGCATCGCCTGGCTGGTGGTCCGTCAGGTGGTGACCCCGGTGCGGATGGCCGCCGGGATCTCCGAGCGGCTCGCCGCCGGGCACCTGGAGGAGCGGATGAAGGTCACCGGGACCGACGACATCGCCCGCCTCGGCGAATCGTTCAACCGGATGGCCAACGCGCTGCAGGCGCAGATCCGGCAGCTGGAGGAGCTCTCCCGGGTGCAGCGGCGGTTCGTCTCGGACGTCTCGCACGAGCTGCGCACCCCGCTGACCACGGTGCGGATGGCGGCCGACCTGATCTACGACAGCCGGGACGACCTGGACCCGATGGCGGCCCGTTCGGCCGAGCTGTTGCAGGGTCAGCTCGACCGGTTCGAGTCGCTGCTGGCCGACCTGCTGGAGATCAGCCGGTTCGACGCGGGCGCGGCGATCCTGGACGCCGAGCCGGTGGACCTGCGGGAGGTGGTCGGCCGGGTGGTCGAGGCGGCCGACCCACTGGCCCAGGCCAAGGGCAGTGCGGTGATCATCCGTGGTGGCGAGGAGCCGGTGGTCGCCGAGGTGGACTCCCGGCGGATCGAGCGCATCCTGCGCAACCTGGTGGTCAACGCGCTGGAGCACGGCGAGGGCCGGGACGTGGTGATCCGGCTCGGTTCGGCCGGGGGCGCGGTCGCGGTCGGTGTCCGGGACTACGGCATCGGGCTCAAGCCCGGCGAGGCGTCCCGGGTGTTCCACCGGTTCTGGCGGGCCGACCCGTCCCGGGTGCGGACCACCGGCGGTACCGGCCTCGGGCTGTCGATCGCGGTCGAGGACGCCCATCTGCACGCCGGCTGGCTGCAGGCCTGGGGCGAGCCCGGCGGCGGCTCGCACTTCCGGCTCACCCTGCCGCGTACCCGGGGCGGCGAGATCAGCCGGGCCCCGTTCCGGCTGGAGCCGGAGGACTCCCGGCACAACCGTGGCCTCAACTCCACGGGCGCGCCGTACCGGCGGGCCCGCCCGGCCGGGGCCACCGCGCTCACCGTGTCGGGGGAGCCCGGCGGCGAGGTGCCGGAGACACCGGAGACGCCCACCAGTGGCTTCGGCAGTGGGCTCGGCGGTGTGCTGAGCATCGGCCCGGGGCTCGGCAAGGCGCCGACCGCACCGGTCTCCGACCCCTCGGACGTCCGGGCCGCGGCGGCGGGGTACGGTGCGACCGGTGCACAGGTGGTGGTGGACCGCTCCGCGGTCCGGCCGCCCGCTGCGCCGAAGGCGTCCGGTGACGACGCCGACCAGAGCGAGACGGAGGGGGCCGAGCGTGCCGAGGACGGACAGGACTGACCGACGGGCCGTGGGCGCGCTCGGCATGGTGATCGTCTCGACGCTCACCGCAGGCTGTGTCGCGATGCCCTCCGACGGGCCGCCGGAGCGGGTCGAACTCCCGCAGGCGGGCGGTTCGGACAGCCTTCAGGTCCGGGTCTTCCCGATCGCCCCGCACCCCGGCGACGGGCCGGAGAGCCTGCTGGAGGGCTTCCTGGGCGCCGCCAACGCGGACGAGTCCGACTACGTCACGGCCAAGGAGTACCTGACCGTGGCGGCGGCCAAGCGGTGGAACCCCGACGCGGGGGTGGCGGTGCTGGGCGCCACCTCGGTGGGACTGCCCGTCGACGGCTCGGAGGAGACCCGGGCCGTGATCAGCGTGACGGGCAACCAGGTCGCCTCACTCGACGGCAAGCACACCTACCGGACGGCCCACGACCCCCGGTTCGAGCGGAAGTTCACCTTCGTCAAGGAGACCGAGGGCAGGAACAAGGGGCAGTGGCGGATCGACGAGCTCCCGGACGGTCTGATCATCGATCAGACCACGTTCAAGAACGGCTACCGCGCCGTGCACCTCTACTACCCGTCCGCCGAGGACCCGTGGGCCGACCGGCAGACCCCGGTGCTGGTACCGGACCCGGTCTATCTGCGGGGCCGAATAGACCCGTTCACCTCGGCCGCCAGGGCGCTGGTCGAAGGACCGTCCGGCTGGCTGGGCAAGGTGGTCGACCCGGTCTTCGACAAGACCACCAAGATCCGGGGCAGCGTCACGGTGAACGAGGGCGGTGTCGCCACCGTACGGATCAGCGTGCCGGACTTCGGCGGTATCCAGCCGCGCTGCCAGCAGATGGCCGCCCAGCTCTTCCACACCCTCTCCGACCTGCCGGGCAAGTCCCAGCTGGTGCGCCTGGACCTGGCCGGTGACCGGGGCGGCTGCCAGACCGACGCGGGCCGCACCGCCCAGATCGCGCCCGGCGCGCTGGCCGGCGGTACGGCCGGGACACAGCAGTACTACTTCGCGGCGGACGGGCAACTGACCCAGACCTCGGGTGACCTGGCCAAGGGCGCGCCGGTGGCCGGCGACCTCGGGCAGGAGACCGCGCCGAAGTCGGGCGAGTTCGCGGTCCGCAGGGACGGCACCGAGTCCGCCGTGGTCGGTGCCGACCGCAAGAAGCTGTGGGTGACCGAGGGCGGCAAGCTCGGCGCCCCGGTGCTGATCAGCCCGGCCGTCGGGCCGGAGGACGGACTTACCTCGCCCAGTTGGGACGGACGCGGCTCGCTCTGGGTGGTCGACCGGGCCCGGGACGGCTCCGAGGTGAAGGTGGTCCGCGGCAAGGCCACCATGACGGTCGCGATCGAGGGACTGGGCGGGCGCAGCGTGCGTTCGCTCAAGGTGGCCTCGGACGGCACCAGGATCGCGCTGGTGGTGGCGGAGCCGGGCCGTCCGCAGAGCCTGCTGATCGGCCGGGTCGAGCACTCCGGCACCCCGGCCGCTCCGGCCGCCAGGGTGACCGAGCTGCGGCCGGTCGGCACGGTGCTCAGCGAGGTGGTCTCGGTCTCCTGGGCCGACACCGACCAGCTGTTGGTGCTCGGCAAGGAGGACGGCAAGCTCCAGCAGCTGCACTACTTCGGCACCGACGGCTCGGTCAGCTCCGACTTCGTGCTCCAGGGCGGTGACTCGATGTCCTCGATCTCCGCCACGGAGGCGCGCGACCGCGAGTCGGACAAGGCACCCCCGGTGCTCGCCACCTCGTTGACCAAGCACCAGATCTACCGCCTGGTCGGCAACCAGTGGCGCGAGATCCAGGGCCAGCCGGGCGCCTGGATGTTCAGCTATCCCGGCTGATTTCGGCGGACCGCTGCCGCGACCGTGGCGGCGCCCAGCGGCGGGTGCCCGAGCGCGGTGAGCGCCCGGGCGGCCTCGGCCAGGGTGGCCCCGGTGGTCACCAGGTCGTCCACCAGCACCGGCTGACGGCCGGTCAGCAGCCGGGCCGCCCCGGGCCTGGGCGTCAGCGCGCCGTGCAGGTTGGTACGGCGCTGCGCGGCGGTCAGCCCGGACTGGTCGGCCACCGCGCGACCGTGCCGCAGCACCGGCGCGGCCCGGACCGGATGGCCGCCCCGGCGCAGCTCCCGGGCGGCGGCCCTGGCCAGGCGCAGCGTCGGATCGTGGCCACGGGCCCGGACCGAGCGCCGGGTGGAGGGCATCGGCACCAGCAGCACCGGCCGGCCGTCCAGCAGCGGGCGGACGGCCCGGGCCAGCGCCTGCCCCAGCGGCCCGGCCAGCCGCAGCGCACCGCGCTCCTTGTGGGCGATCAGCAGCCGCCTGACCGGGTCCGCGTACGGGCCTGCGGCGTGCAGTGGGGGCAGCCCGGGCGGGGCCGGCTGCGGCCCGGTGGGCCCTGCCCTGGAGGCGCTCAGCGCGGTGCGGCAGGCGGGGCAGAGCTGGGTGCGGCCGGTCCGGCAGCCCGCGCAGGTGGTGGGCAGCAGCAGGTCGAGCAGTTCGGATGGTTCGAACAGCAGGTGGACGGCCATGGCGGCCTCCTCGGGTGCGGCTGGGCCAAACGGTGGTCCGCCCTGGGGGTGTTGTCCAGACGTTTACCGATGTTTCACCCCCAGGAGGGTAAACAGGGTGGAACAGCTGTACCGCCAGCGCTGCGCCACTACGTTGTTCGACCGGCACAAGGCTGGGGAGGCGAAATCCCGGTGTGAGGTGTTCGATAAGGCTCCAAGGGGTTTCAAGCGTTCCTGGTGGGGAGGAAGTGAGGTGAGGGCCAGTCGCGCTCGCCGCTCCCGGCGAACCGCGGGGTCGGCGACAGAGAGGTTGGTCCGGCTGGGTCTCAGTCCGGTCCGGTGAGCACTCCGGATCGGCGTCAGCACAAGGGATCGGAGTTCTGCGTGGACATCGTCGTCAAGGGCCGCAAGACCGAGGTGCCCAAGAGGTTCCGCGAGCACGTGGCCGAGAAGCTGGAGAAGGTCCAGAAGTTCGACGACAAGGTGATCAGCCTCGACGTCGAGGTGTCCAAGGAACACAACCCGCGTCAGGCCGACCGCTCCGAGCGGGTCGAGATCACCATGCGTACCCGTGGCCCGGTGATCCGGGCCGAGGCCGCCGCCGCAGACCCCTACGCGGCGCTCGACCTGGCCTCGGCGAAGCTCGATGCGCAGCTGCGCAAGTCCGCCGACCGGCGCCGGGTGCACAAGGGCGGCAACGGCCGTACCCCGATCAGCGTCGCCGAGGCGACGGCCGCGCTTGCCGCGCTCCCCGAGGCGGAGCGGCCGAGCCCCGGGGCCAACGGTGCCGTCCGCAAGACCATGATGGGGTCTCTGGAGGTGGAGGGCGACGGTCCGCTCGTCGTCCGCGAGAAGACGCACGGCGCCGTGCCGATGGCGCTGGACCAGGCGCTGTTCGAGATGGAGCTGGTCGGCCACGACTTCTACCTCTTCGTCGAGAAGGACAGCGGTCTGCCGAGCGTGGTCTACCGGCGGCACGGTTACCACTACGGCGTGATCCACCTGGCCACGGACGGTTCGACCGTCGGTGAGGTGGGCGGCGCAGGTGGTGCGATCGGCGGGCCCGACGACGACTGACCGGGCCCTGTTGCGACAACCGAACAGCAGTCGGTGAACGGGTGACCCCCGGTGGCTTCGGCCGCCGGGGGTCACCGAGCTGGGCGGGCCGACGGCGGAGGGTGATCGGGGACTGCGCTTCGTGGAATGATGGCCGGACACTGACGGGTCACGGGGAGGCACGGATGGGGGAGCGATTCGGTCTGACGGCCGAACAGGCCCGGGAGGCGGCGGACTACCCGCCGCGCCGGGCCGAACCGATCCGGGTGCTGGTGGTGGACGACCACGCCCTGTTCCGCCGAGGCCTGGAGATCGTGCTGGCCGAGGAGGAGGACATCCGGGTCGTCGGCGAGGCGGGGGACGGTGCCGAGGCCCTGGTCAAGGCGGCCGACCTGCTGCCGGACATCATCCTGATGGACGTCCGGATGCCCAGGCGGAGCGGGATCGAGGCCTGCACCGCGATCAAGGACGTGGTGCCCAGCACCAAGATCATCATGCTGACGATAAGCGACGAGGAAGCCGACCTCTACGAGGCGATCAAGGCGGGGGCCACCGGCTACCTGCTCAAGGAGATCTCCACCGACGAGGTGGCCACCGCGATCCGGGCGGTCGCCGACGGGCAGTCGCAGATCAGCCCGGCGATGGCCTCCAAGCTGCTCACCGAGTTCAAGTCGATGATCCAACGGCGTTCGGACGACCGGGAGTTGGTGCCCGCGCCACGGTTGACCGACCGTGAGCTCGAGGTGCTCAAACTGGTCGCCACCGGGATGAACAACCGGGAGATCGCCAAGGAGCTCTTCATCAGCGAGAACACGGTGAAGAACCACGTCCGGAACATCCTGGAGAAGCTCCAGCTGCACTCCCGGATGGAGGCCGTGGTCTACGCGATGCGGGAGAAGATCCTGGAGATCGGGTAGGCCCCGACCCCCAGGATCCGACGGCCCGTCAGCGGTCGTTGACCTCCAGGAAGGTCCGTACGGCCGACTCCAGCGCGCCCTCGATCCAGGCCGGCTTCAGGCTGGTGTGCTCACCGGCGAAGTGCACCCGGCCCTCGGGGAGCCGGGCGGCCGGGTGGAGTTCGTGCAGCTGGCCGGGCGTCGGGATGACCGCCTCGCCGAGTGCGTAGCGGGCCCTGGCCCAGGACTGGGTGACCCCGACGCCGGTGAACTCGCGGCGGACCCGGGGCCCGAACAGCCGCTCCAGGTCGTTCAGCGCGAAGGCGTACCGCTCGCCCGGGGTCAGCGAGTCCCAGCGCATCGCGTCGTCCGCCCAGGTGTACGCGGCCAGCACCACGCCGCCCGGTGCGCCGTCGGGTGCGTGCGAGGGGAAGTAGGTGAACCGGCTGGCGCTGTCCGAGACGCAGCCGCCGCCGGTGAAGCCCTGCGGGCCGTCCTCCCAGAAGCGGGTGCGGAACTCCAGCAGCACCTTGGTCGCCGAGTCGTAGTGCAGCTCGGTCACCGCCCGGCGCTTCGGGTAGGACATCAGCGGCTCGATCCGGCAGAACCGCAGCGCGCTGAACGGGATGGTGACGATCGCGTAGTCGCCCTCGAAGACCTCGGTCGGGTCGGTCGGCGCGCCGTCGGGCGACTCCTCGTCGCCGGTCTCGGCCACCGTCTCGATCCGTACCCCGCCGCCCTGTTGGGTCAGCCGGGTCATCCGGCGGCCCATCCGCAGCTCGGCCGCCAGCGGCTCGGCCAGCTTGGCGGTGAGGGTGTCGGTGCCGCCCTCCAGCTCCCAGTAGCGGTTGGTCGGGCTGATCACCGCGTGGTCGATCAGGGTCGGGATCAGCGAGTAGTGCAGCCGGGAGGTCATGTTCTCCAGCGTCCCGGCGGCCTGCACCGAGACCGGGTCCCAGCCGGCCTCCTCGCGCAGGAACTGCCGGGTGGAGTGGTAGCCGTACTGCTGGAAGACCCCGGTCCAGCCGTCCAGCCGCTGCCGGATGTTGCCGGGGCCCACGGTGACCTTGGCGAAGGCCTCGTCGACCGCCTTGGCGGCGGTGGTCTCGAACCTGGCGCCGAACGAGCGGTTCACCTCGGCGGGGGACTGCGCGTACGCGGCCTTGGTGGTCTGCAGGCCGTTGACCGACAGGAAGGTGCGGAAGTTGGCGCCCGGCGGGTGGAACTCCTGCTCGGAGCCGTTGCTCCAGGTCTCGCCGGTGAACGAGCGGTACGTCACCGCGGGCACCGCGCCGACGGCCCGGGTGCCCGGGGTGATGTCGGCGTTGTAGAACAACTGCCGCTTCAGGCCCAGCTTGTCGGCCAGTGCGAGCACCAGCGGGTGGAAGTCGGGCAGCCGCATCGCGCCGGCCTCGGCGTACAGCCGGGAGTCGGTGAACATGCCGCGGAAGGTCTTGATCCGGCCGCCGACCCGGCTGCCGTTGGCCTCGATGATCACGACCTGGTGCCCGGCCTGCTTGAGCAGGGTGGCCACGGTCAGCCCGGCGACGCCGGCGCCGACCACCAGGACGCGTTTGCGCTTGGTGCCGGTGGTGGCGGGGCCGGGCGGGAGCTGACCGTCGATCAGGATCTTCAGGTACTCGAGGGTGAGGTCGGTCCGCTCGTCGTCGGCGACCATCAGCATCTTGCGGGCCAGGTCCCGGCTGACCGCCTCGTCGGCCCGGGACTTCGGCGCGGCCACCGAGCGGGGGGCGAACCCGACGGCGCCCGCCGCGGTCGCGACGGCGGCGGTGCCGAGCAGGGCGCGGCGGCTCAGCCAGGCCCGGGCGGTGGTGGCAGTTGGACCCATCGTTGCTCCAAACGGTTGTGGTGCGGACACCACGGGGCAACGGCGGGTGATCACCGATGACACGCCCGGCCGGTGAAGATCACCCGATCCGACCAACGGTCAGGCGAGCAGCTTCTCCACCGCGGGGCGCAGCGACTCGTCGTGCAGCGCCTCCACCCGGACGTCCGTGCAGCCGACCCAGGAGGCGGCCTCGCGCAGCGCCTCGGCCAGCGCTCCGACGTGCCGGGGCGAGGTCAGCGAGACCTGACGGGCCACCAGGGTGCGGCCCTCGCGGGCCGGGTCGACCCGGCCGACCAGGTGGCCGCCGGCCAGCAGCGGCATCGCGAAGTAGCCGTGCACCCGCTTGTGCTTGGGGGTGTACGCCTCCAGCCGGTGCGCCATGTCGAAGATCCGCTCGGTGCGGGGGCGGTCCCAGACCAGCGAGTCGAAGGGAGAGAGCAGTGTGGTGCGGTGCCGCCCGCGCGGGGCGGTCGCCAGTGCTGCCGGGTCGGCCCAGGCCGGTGCGCCCCAGCCGGCCACCGTGACCGGGACCAGGCCGGTCTCGGGCAGCGCGGCGTCGAAGTGCTTGGCCTTGAGCCGGTGATAGTCCATCAGGTCGGCCCGGGTGGCCACGCCGAGGGCCGCCCCGGCCTGGGCGATCAGCTGCCGGACGCACTCCTGGTCGGTCAGGTCCTGCTCGAACAGCGCCGCGGGGACGGCCTGTTCGGCCAGTGCGTAGACCCGCTTCCAGCTCCGCCGCTCGGTGCAGACCACGTCACCGAAGGCGAGCGCCCGCTCCACCGCGATCTTGGTGTCGGACCAGTCCCACCACTCCGAGGTCTTCTTCGCGCCGCCCAGCTCGGTGGAGGTCAGCGGGCCCTCCGCGCGCAGCTGGTCGAGCACCCGCAGGTAGGTCTCCTCGGTGACCTCGGCGCCCCAGAGGTGGCCCCGGCCGCGGTAGCCCCGGCGGCGGAAGGCGAACAGCGGCCACTCCTCGATCGGCAGGATGCAGGCCGCGTGCGACCAGTACTCGAAGGTGGCGGCCGAGCCCCAGTACGCCGCCTCGACGGCCGGGCGGCCGACCGCGCCGAGCCGGGCGTACGGGACCAGCTCGTGCGAGCGGGCCAGCACCGAGATGGTGTCCAGCTGGACCGCGCCGAGGTGGCGCAGCACGCCCCGGACACCGGCCCGGCGATCCGGGGCGCCGAGCAGGCCCTGGGCTCGCAGCGCGATCCGGCGGGCCTCGTCGGCGGAGAGTTCGACGGTCGGGGCGGGAGAGCTCGGGGCGGTCATGCCGAGCAGCGTAGAGCCAGGGTCCGACAGCGCAGGTCCGGGAACCAAGGGCCTGTTCCGTACGTAACAACGGGCGCGAGGGGCGGGCGCGGTGGACCGATTTGTCCGGACCGGGATGCTATCGGTGGTTGTGCTCCCACGAGTGACACGGTATTACCGTGCTGACGCACCTCCCGGCGCGTTGGACTCCTCGCATACGATGGCCCGTGCGGTGGGGTCGACCCATCGTGCAGTCGTCCAAAGCCAATCCAGGCAAGGAGCCCGCCCAAGTGTCCGTCTTCGACAAGATCCTGCGCGCCGGCGAGGGTAAGACCCTTCGCAAGCTGCAGCGGATTGCCGCCCAGGTCAACTCCATCGAAGAGGACTTCGTCAACCTCACGGACGACGAGCTGCGCGCGCTGACCGACGAGTACAAGCAGCGGCTGGCCGACGGCGAGACCCTGGACGACATCCTTCCCGAGGCGTTCGCCACCGTCCGCGAGGCGGCCAAGCGCGTGCTCGGCCAGCGGCACTACGACGTCCAGCTGATGGGTGGCGCCGCCCTGCACCTCGGCTTCGTCGCCGAGATGCGTACCGGCGAGGGCAAGACCCTGGTCGGCACGCTGCCCGCGTACCTGAACGCGCTGACCGGCAAGGGCGTCCACCTGATCACGGTGAACGACTACCTCGCCGAGCGTGACTCGGAGTGGATGGGCCGGGTGCACCGCTTCCTCGGCCTCGAGGTCGGGGTGATCCTCGGCAACATGTCGCCCGCCGAGCGCAAGCGCCAGTACGCGATGGACATCACGTACGGCACCAACAACGAGTTCGGCTTCGACTACCTGCGCGACAACATGGCGTGGTCGCAGGACGAACTGGTGCAGCGCGGCCACAACTTCGCGGTGGTCGACGAGGTCGACTCGATCCTGATCGACGAGGCCCGTACGCCGCTGATCATCTCCGGCCCGGCCGACCAGGCGACCAAGTGGTACGCCGACTTCGCCAAGCTGGTGCAGCGCCTGAAGCGCGACCGCGACTACGAGGTGGACGAGAAGAAGCGCACCGTCGGTGTGCTGGAGGAGGGCGTCGGCCGGGTCGAGGACTACCTCGGCATCGACAACCTCTACGAGTCGGTGAACACCCCGCTGGTCGGCTTCCTGAACAACGCGATCAAGGCCAAGGAGCTCTACAAGAGCGACAAGGACTACGTCGTGATGAACGGCGAGGTCATGATCGTCGACGAGCACACCGGCCGGATGCTCGCGGGCCGTCGCTACAACGAGGGCATGCACCAGGCGATCGAGGCCAAGGAGGGGGTGGAGGTCCAGAACGAGAACCAGACGCTGGCCACCGTCACCCTGCAGAACTTCTTCCGGCTGTACGACAAGCTCGGTGGCATGACCGGTACGGCCACCACCGAGGCGGCCGAGTTCCACCAGATCTACAAGCTCGGCGTGGTGCCGATCCCGACCAACAAGAACCCGCTGCGGATCGACCAGCCCGACCTGATCTACAAGTCCGAGCCGGCCAAGTTCGCCGCCGTGGTCGAGGACATCGTCGAGAAGCACGAGAAGGGCCAGCCGATCCTGGTCGGCACCGTCTCGGTGGAGAAGTCCGAGTACCTCTCCCAGGAGCTCCGCAAGCGCGGCGTCCCGCACGAGGTGCTGAACGCCAAGCACCACGAGCGCGAGGCGCAGATCGTCGCCCAGGCGGGCCGCAAGGGCGCCGTCACGGTGGCCACCAACATGGCCGGCCGTGGTACCGACATCATGCTCGGCGGCAACGCCGACCACCTCGCGGCGGCCGAGCTGGCCCAGCGCGGCCTGACCGAGCTGGACACCCCGGACGAGTACGAGGCCGCCTTCCCGGCCGCGCTGGAGAAGGCCAAGGCCGCGGTCAAGGCGGAGCAGGAGGAGGTCCAGAGCATCGGTGGCCTCTACGTGCTCGGCACCGAGCGCCACGAGTCCCGCCGGATCGACAACCAGCTGCGCGGCCGCTCCGGCCGTCAGGGCGACCCGGGCGAGTCCCGGTTCTACCTCTCGCTCGGCGACGACCTGATGCGGCTCTTCAAGGCCGGCATGGTCGAGCGCGTGCTCGCGATGGCCAACGTGCCGGAGGACGTGCCGATCGAGTCCAAGATGGTCACCCGCGCCATCGCCTCGGCGCAGACCCAGGTCGAGCAGCAGAACTTCGAGATCCGCAAGAACGTCCTCAAGTACGACGAGGTGCTGAACCGTCAGCGCGAGGTCATCTACGGCGAGCGCCGCCGCGTCCTGGAGGGTGAGGATCTGCAGGAGCAGGTCGGCCACTTCATGGACGACACGGTCGCCGCGTACGTCGGTGCCGCGACCGGCGAGGGCTTCGAGGACGACTGGGACCTCGAGAAGCTGTGGACCGCGCTCAAGCAGCTCTACCCGCTCACCCTGGAGCTGGAGGAGCTCGAGGAGGAGGCCGGCGGCCCGGCCGGCCTGACCTCGGAGTTCCTCACCAAGGTGCTCCAGGAGGACATCCAGGCGCAGTACGGCGCCCGCGAGGACCAGCTCGGCTCGGAGATCATGCGTGAGCTGGAGCGCCGGGTGGTGCTCTCGGTGCTGGACCGCCGCTGGCGCGAGCACCTCTACGAGATGGACTACCTGCAGGAGGGCATCGGCCTGCGGGCGATGGCCCAGCGCGACCCGCTGGTCGAGTACCAGCGTGAGGGCTTCGACATGTTCGGCGCCATGATGGAAGGCATCAAGGAGGAGTCCGTCGGCTACCTGTTCAACCTGGAGGTCCAGGTCGAGCAGCAGGTCGAGGAGGTCCCGCTGGCGGACACCGAGGAGACCCTGGCCAAGCTGGAGAAGGACGCCGCGGCGTCCCGTCCGGAGATCAAGGCCAAGGGCCTGGAGGTCCCGAAGCCGCAGCGCCTGCACTACACCGCCCCGTCGGTGGACGGCGACGAGACGGTCGTCGAGGGCGACTTCGAGGACACCCTCGGCGCCGATGAGGGTGACGGGCTGACCCGGGCCGAGCGCCGCAAGGCCGCTCGGGCGGCGAAGGGCCGTCGCCGGAAGTAGGGCTGACCGTTCGTCAGGGGCGCGGGGCTTCGGCTCCGCGCCCCTCGGCGTTTCAGCGGGCTTCCACGGCGGTGCACTGCCACTGCTCGGTCCGGCGGTGGCGCTCCAGCCGGAAGGCCACCATGTGGTGCCGGGGGCCGAACTCGACCCGGACGCAGACCTCCAGGGCCCGGGCGGTCGGCGCGGAGTCGTAGACCCGGCCCAGGCGGTGCGCGGTCAGCCGGCCGCGTGGGCGGAGCGGTCCGGTCCGCACCAGGGCGGTGAGCTGCTGGTAGCCCGGCAGGCTGGTGTGCCGCTGGAGCTGTCCGGCCGGCCGGTGGCCGGTGAGCACCTCGACCAGCCGGTGGGCGAACCGCGCCGCCAGCTGGGTCTGCCCCGTCCTGACCGGTGAGCAGGCGCTGCGCGGGTGACGCGGGGTCAGCTCGCCGACCGGGTGCGGACGGCGGGGCACCCGGTCGGTGCGGCGCCGGTGCGGGTGCTGCGGGCTGACCGGGTGGACCAGGGCGCGGACGTGCGGTGCGGGAACGGTCACGGCGGGCGCCCTTCGTTCGCGGATGCGGTCGGGTCCCTTGGTACCGGTGGGTCGGGGGCCGGGCAACGAAGCGTCGGATCGTGTCGGCGGCGGCCGGTGGTGTCACCTATCCGGGTGACGTTCGGTGCGGGGGCTGGACCCGTACGGCCCGGGGTGGTGCGTCCGGCTGACGGGGTGACGGGTACGGCAGGGCCCGAAGGGGGACGTTCTCCGGCGGCGTGTGGGCGCGGCGGCAGCCGTGGTCGCGGGCGCGGAGGGCAGGATCGGGGACGGAGGTGGGCATGGTGCGGCGAGGACTGGTGCTCGGCGGGGGCGGGATGCTCGGTGCCGCCTGGACGATCGGTGCGCTCTGCGCGCTGGAGGAGGCGACCGGCTGGCGGCCGGGCTCGGCCGAGATCGTGCTCGGCACCTCGGCCGGTTCGATCCTGGGCGCTCTGCTGGCGACCGGCGTGCAGGCGGCCGACCTGCGGGACCACCAGCGCGGCCTGGAGATCGTCACCGGCCCGCTGGCGGGCATCGACTTCGACTACGACACCGTGCTGGGCGGGGCGCTGCCGCCCCGGCCCCGGCCGCGGATCGGCTCACCCGGCCTGCTGCGGGATGTGGTCCGCCACCCGCGGGAGTACCCCTTTCTGACCATGGTCTCCGCCGTGGTGCCGACCGGGCGGGGCTCGGTGGCCCCGGTGGGCGAGCTGGTGCGCGGGCTGGTCGGCGGTGACGGCCGGCTCGGGGAGTCCGGGCTGCGGGTGGCGGCGGTGGACTACCGGACCGGGCGGCGGGTGACCTTCGGCGACCCCGGCGCGCCGGTGGCGGCGGTCGACCAGGCGGTGATGGCCTCGTGCGCGATCCCCGGCTGGTTCGCCCCGGTCGAGCTGGGCGGCAGCCGGTACGTCGACGGGGGCTGCTGGTCGGCCACCAACGCGGACCTGATGGCGGGCCGGGGACTGGACGAGGTGTACGTGCTGGCACCGATGGCGCTGCGGCCGTCCTGGCCGGACGGACGGCGGGCGGAGCCCGGGACGCTGGCCGCGCTGCGGGAGTGGCGGCGGCGGGACCGGCCGCGAGGGGTGCTGGTGCAGCTGGTCAGCCGGTACCGGCGGGCGGTGACCCGTCAGTTGATGCGGGAGGCCCGGCAGTTGCGGGCCGGGGGGATGCGGGTGCAGCTGCTGGCGCCGACGTTGGCGGACCTGGCGGCGATGGGGCCGAACATGATGGACCCGGCCCGGCGGGGGGAGACCTTGGAGACGGCGTTGCACACGGTGGCCCGGGCGCTTCGCAGTGCGGAGAGCGGAAGTGCCTGAGCGCCTGGCGCGTATTGTTTGAGGTTCTGTCAGCCGAAGAATCCGGAGTGCTCCCGATGCGTGTGTACGTGCCCACGACCTTGGCCGGACTGGCGGCGGCGTACCCCGGCGGGGCGTTGGACCAGGCGGTGGCGTACGCGGTGACGCCCGCGTTGCGTGAGTGGTACGTCAGCGACGACCTGGAGGAGCTGGAGTACGCGGCGCTGAACCGGGCCGCGCAGGCCGCGTTGCGGCTGCTCGCCGCCGACCCGGAGGCGCCTCGCCGCCGGGTGGTGGTGGCGGTCGAGGTCGCGGACTCCGGGGTGGGGGCGTTCGTCGGGGACGAGTACCAGGACCAGGCCTCGCTGGGGCGGGTGGTGCTCAAGGGACCGCTGCCGCTGGCGAAGGCGGCCGCGGTGCACGCGGACGTGGCCGATGCCGACGTGGTGGCGGACATCGCCGCCGCGGCCGCGGTGATCGAGGCGGCGGACAAGGGCGACGACGACGCGCAGTTCACCGTGGACGGCGCGGAGGACCACGAGCTGCTCTGGTTCGCCACCCAGGAGATCCCCGCGCTGCTGGCCTGACGCCTGGTCAGGGAGTGACGATCGCGAAGTTCGGGTCCGGCTTGTCGAGCACCCCCAGCAGCTTGGTCAGCAGGGTGGCGTCGCCGGTGACGGTGACGCCGTCCAGGCCCTTGCCGCCGAGCAGGCCGAGCAGTTGGGGCTTGGTCAGGGTCAGGCTGACGCCGGCGTCGGCGGCCGGGGCGGTGCTGCTGCGGTAGGTCAGCACGCCGTTGGCCAGCCGCAGGTGCCAGATCTTGCCGAGGGTGGGCAGGTTCCAGTCCATGGTGAGGGCGAGGTCCCAGGCCCGGGGGCCGTTCACCCGGATCGCCACCGAGTCGATCAGCTGCTCGACGCTGAGGGCCATCAGCATGTCGGCACCCGTGGTGGAGGCGGTGGCGGGCTTCACGCCCTCGCGCAGCTCCATCGCGCCGGTGAGGTAGAAGTTCCGCCAGACCGCGTTCTCGGTGGCGTGGCCGAGGGTGTCGTAGACCTTGGCGAGCTCGTCCTTGGCCCGGCGGTCGGTCGGATCGGCGAAGACGCAGTGGTTGAGCAGGGTGGCCGCGAACCGCAGGTCACCGTCGTGGACGAAGCGCAGCGCGGTGGCGAGCGCGGGCCGCCGGCCACCCATCGCCCGGACGTAGCGCTTGGACTCCTCCACCGGCGGGTGCTCCCACAGGTGCGCCGGGTTGCCGTCGAACCAGCCCAGGTAGCGCTGGTAGATGCCCTTCACGTTGTGGCTGAGCGAGCCGTAGTAGCCCCGGTCGGCCCAGACCGCGTCGAGCGCGGGCGGCAGTTGGATCTGCTCGGCGATCTCACGGCCCGTCAGGCCCTGGTTGATCATCCGCAGGGTCTGGTCGTGCAGGTAGGCGTACAGGTCGCGCTGGTGCTCCAGCAGGGTGGTGATCTGCTCGCCGCCCCAGGTCGGCCAGTGGTGCGAGGCGAAGGCCACGTCCACCTTGCCCCGGAACAGCTCGGCCGACTCACCAAGGTAGAGCGCCCACTGCCGGGCGTCCCGGACCTGGGCGCCGCGCAGGGTGATGATGTTGTGCATGGTGTGGGTGGCGTTCTCCGCCATGCAGACGGCCCGCAGGTCCGGGAAGAGGAAGTTCATCTCGGCGTGCGCCTCGGTGCCGGGCGTCAGCTGGAACTCGATCCGGACGCCGTCCAGGGTCTCGGTCTGCCCGGTCCGCGTGACGTACTTGGTCGGCGAGATCAGGCCGATGGTGCCGAGCGAGACGTTCTGCCCGAGGCCGCAGCCGATCTGCGCGGCGGCGTTCTTGGGCAGCTGCGCGCCGTACATGTAGGAGGCGCGCCGGGTCATCGCGGTGCCCGCGTAGACGTTCTCCGAGACGGCGTGCTCCATGAAGCCCCCGGGGGCCAGGATCGGCACGCCGCCCGCGCCGTTCGGCAGCACGCCCCGGCAGCCGCCGAAGTGGTCCACGTGCGGGTGGGTGTAGATCAGCCCGGTGACCTTCCGGTCGCCCCGGTGGGCCCGGTAGAGGCCGAGTGCGGCGGCCGCGGTCTCGGCCGAGATCAGCGGGTCGATCACGACGATGCCGGTGTCGCCCTCGACGATGGTCATGTTCGACAGGTCGAGGCCGCGGACCTGGTAGATCCGCTCGGTGACCTTGAACAGCCCCTGCTTGGCGGTGAGTTGGCTCTGCCGCCAGAGGCTCGGGTCGGCGGTCTTCGGCGCCGGGCCGGCCAGGAAGGCGTACGCGTCGTTGTCCCAGATCACCTGGCCCGCCGCGTTCTTCACCACGCCCGGGGTGAGCGCCGCGACGAAACCCCGCTCGGCGTCGGCGAAGTCGGCCCGGTCGTCGTACGGCAGCCCGCCGGTGTCGGTCGCGCTCTCCCCGCCGGTCGGGCCCTTGCCGTCGGACTGCCCGATCGCCGCCGCACTCAGCGGGTTCAGGGCGAGGGCCGCGGCGGCGGCACCGGTGGCGGCAACGAAGCCGCGACGGTCGAGGGGGCTCATGAACTACCTCACAGCAGGATGGCGGACCGGGTGGTGACGCCGACCCTGCTGCCCGGCCCGGTGCGGGTCAATGGCGCGGAGCGGATTTGGGAAGGCTCCCTGCACCGGGCGGGCCGAGGCTGTGAGCGGTCCTATTGCGGTGCTGCAGAAACGTTGAGTCGACGTGTTCCGTTCAAGCTCCGCTTACCCGACCATGACAACGTATGGCCGCGCCTACGCGCGTAGTGCGCACCCTCCGTTTACCCCCTGGCACGAGGAGTGTTGACACGTGATCAGAGCCCTGACCGCCGCCCGTCCCATGGTCGTCGCCGCCGCCGCACTGGTCGTGGTGGCCGGCACGAGCGCCGTACCGCACCGCGCCGCGGCAGCCGAGACCCGGACCGCGACCACGGCCGCTGGGAGCACCCCGAAGCGGATCCTGTTCGACAACAGCAAGGGTGAGACCGCGGGCAACGCCGACTGGATCATCTCCAGCAGCCAGCCCGACCCGCTCGGCCAGAACGCCGACCCCAGCACCGAGACCTCCTGGACCGGTGCGATCTCCGCCTGGGGCGTGGCTCTCCAGAAGACCGGCCAGTACAGCCTGAAGACCCTCCCGTCCGGCTCCACGATCACGTACGGCACGGGTGGCGCGCTCGACCTCGCCAACTTCGACGAGTTCGTGCTGCCCGAGCCCAACATCCGGCTCAGCACCGCCGAGAAGACCGCCGTGCTGAAGTTCGTGCAGAACGGCGGCGGCCTGTTCCTGGTCTCCGACCACAACGTCAGCGACCGCAACAACGACGGCTGGGACTCACCCGCCATCATCAACGACCTGATGACCAGCAACGGCGTCGACAACACCGATCCGTTCGGCTTCTCCGTCGACCTGCTGAACATCGGGAACGAGAACCCCCGTGCCGTCGCCGACACCACCGACCCGGTGCTCAACGGCTCGTTCGGCAAGGTGACCGGCTCCATCATCCGCAACGGCACCACCTTCACTCTCAAGCCCGCCGACAACCCTGCGGTCAAGGGCCTGCTCTACCGCAGCGGCTACAGCGGCACCACCGGCGCCTTCTTCGCCACCTCCACCTTCGGCAGCGGCCGGGTCGCCGTCTGGGGCGACAGCTCCCCGATCGACGACGGCACCGGCCAGTCCGGCAACACGCTGTACGACGGCTGGAACGACCCGGCCGGCACCAATGCCGCCCTCGGCCTCAACGCCACCGCCTGGCTCGCCCAGGGCGCCGGCGGCAGCACGGGCACGGTCACGCTCACCAACCCGGGCGCCCGTACCGCCACCGTCGGCACCGCCACCAGCCTTCAGCTCTCCGCCACCGACACCGCCGGCGGCACCCTGAGCTACGCCGCCACCGGTCTGCCCGCCGGCCTGACCCTCAACACCGGCACCGGCCTGATCAGCGGCACGCCCAGCACCGCCGGCACCTCCACGGTCACCGCCACCGCCACCGACTCCACCGGCCCGTCCTCCTCGGCCACCTTCAGCTGGACGGTCAACTCCACCGGTGGCGGCTGCACTTCCGCCCAGCTGATCGCCAACGGCGGCTTCGAGACCGGATCCAGCTCCTCCTGGACCGAGACCAACAGCGGCGGCGCCACCACCGTCAACAGCAGCTCCAGCGAGCCCGCGCGCTCCGGCAGCT
This sequence comes from Kitasatospora sp. P5_F3, assembly GCF_054049135.1. Taxonomy (NCBI): domain Bacteria; kingdom Bacillati; phylum Actinomycetota; class Actinomycetes; order Kitasatosporales; family Streptomycetaceae; genus Kitasatospora; species Kitasatospora sp. P5_F3. The sequence goes on along the minus strand of NZ_JBFUMY010000040.1, from coordinate 10,081 downwards.
ACGACGCCTGGCTGGACGGCTACGGCACCACCAATACCGACACCCTCGCCCAGACGGTCACCCTGCCGACCGGGTGCGCCAACTACACCTTCAGCTTCTGGCTGCACATCGACACCGAGTCCTCGGCGACCACCGCCTACGACAAGCTGACCGTCACCGCCAACGGCACCACCCTCGCCGGCTACTCCAACCTCAACGCGGCCTCCGGCTACCAGCAGCGCACCTTCAACCTCGCCGGGTACGCCGGCCAGAGCGTCACCCTGAAGTTCACCGGCGCCGAGGACTACACCAAGCAAACCTCGTTCGTCCTCGACGACGTCACCGTCACCGTCTCCTGAGACAGCAAGGCCGGGTACCGTTCCGGGGTGCGTACTCACATCGTCTGGGACTGGAACGGCACCCTGCTGCACGACATGGCAGCGGTGGTGGAGGCGAGCAATGCCGCCTTCGCCACCCTCGGGGTGGCCCCGATCACCGTGCAGCAGTACCGGGAGCTGTACTGCTTCCCGATACCGAAGTTCTACGAGCTGCTGCTCGGCCGGGAGCCGAGCGCGAACGAGTGGCTGGTGCTGGACGCCGCCTTCCAGGACCGGTACCAGGAGCTCAGCGACGCCTGCGGTCTGACCGAGGGCGCGGCCGACCTGCTGACGGAGTGGCAGGCGGCCGGCCGCAGCCAGTCGCTGCTGTCGATGCACGAACACCACCGGCTGGTGCCGCAGGTCCGGGCCCGGGGCATCGAGGAGCACTTCGTCCGGGTGGACGGCCGGGTCGGCGAGTCGTACGGGACCGGCAAGACCGAGTACCTGCGGCAGCACCTCCGGGCTCTCGGCGCGGACCCGGTGCACACCGTGCTGATCGGCGACGCGGCGGACGACGCGGTGGCCGCGAAGAACGCCGGGGCGCACGCGGTGCTGTACACCGGCGGTTCGCACACCCGGGAGAAGCTGGAGCCGCTCGGCGTCCCGGTGGTCGACTCGCTGGCCGAAGCGGTGGAGCTGGCCGGGCGGATCGTGGCGTGAGCCACGTCCGTTAGCGCGTGTCAGCTGCGGCGATTCGGTTGACGGGTGGTCAGGCTGGGGGCTGAGCCGAGGAGAGTGAGCCCGCCATGCCCATCGACGCAGTCACCCAGGTCCCCGAGCCGGTCAACGAGCCCGTGCGCGGCTACGCCCCAGGTAGCCCCGAGCGGGACCGGCTGGAGCGCAGACTGGACGAACTGGCGGCGGAGCAGATCCCGCTGCCGATGACCATCGGCGGTGAGCAGCGGTTCGGCTCCGGCGAGCGGACCGACGTGGTGCAGCCGCACCACCACGCCGCCAAGCTCGGCCTGCTGGGCAACGCCACCCGGGAGGACGCCAGGCTCGCGGTGGACGCCGCGCTGGCGGCCGGGGCCGACTGGCGCGCGCTCTCCTTCGACGACCGGGCCGCGGTCTTCCTGCGGGCCGCCGACCTGCTGGCCGGGCCGTGGCGGGAGACGGTGGCGGCGGCCACCATGCTCGGCCAGTCCAAGACCGTGCAGCAGGCGGAGATCGACGCGCCCTGCGAGCTGGTCGACTTCTGGCGGTTCAACGTGCACTTCGCCCGGCAGATCCTGGCCGAGCAGCCGAAGTCCTCGCCGGGGGTGTGGAACCGCACCGACCACCGCCCGCTGGAGGGCTTCGTCTACGCGGTCACCCCGTTCAACTTCACCGCCATCGCGGGCAACCTGCCGACCGCCCCCGCGCTGATGGGCAACACCGTGGTCTGGAAGCCCGCGCCCACCCAGACCCTGGCGGCCCATCACCTGATGCGCCTGCTGGAGGCGGCCGGGCTGCCGCCGGGGGTGATCAACCTGGTGACCGGCGACGGCCAGGCGCTCTCCCAGGTCGCGCTGGCCGACCCGGCGTTGGCCGGGCTGCACTTCACCGGCTCGACCGCCACCTTCCAGTCGCTCTGGCGCACCATCGGCAGCAACATCGGCTCGTACCGGAGCTACCCGAGGATCGTCGGCGAGACCGGCGGCAAGGACTTCCTGGTCGCGCACCGCTCGGCCGACCCCGACATCCTGCGCACCGCGCTGCTCCGGGGCGCCTTCGAGTACCAGGGGCAGAAGTGCTCGGCGCTGTCCCGGGCGTACCTGCCGCGCAGCCTCTGGCAGAAGATCAAGGACGATTTCCTGGCCGAGGTGGACGCGCTCACCGTCGGCGACGTCAGCGACCTGTCCAACTTCATGGGCGCGCTGATCGACGCCAAGGCGTACGCCCGGGTGACCGCCGCGATCGACCGGGCGGTGGCCGACCCGACGGTGGAGCTGGCGGCCGGCGGCCAGTACGACGACGCGATCGGATGGTTCGTCAGGCCGACGGTGCTGGTCAGCTCCGACCACCGGAACGAGATCTTCAGCCAGGAGTACTTCGGCCCGCTGCTGGCCGTGCACGTCTACGAGGACTCGCGCTGGGACGACGTGCTGAACCGGGTCGACTCCGGTGCCCCGTACGGGCTGACCGGCGCGGTGATCGCCACCGACCGGTACGCGATCGCGCAGGCGATGGAGCGGCTGCGGTTCGCGGCGGGCAACTTCTACGTCAACGACAAGCCGACCGGCGCGGTGGTCGGCCAGCAGCCGTTCGGCGGCGGCCGGGCCTCGGGTACGAACGACAAGGCGGGCGCCGGGCAGAACCTGCTGCGCTGGACCTCGGCCCGGTCGATCAAGGAGACCTTCGTGCCGCCGACCGAGTACGGCTATCCGCACATGGGCTGAGGGACGGATTGGACAAGGTGTCCAGGACGGCCCGATCTTCCTACGGGTTTGCTCCTCCCTGTCCCCTGACACCTTCGTTTCGTCCGGTTAGGCTGACTGGCGTCGTCGGGTTTAGGCCGTAGGCCAATTTTTCGTGATACCCGGACGAAGGTCGCCTCATGCGTGCCATGACCGATTTTCTTCCAGGGATGCGGAAGGATTGCGGGCAGACTCGGCGATGGACCCGAACCATCACCGAGTCACGCAACGGCGCGCGACAGGAGCCAAACAGCCATGCAGACCAAGCTGGACGCAGCCAAGGCCGAACTGCTCACCAAGGCAGCACACGCCGCTGAGAACAGCCAGGTGGGGGGAGCGGCGCCAGGGGAAGGTCTGAGCAACGGCGCTCTGGCCGCGTACCTGCACCACTACTACCTCCACACCGCCCCCGAGGACCTGGTGGACCGGGATCCGGTCGACGTCTACGGCGCCGCGGCCTCCCAGTACCGGCTGGGTCTCAAGCGGCCCCAGGGCACCGCCGAGGTCCGGGTGTACACCCCGACCGTCGAGGAGAACGGGTGGTCCTGCGGCCACACCGTGGTCGAGGTGGTCACCGACGACATGCCCTTCCTGGTCGACTCGGTCACCAACGAGCTGAGCCGCCAGGAGCGCGGCATCCACGTGGTGATCCACCCTCAGCTGGCAGTGCGCCGTGACATCACCGGCAAGCTGCTGGAGATCCTCGACCTGGACGCCTGCTCGCGCAGCCAGGCGGCCGGCGCCGAGTGGCCCGCCGACGCCACCGTCGAGTCCTGGATGCACATCGAGATCGACCGGGAGACCGACCGCGAGGACCTGCGCGCGATCGAGACCGGTCTGCGCCGGGTGCTGGGCGACGTCCGCGAGGTGGTCGAGGACTGGGCGAAGATGCGCGACTCCGCGCTGCGCCTGGCCGACGAGCTCGCCGAGGTGCCCCCGGCCCACCTGTCCGAGCAGGAGGTCGGCGAGGCCTGGGAGCTGATGCGCTGGCTGGCCGACGACAAGTTCACCTTCCTCGGCTACCGCGAGTACGACCTGGCCGAGCACCAGGGCGAGGAGGTGCTGCGGGCCGTCCCCGGCACCGGGCTCGGCATCCTGCGCTCCGACCCGCTCAGCCACGACACCGACCACCACCCGGTCTCCGAGGCGTTCGGCCGGATGACCGCGCCGGTCCGGGCCAAGGCGCACGAGAAGAAGCTGCTGGTCCTCACCAAGGCCAACAGCAAGGCCACCGTGCACCGCCCCGCGTACCTGGACTACGTCGGCGTGAAGAAGTTCGACGCCCAGGGCAACGTGATCGGCGAGCGCCGCTTCCTCGGCCTGTTCTCCTCCGCCGCGTACACCGAGTCGGTCACCCGGATCCCGGTGGTCCGCCGCAAGGTGCAGGAGGTGCTGGCGGGTTCCGGCTTCTCCAGCGAGAGCCACGACGGCCGCGACCTGCTGCAGATCCTGGAGACCTTCCCCCGGGACGAGATCTTCCAGACCCAGGCGGAGCAGCTGCTCTCGATGGCCACCAGCGTGCTCTACCTGCAGGAGCGCCGCCGACTGCGGCTGTTCCTCCGTCAGGACGAGTACGGGCGCTACTTCTCCGCGATGATCTACCTGCCGCGCGACCGCTACACCACGCGGATCCGGCTCCGGCTGATGGAGCTCCTCAAGCAGGAGCTGAACGGCGACAACATCGAGTACTCGGTGTGGTCCACCGAGTCGGTGCTGACCCGACTGCACTTCGTGGTCCGGGTCGCCAAGGGCAGCGAACTGCCCAGCCTGACCGACGCCGAGGTCGAGCGGATCGAGTCCAAGCTGGCCGAGGCCGCCCGGTTCTGGATGGACGGCTTCAACGACCAGCTGCACATCGAGCTGGGCGAGGAGCGCGCCGCCGAGCTCGGCCGCCGCTACGGCAACGCCTTCCCGGACGGCTACCGCGCCGACTTCCCGCCGCGCACCGCGGTCGCCGACCTCAAGCAGATCGAGTCGCTGAGCGGCGAGGGCGACTTCCGCCTGAACCTGTACCAGCCGGTTGGCGCGGGCGACGACGAGCGCCGGTTCAAGATCTACCGGGTCGGCGGCCCGATCTCGCTGACCGAGGTGCTCCCGGTGCTCCAGCGCCTGGGCGTCGAGGTGCTGGACGAGCGCCCGTACGCGCTCACCCGCGAGGACGGCACCAAGGCCTGGGTCTACGACTTCGGGCTGCGGCTGCACGAGGCGACCACCCTCACCGAGGAGGCCCGCGAGCGCTTCCAGGACACCTTCTCGGCCACCTGGACCGGCAAGGCCGAGAACGACGGCTTCAACGAGCTGATCCTCAGCGCCGGGCTGACCTGGCGTCAGGCCGTGGTGCTGCGCGCCTACGCCAAGTACCTCCGGCAGGCCGGGAGCACCTTCTCCCAGGACTACATGGAGGACGCGCTCCGCAACAACATCCACTCCACCCGGCTGCTGGTCAACCTCTTCGAGGCCCGGCTCAGCCCCGGCCACCAGCTCGGCTCGGCCGAGCTGACCGAGGGCATCCTGGAGGAGCTGACCGGCGCGCTGGACGAGGTCGTCTCGCTGGACGAGGACCGCATCCTGCGCTCCTTCCTGCACCTGATCAAGGCCACCCTGCGGACCAACTTCTTCCAGCACGCCGAGGACGGCGACTGGCACTCCTACGTGTCGATGAAGTTCGACCCGAAGGCCATCCCGGACCTGCCCGCGCCCCGCCCGGCCTTCGAGATCTGGGTCTACTCGCCCCGGGTCGAGGGCGTGCACCTGCGCTTCGGCAAGGTCGCCCGCGGCGGTCTGCGCTGGTCCGACCGGCGCGAGGACTTCCGGACCGAGATCCTCGGCCTGGTCAAGGCCCAGATGGTCAAGAACACCGTGATCGTGCCGGTCGGCGCCAAGGGCGGCTTCGTCGCCAAGCAGCTCCCCGACCCGTCGGTGGACCGGGACGCCTGGTTCGCCGAGGGCATCGCCTCGTACAAGACCTTCATCTCGGCGCTGCTCGACATCACCGACAACCTGAAGGCCGGCGACGTCGTCCACCCGGTCGACGTGGTCCGCCACGACGAGGACGACACCTACCTGGTGGTGGCCGCCGACAAGGGCACCGCGACCTTCTCCGACATCGCCAACGGCGTGGCCGAGGAGTACGGCTTCTGGCTCGGCGACGCGTTCGCCTCCGGCGGCTCGGCCGGGTACGACCACAAGGGCATGGGCATCACGGCGCGCGGCGCCTGGGAGTCCGTCAAGCGCAACTTCCGCGAGCTGGGCGTCGACACCCAGGCCGAGGACTTCTCCGTGGTCGGCATCGGCGACATGTCCGGTGACGTGTTCGGCAACGGCATGCTGCTCAGCGAGCACATCCGGCTGGTGGCCGCCTTCGACCACCGGCACATCTTCCTCGACCCGAACCCGGACGCGGCGGTCTCCTACGCCGAGCGCCGCCGGCTGTTCGACGTGCCGCGCAGCTCCTGGGACGACTACGACAAGTCGCTGATCTCGGCCGGCGGCGGGATCTTCCCGCGGAGCGCCAAGTCGATCCAGCTGACCACCCAGGTCCGCGAGCGGCTCGGCATCACCGAGTCCAAGCTGACCCCGGCCGAGCTGATGAAGGCGATCCTGCAGGCCCCGGTGGACCTGTTCTGGAACGGCGGCATCGGCACCTACATCAAGGCCACCGCCGAGACCAACGCCGAGGTCGGCGACAAGGCCAACGACGCGATCCGGGTCAACGGCGGCCAGGTCCGCGCCCGGGTGGTCGGCGAGGGCGGCAACCTCGGCTGCACCCAGCTCGGCCGGATCGAGTACGCGGCGACCGGCGGCCCCGAGGGCACCGGCGGCTGGATCAACACCGACGCGATCGACAACTCGGCCGGGGTGGACACCTCGGACCACGAGGTCAACATCAAGATCCTGCTCAACCAGGTGGTCGCCGACGGCGACATGACGGTCAAGCAGCGCAACAAGCTGCTCGCCGAGATGACCGACGAGGTCGGTCACCTGGTGCTGCGCAACAACTACGCGCAGAACGTGGTGCTGGCCAACGCGGTCGCCCAGGCCGTCTCGATGGTCGACGTGCACGCCCGGATGATCAACCGGCTGGAGGCCGACGGTCAGCTCGACCGGGGCATCGAGTTCCTGCCGACGGACCGTCAGATCCGGGAGCGCCAGCAGGCCGGGCGCGGGCTCTCGCAGCCCGAGCTGTCGGTGCTGCTCGCCTACACCAAGATCACCCTGGCCGACCAGCTGCTGGCCACCGAGCTCCCCGACGACCCGTACTTCCGCACCGCGCTGCACGAGTACTTCCCCAGCGCGCTGCGGGTCAGGTTCGCCGAGGCGATCGACAACCACCCGCTGCGCCGCGAGATCATCACCACCCTGATCGTCAACGACACGATCAACCGCGGTGGTTGCACCTTCGCGTTCCGGCTCCGCGAGGAGACCGGCGCCACCATGGAGGAGATCGCCCGCACCCACGCGGCGGCGCGCGCGGTCTTCGGCCTGGAGCGGATCTGGGGCGAGATCGAGGGCCTGGACAACGTGGTGCCGGCCCGGGTGCAGACCAAGATGCGGCTGCACAGCCGGCGGCTGGTCGAGCGGGCCACCCGGTGGATGCTCAACAACCGCCGCCAGCCGCTGGACATCGCGGAGAACATCGCGTTCTTCCAGGGCCGGGTCAACCAGGTCTGGGACAGCCTGCCCAAGCCGCTCCGCGGCGAGGACCTGGCCTGGTTCGAGTCGATCCAGCAGGAGCTGGCCGCGGCCGGTGTGCCGGACGAGCTGGCCGGCCGGATCGCCGGGCTCTCCTCGGCCTTCCCGACCCTGGACATCGTCGGTGTCGCGGACCGCAACGGCGCCGAGGTCACCGACGTCGCCGAGCTGTACTACGACCTCGCCGACCGGCTCCAGATCACCCACCTGCTGGACCGGATCATCGAACTGCCGCGCACCGACCGGTGGTCCTCGATGGCCCGGGCGGCGATCCGCGAGGACCTGTTCGCGGCGCACGCGGCGCTCAGCGCCGACATCCTCTCCTGCGGCCCCGAGGGCGCCTCGCCGGAGGAGCGGTACGCGGCCTGGGCGGAGCTCAACTCCACCCTGCTGAGCCGGGCCAAGACCACCCTCGACGACATAAGGGGTTCGGACAAGTACGAGGGACCGGACTGGTCCCGCCCCTTCGGCGTTCCCTTTGCAGGAGCTCAGCTTTTGGCAGGGCGCAAGGTTGCACTACCCAGGGGCTCGGGGCTCTGCTGACTTGCGGCTCCGCCGCGGGGCGAGGAGATCTGGCGTGCGGGTTACTGCGAAAGTGCCTGACCGTTTACGCGACGATCACCTTGCAAGGGTCGGCTTCGCAGTTCCCCGAGCCCCTGGTGGTGCATGCCTGAACACTTGCCTAGGGCTGGGCCGCTGCACGCTGCAGGGCGCTGGCCAGGAGGGCGAGGTCGGTGGGGCCGTTGCCCAGCTCGCGGACGGGGCGGCGGGTGGGCGGGGCGCCGAGGTGGGTGGGGTCGATGGCGACGACGGTGGGGCGGAGGGTGGCGGTGCGGGGGATCCGGCCGCTGACCCGGGCGGACTGAAAGGCCGTCACCCCGCCGTCGGGCCGCCGGAGGTAGGCGCGGCCGGGCGTGTCCTCGGGCAGCGCCGCGGCGTCGGCGAGGTGGATCAGCTGGTCGGAGTCGGCCGGGTCGGCCGTCCGCAGGGCGATCCGGAGCTGGGCGACCTCGTCCAGCTCCGTACCGGCGGTCTGTTCGGGGGAGCCGGTGGCGGCCACCAGGTGGACGCCGAGCCGGCCGCCGCGTTCGGCGACGGCGGCCMGGGCGCGGCCGMGCGGCCGGCCCGCGGGGGAGGTGGGGGCCAGCAGGACGTCGAAGTCGTCGACCACCACGACCAGCCGGGCCGGGACGGCGGTCAGCACGTCGGGTGCCTTGCGGGGGGCGGTGATCTGGACGGTGGCCTCCCGCAGGGCGCCGCCGCCCGCCGTCACCAGGGACGGGGCGGGGGTGCCGAGGACCCGGGCGGTGTGCCAGCCGGTGAAGTCCTGGTCGCCGAAGAGCGCCTCGCGGTGGGCCAGTTCGTCCAGCAGGGTTTCGGCGGCGAGCATCGCGCGGCGCGGGTCGGCCCCGGCGTCGATGTGCTCGGTGACCTGGGGGAGGTCGGTGCAGCCGCGCAGACTTGACGGGTCGTCGGGGGCGGAGCCGCGGCCTTCGACGATGGTGATCCGGAGCCGTTCGGGCTGTTCGGAGACGGCGAGCGAGGCGACCAGGGTGCGGAGCAGCTCGGTCTTGCCGGTGCCCCGGGCACCGCCGACCAGGATGTGCGGGCCGTTCGGCTCGTCCGGGTCGGCGAGGTCGATCAGGCAGGGCTCGTCCCGGGTGGTGCCGAGCAGGGCGGTGGCGGTGCCGGGTCCTGAGGGCAGGGCGGCCCAGCGGGCCGAGAGCTTGGCGGGGGTGACGGTGTCGAGGCGGAGCAGGTCGAGCAGCCGGAGCTGGTCGGGCAGCGGGCCGCGGGCCACCGGGGTGGCCTCGGTGAGCGGGGCGAGCGCCCGGGCCAGGCGCTCGGCCCAGGCGGGGGAGACCGCGTCCAGCGCGATCTCCTCGACCCGCTCGCGCCCGCCGCCGCCGAGCGGGCGGTCCAGGGTGAACTGGGTGGCGACCTCGCCGGTGAGGACGGCGGTGGCGCCGAGCCCGGCGGGCAGGGCGGTGGCCTGCTCGGCCAGGCAGATCGGGAAGACGCCGAGGGCGGGGCCCTGCTCCAGTAGGACGGCCAGCGCGGCCCGGCCCTCGGGGGTGCCGGGGGTGCCGTCCAGCAGCAGCACGGTCGCGGGCGGGCCTGACAGGCCGTCACTGGGGCCGTTGGTCAGCTCGGTGAGCCGGGCCTCGGTCTGTTCGGGGCCGAAACCGACCAGCAGGCGGCAGGCCTGACCGTGCGCCGGCTGGAGCTGCGGCAGCCAGAACGACCAGGACCAGTCGGCGGTCTGCTCCTCGGTGCTGCCGACCACCACCAGGCTGAGCGCGCTCGGCGGGTGCAGCACGGCGAGCTGGGCCAGGACGGCGCGGGCGAGGGAGGCCAGCCGGGCGCGTGGGCCCGCCAGGCCGAGGCTGCCTGCGGTCTGCAGGTCGACGGTGACCGGGACGGCGGGCAGCACGGTGCCCGGGGTGGTGCCGGGGCCGCCGGGCCGGTCGGCGGTGCCGAGCCGGAGGGTGAGCGAGTCGGGGTGGGCCGGGCCGCGCTCCCAGAGCCGGGGGCCGGGGCCGAGCGCGGTGAGCAGCACGGTGGCCAGGTCCGGCCAGCGCTCGCGCTGGGCGGCGGCCTGCCGGAGCCGGACGGCAGCGTGCTGCTGGGCGG
>NZ_JBFUMY010000039.1:0-40386 GCF_054049135.1 Kitasatospora sp. P5_F3 | reverse complement strand
CGGACGCATGTCATGCCCCACCACCACCGCCGACGCACCCACCACCCGCACGAACGCCGCACCCAACGCGAACGACAACGACTCGTCCCACTGATCCGGCACCACACCACGCACGTCGTACGCCTTCACCAGCTGCTTCAAGTCCCGCACTGCCACTCCACACCTGTTGGGTCCTCAGAGGAGGGCAGCGTACCCGCAGGTGATGACCGGTTCGGTGCTCGGACGGTCTCAGCTGTCGGGCGAGCGGAGCACCCGCAGGTGGCCGCGACGGCCTGCCTCGGTGGGGTCGGGCTCGGGCATCCGGGTCTGACGGGGCGTCTGGGGGCGGGCCGCTTCACGGACCGCGTTGGCCAGCGCCTCCAGGTCGTCGCTCGAGCGCCTCAGCGGGCCGACGTCGGCGGCCAGCCGGACCACGTCCCAGCCGCGCGGGGCGGTCAGACGCTCGGCGTGCACGGCGCACAGGTCGTAGCAGTGCGGCTCGGCGTACGTCGCGAGCGGGCCGAGGACGGCGGTGGAGTCCGCGTAGACGTACGTCAGCGTCGCGACGGCCGGTCGGCCGCACGCGGTCCGCGAACAACGGCGTACAGAGCTCACGAGGGTGGACGGTACCGCACTCCTGACCAGGCCGCGAAGACCCTCCCCCGCCGAGTGTCACGTGTCGCCGACATGGGCCCGGCCGAGGTGGTCCACTTCCGGGCTGCCAAGGGCTACGCTCGACACTGATATGGACAGCTCCGCACCCCAATCACCGGCCGAGCCGCCTAGGCGTCGCAGGCACCGTGACCGGCACGGCCGCGGCCTGCGAGGGCCGCTGGCGCCTCCCCAGGTGCCCATCTCGCTCACCAGGTCCGAGCTGTTCGACGACTACGTGCGCGAGTCGGTGGAACGACTGGAGCGGCGGTGGCCGCAGCTGGTCGACGTGGAGTTCGCCGTGCAGGAGGTGCCGGTCGCGGAGGCGGGGGCGCCGGTGCTGGAGGCGGTACCGCTCGGGCGGGTGATCGCGGCTGCACAGGGGCGGAAGAGCCGGATCATCGTCTACCGGCGGCCGGTGGAGATCCGGGTGAAGAGTCGGGACGACCGGGCTGCGCTGGTGCACGAGATCCTGATCGAGCAGGTCGCGGACCTGTTGGGGCTGTCGCCTGATGCGATTGATCCTCGGTACGACGAGGAGTAGTGGGGGCTCGGGTCACTGCGAAAGTGCCTGACCACCTACGCAGGGATCACCTTGCATGGGTCGGCGTCGCAGTTCCCCGAGCCCCTGGGTAGTGCCTGGCTGAGCAGCTGCCCGAGCCCCTGGAATCAGCGGAGCAGGATTGCCGGGTCGGGGGCGGCGTGGGGGACGGTGACGGTGCCGTGGTCGTCGCGGATGGACTGGATGGTGAACATCGGGACGTCCTTGGCGGGGATCGCGAGCATGCGGGCCGCTGCCACGGGGCCGCCGGAGACGGTCTCCACGGTGAGGCCGAAGAAGCCGTTGAGGCCGGTCGGTTCGGGGGCCGGGAGGGCGACGGTGGCGCCGGCCGCGATCTCGATGTCCTTGCTGACGGGGTCGCCTGCGGTGCTGCCGGCCGAGCTGGTGAGCTTGACCTTGGCGGCCTCGCCGGTGGAGGTCAGGAGGACGGTGGTGACACCGCCGCCCCGGTTGTCGGCAATGCTGCCGCGCTTTTCGATCGGGGTTGCGCCGGTGATCCAGGCGGCGTCGAACTTGCCGTTCTGGGTCCGGTCGACCCGGAGGGTGGCGATGACCGGGGTGGGGTGGGCGGGGTCGGACGGGCTGAGGCGCAGGGCGCCGGGCTCGCTACGGGTGATCTGGCCGAGGTCGACCGCGGTGACCATGCCCGCCTTGACGTGGACGGTCTCGAACCCGGCCGGGGTGAACCAGCCGTTCTTGCCGGAGACCTGGACCTTGAGGTCGGCGTCGTCCTCGCCCGGGGCGGCCACCACCAGGTGGGCGGTGTTGGCGTCGCCGATCAGGCCGGGGAGCACCTGGGTCGGTGCGGGGGTGGCGGAGGCGGGCACCCAGTCGGCGCCCTTGTTGCCCTCGGCCGCGTGCAGCCCGGCTCCGACCCGGCCGCTGCGGGCCACCACGTGGATGGCCAGGTCCTTCTGATCCTTGATCAGGGAGGGCAGCCGGAGGGCCTGTGAGGTGCCGGGGCCGAGCGCGATGCCGTTGGCGGCCTCGACCTCGATCGGGCCCTTGTCGCCGTAGAACTTGAGGTCGACCACGGCTCCGACCGACTCGGCGTTGACCAGGCTGACGTAGTCCACCCGGTCCCCCGCCGTGCTGGCGCCGGAGAACCAGAAGCTGGTGTCCGAGGGGGTGCAGTCGATGCCGGAGAGGCCCAGGCCCTGCTGGTCGGTGACCGTGGTGGTCTGGCTGACGGCAAAGCCGGGGGCGAAGGAGCCGGTGCCGGTCGCGATGGTGCCGGGGGCGACATCGCCGTTCTGAGCCGCTCCGGAGACCGGCGTGCCGACCTTGGCGAGCGCGACCCTGGCGCCGCTGGGAGCGACGTCGGCCGGGTTGACGCTCGGCGCGGCCGAGGGGCTCGCGGCCGGGGCCGGTGCCGGGGCATCGGCGGCCGGTGTGCGCGGGGCGACGTCGACCAGCGCGCCGTACCCGCCGGTGGCGGTGCCGCCCGGCGGGGTGAAGAGCGTGAGCTGGGTGGTGCCGGTGAGGTTCTGGAGCGGCTGCGGGCAGACCTTGACGGTGCGTTCGACCTGCGCGGAGGTCGCGCTGCCGGTCACCGCGCCGACCGGGTCCACCGGCGGGCGCAGCTCGGCGATGCCGAACACCACGCCGAGCGCGACGGCCCCGGCGAGCAGGGAGGTGCCGGTGCGGCTGCCGCCGAGCGCCTTCAGGTCGGGCGCCTTGAGGCTGGGTGCCTTGATATTGGGGGTCTTGAGCGTGGGCTTCTTCATGACGGTGGGTCAGCTCCCCGATCCGTGCCGGTACGGCTGGCCGTATGGGTCGTTGGGGTTGTGGGGGTCGTTGGGGTCGTAGTACGGCTCCTGCTGCGGCTGCTCCGGCATCCAGGCCTGCTGGTCGGTCTGCTGCTGGGCCTGCTGCTCGTACCCCTGGTACTGCTGCTGGTCGTAGCCGGCGTACTGGTCGTAGCCGTACTGCGGCTGCTGCTCGTAGCCGTACGGGGCGGCGGGCTGCTGCGGGACGGCGTACTGGTCCCAGCTGTACGGGTCGGCCTGCTGGTACGGGTCCTGGTACTGCTCGGCCGGGGGCCCGGGCGCCGGGTCCGGTTCGGTGGCGGACTGCTGCGGGACCGCGGCGTAGACGCCGTTCGAAGGCTCGGAATCGTCCGTCTCGCCCTCGCCGCGTTCGGCGAGCCGGCGGGCCCGGCGGCTGCCGGGGACGGGTGCCTGGGCCTGGGCGGCGGCGGCCAGCGCGGCGGCGGCCACCACCTCCTCGGGCAGGTCGTCGTCGTTGTGGTTGCGGCGGCCGGGCAGGGCGAGCACCAGGACGGTGGCGCCGAGCAGGAGTTGGGCCCAGATCCAGCCGGTGTGCAGCGTGCCGGGCTTGCGGGTGACGTCCAGTCGGCCGCCGGTGGCGGGGAGCTTGAAGCCCTGCGCCCAGCCGTCCAGGGTGACCGGCTCCAAAGCGGTGCCGCCCAGGGTGGCGGTCCACTTGGGGTCGGCCTGTTCGGCCAGCCGCAGAACCCGGCCCGCAGGTCCGGCCGGGAGGTCGCCGTGGATGTCGTCCACGGCGGACGGGAAGGGCTTGGCGGTGCCCTGGTCGTCGACGATCACGGCCCGGGTGGCGGGGGCGCCGGTGACCTGCCAGAGCGCGATGCCGTTCTCCTGGCTGAGCTTGGTCAGGCCGGGGGTGGTGTCCAGGACGTCCCGGACCTTGGGGGTCAGCGGGTCCTTGACCTCGACGTAGCCGATGCCCTGTCCGGCCAGCTCCTTGGCCTGCTCGCCACCGGAACCGGCCAGCAGCCGGCCGACCAGGCCGGTCAGCCGGCCCTTCGGGTCGTCGGCGGCGTCCACCGTGCCCTCGGCCTGACCGAGGGTCAGGCCCGCGCCGCGGACCAGCGCGTAGCGGACGGCGTCGGCCTGGGCGTCACCGCTGATCACCAGGGTGCGGGAGCGGTCGGTGGTGCCGGCCTCCTCCGCGATGAAGGCGGGGACCTGGTCGGCCTCGGTCCGGCGGAGCGGACCCTGGGCGCCGGTGACGGCCCACCAGACGGCGGTGCCGATCGGGGCGAGTACGGCGGCGGCCAGCACCAGGGCGGCGACCGGCTGGCGCCAGCCGAAGGCGATCCCGGCGACCCGGGTGTTGGCGCCGTCGGCGCCGATCGCGGCGGCGGCCAGCAGGGCGACGCCGGTCAGCAGCGTGGCGGGCCCGGCCCAGGCGGCCACCGGGGCGCCGCCGGAGGCGGGGGTGACGGCGGTGCCGGCCACCGCGACGGTGAAGATCAACCCGGCGGCGGCGGCGCCCCAGGCGGCCAGCACGGCGCGGCGGCGGTCGGCCCGGAGCAGCGCGGCGAGAGCCGCGAGCACCACACCGGCGGAGAGCCAGACCGGCGGGACCCCGGCGCCGCCGGGGTTGGCCAGGATCAGGCCGAGCGCCCCGGGGGCCGTGCCGTTGAGACCGGGCAGGCCGGCTTCGAGCAGCAGTCGGGAGGGGTGGGCGAGCACCTGGAGCGACCAGGGAGCGAGCACCAGCACGGGAATACCGAGGATCACCAGCACGCGCAGGCCGAGCAGGCGCAGCGCCTCGCCGCCGATGCCGTACGCCCCGCCGCGGAGCACCGCGTGGGTGAGCGCGGCCAGGCAGAGCGGGACCGCGATGGCCCAGGTGAGCGGGACGAAGGCGGTGCAGACGGTGAGCATCAGCACGGTCATCCAGCTGGACCGCCAGCCGGGGCGGGCGCCCTTGGCGGCGGTCTCGGCGCGGATGCCGAGACCGGCGCTGATCGCGGCGGCCCTGGCCAACGGCGGCAGCAGGACCGCGAGTACGGCGGTGCCGATCCGGCCCTGGGCGAGCGCGCCGGTGGCGGCGGGCAGCAGGGCGTACCCGGCGCTGGCCCAGGCGCGGACCAGCTTGGACTCGATCAGCGGGCGGGAGACCAGGTAGGCGCTGACCGCCGCGAGCGGGATGGCCAGCACCAGCAGCAGGCCGACCGCGAGGTCGGCGTTGCCGAAGGTGAGTCCGGAGAGCACGGCGAGCACGACCAGGTACGGCGGTGCGGTGGCGGTGGAGCCGCTGCCGACCGGGTGCCAGCCGTCGGCGTACATCGACCAGAGACCTGACGCCCCGTCGGAGGCGGGCAGCAGGGCGCCGCCGAGCAGGTGGCCGCTGCCGAGCAGGTCGCGACAGGCGATCAGGGCGAAGATCAGCAGGGTGGTGAAGAGCAGCGGGGCGGGGCGCCTGGCCAGCTTCTTGAGCAGCGTGAACTGCTCGACCACCAGGTCGTCGGCGTCCTCGTCACCGGGCCCGGACTCGACCGAGCCGTGCCGGCCGGCGCCGGAGTCGTCGGCGCCGCCGATCCCGAGCGAGCCGATCATGCCCTCGATGGCGAGCCGGGCGGTCGCACCGGGCGCCGGGAAGAGGGTGCGGTCGTCCAGCGCGTCCCCGGCCCTGGTCCTGGCCCGGCGTTTGCGGGCCAGCAACAGGCGGGGCAGCCGGACCAGTTCGTGGCCGAGCCCGGCGAGCTCGTCGAAGGCCTGTTTGGGGTCCTTGCCGATCACGTTGACCAGCACCCGGAACAGCGTGCCGAGCACCAGCCGGAGCAGCACGTACGGGAAGAGCAGGCCCTTGGAGTTGGCCAGCAGGGTGTAGACCGCGCCGGCCTTGTCGACCCGGTGCGGGTGGGCCGAGCCGCAGTCGATCGCGCGGCGCTCGCGGCTGGCCGCCTCGGCGTGCCGGAGCACGGCGTCGGGGGCGACCACCACCCGGTGGCCGGCCGCGTTGACCCGCCAGCAGAAGTCGGTGTCGTCGCGCATCAGCGGCAGCGCCTTGTCGAAGCCGCCGAGCTCCTCGAAGACGTCGCGGCGGACCAGCATGCCCGCGGTGGAGACGGCGAGCACCGGGCGGACCTGGTCGTGCTGGCCCTGGTCCTGCTCGCGGCGGTCCAGGCCGGTCCAACGGCGGCCGGAGCGGGCGATGGTGACGCCCACTTCGAGCAGCTGGCGACGGTCGTACCAGCTGCGCAGCTTGGGGCCGACCACGGCGGCGGTCGGGGTGGAGTCGGCGACCTGGAGCAGCCGGCGCAGGGCGTCGGTCTGCGGCTCGCAGTCGTCGTGCAGCAGCCAGAGCCACTCGACCGGCCGGGTCTCGCGCGGGCCGCCCCGGCCGAGGTCGTCCTCGGCGCCGAGCGGGTCGCCGAAGTCGTCCCAGCCGCCGGTGACCGGGTCGTAGCCGGACGGGTCGAGGCTGTACGGGAGGTCCTCGGGGCGCAGCGGCGGGCTGTTGAAGACGGCCTGGCCGACGGCGTTGCCGAAGCCGGAGCGGCGGCCGAGGATCAGCGGCCCGCTCTCGGGCAGCCAGTCACCGAGGGTGTCCTGGAGCAGCTGCGGCGAGGTGTCGGTGGAGCCGGTGTCCACGGCGAGGATCCGCTGCACCTGCCGGTCCTGGCCGAGCAGCCCGGCGAGGGCCTGCGGGAGCCAGCGGGCACCGTCGTGCGAGACGATCACGGCGGTGACCAGGTGGCGCGGGTACGCGGGCGGCCGGGTCGCGGAGAAGCCGCTCTGGTGGCTGTAGACGGTCATCGAGCAGTGGGCCCCAAGCTTCTCAGTGGACGCGGCCGAGAACGGCGAAGTCAGGTGGCGCACCACACTAACGGCTCCGGGTGGCGGGCTTGCGCCCGGAGTGTGCGCAGAAGCAGTGGGGGAATGCGAAAGCGCCCCACCGTCGTCGGTGAGGCGCTGCACAGAAGCCGGTGCGGACCAGCGGATGACGGCCCGGTCAGACCGCGCTCTTCTTGAGCCGACGGCGCTCGCGCTCGGAGAGGCCGCCCCAGATACCGAAGCGCTCGTCGTTGGCCAGGGCGTACTCGAGGCACTCGGACCTGACCTCGCAGGAGAGGCAGACCTTCTTCGCCTCGCGGGTGGAGCCGCCCTTCTCCGGGAAGAAGGACTCCGGGTCGGTCTGAGCGCACAGCGCGCGCTCCTGCCAACCGAGTTCCTCTTCGTCCTCTTCGATGCCCTCACCGATCAACAGCTCAAAGAGCTCGCTCATCTGGCGCGCCTCCTCTGCCCCTTTTGGCGTCCCCGTGGTGTTGCCGTTGCCTGGAGCGGCGGAACGACACGAGTGAAATTACATGTGCGTCACTCTGGCCCAGTCAAGCCGAGCTCTGGTATTGGGCCAAGGATTCACTCCCCGGAACCAAGGCACTACGATTAGTGTACATATCCGGACATCTCGGATCTATCGCCCTGATGGGCCTCAACCCGCCGGAACCACCCACCGTCTGACAGGCAGTCAACCTGACCCACCGTCGCCCCGACCACCCCCCGAACGGGGGACGCCGGAACGGATCGCGCTGGTTGCCCGGTCCCCGGCTGCCTTCCCGGCGATCTTCGCATCGAAACATAGAGGGTGATTTATCACCCCATCCGGTAGTTCAGGAGTGATCTGCCCTGAATGTCCCGGAGTTGGCTTGACACTCGCCCCCCTCCTGAGGTCTCCTTGCACGCATGTCAGAGTTCGCCACCTCCCGGAGCCGCCGCCAGGCGCTGCTCCGTGCTGCCGCGAGCTCGCTCTGTTGTCGCCTCTGTTCCTGTATCTAGGCGCTCGCGTCCCACCGCGCGCCGCCCAGGAACATCGAGGCCGCCCGCGCGACAGAGTCCCCCTGAATCCCGCGGCCCGGCTGAATCCCCCGCCGACCAGCCGCTCCGAGGATTCCTCCCATGCGAATGCCCCGCCTCCGCAAGCGCAACCGAGACCGCGCCAAGCACCTCCCCGTCGCCGTCGTACCGGCCCCCCGCTGGACGGACGGTCTGAGCGACGTCTCCATCGCCGGCGACCCGCTGGCCTTCCCGCACCTGGCCCGCACCGACCTGCCGCAGCACCCCGGCACCGTGGCCGACTACGCCCGGCTGGTCCGCGAGATCGCCGCCGACCGCTCCCGCTGGGAGCCGCTGGTCCGCTACGACGCACTCACCCGCTGGTACGCCCGGCTGGAGACCGGCCCCGGCTACGAGGTCTGGCTGCTCAGCTGGCTGCCCGGCCAGAGCAGCGGCTTCCACGACCACGGCCAGTCCTCCGGCGTCATGACGGTGCTTCAGGGCGAGCTGGTCGAGCGCTCCCTCACCCACGCCGGTGAGGGCACCCGTCCGCTCCGCCCCGGTGGTCAGCGGGTGTTCTCGGCCGGATACCTGCACGAGGTGGTCAACGCCTCGCTGGAGCCCGCCGTGTCGATCCACCTGTACTCGCCCGGCCTGGTCGAGATGAACCAGTACGGCGTCTCGGTCGCCCCCGAGACCCGGGTGGAGTCGCACTGAGGCCGGGCCCCGGCCCGCGGCCACCGGCCCGCCTGGCAGGATGAGCGCATGCGCATCGTGGCACTGGCAGGCGGGATCGGTGGAGCGCGTTTCCTGCGCGGACTCCGTGAGCTGACCGRCCCTCAGGACGAGATCACCGTCATCGGCAACACCGGCGACGACATCCACCTCTTCGGTCTCAAGGTCTGTCCCGACCTGGACACCGTGATGTACACCCTCGGCGGTGGCATCCACGAGGAACAGGGCTGGGGCCGAGCCGACGAGACCTGGTCGGTCAAGGAGGAGCTGAAGGCGTACGGCGTCGGGCCCGAGTGGTTCGGCCTCGGCGACCGGGACTTCGCCACCCACATCGTGCGGACCCAGATGCTCGGCGCGGGCTACCCGCTCAGCGCCGTCACCGAGGCGCTCTGCGACCGCTGGCAGCCCGGGGTCAGGCTGCTGCCGATGACCGACGACCGGGTCGAGACCCACGTCCGGATCACGGAGACGGCCGGCCCTCGGGTGGTGCACTTCCAGGAGTACTGGGTCAAGCTGCACGCCGCCGTGGCCGCCGAGGCGATCATCCCGGTCGGCGCCGACACCGCCAAGCCCGCCCCCGGCGTGCTGGAGGCGATCGCCGCGGCGGACGTGATCCTGCTCCCGCCGTCCAACCCGGTGGTCTCGATCGGCACCATCCTGGCCGTCCCCGGCATCCGACAGGCCGTCAGCGCCGCCGCCGCTCCGGTGGTCGGGCTCTCCCCGATCATCGGCGGGGCGCCGGTACGCGGCATGGCCGACAAGGTGCTGGCGGCGGTCGGCGTCGAGGCGACCGCCGCCGCGGTGGCGCTGCACTACGGTGCCGACCTGCTCGACGGATGGCTGGTGGACAGCACCGACGCCGACGCCGTGGCGGCGGTCGAGGCCGCCGGGATCGCCTGCCGGGCGGTCCCGCTGCTGATGACCGACGTACCGGCCACCGCCGAGATGGCCCGGGCCGCGATGGAGCTGGCCGAGCAGGTCAGGGCGTGATCTCGGTCCTGCCGGTGGCGGGGCTGCCGGAGATCACGGCCGGCGCCGACCTGGCCGAACTGATCGCCAAGGCCGGGACCTTCGAGGACGGCGACATCCTGCTGGTCACCTCGAAGATCGTCAGCAAGGCCGAGGGCCGGCTGCTGCAGGCCGCCGACCGGGAGGCGGCGATCGACGCCGAGACCGTCCGGGTGGTGGCCCGGCGCGGCCCGGCCCGGATCGTCGAGAACCGGAACGGCCTGGTGATGGCGGCGGCCGGCGTGGACGCCTCCAACACCGCCCCCGGCACCGTACTGCTGCTGCCGGTCGACCCCGACGCCTCCGCACGCGCGCTGCGGGCCCGGCTCCAGCAGCTGACCGGCCGTCGGCTGGCCGTGCTGGTCACCGACACCTTCGGCCGGCCCTGGCGCACCGGCCTGACCGACGTGGCGATCGGCGCCGCCGGGCTGGCCGTCCTCGACGACCATCGGGGACGGCAGGACAGCCACGGCAACGAGCTCGCCCTCACCGTCACCGCCACCGCCGACGAACTGGCCGCCGCCGGTGACCTGGTGAAGGGCAAGACCAGCGGCGTACCCGTCGCCGTCGTCCGCGGCCTGGGCACCCTGGTGACGGCCGAGGACGGCGAGGGCGTCCGTCCGCTGATCCGCCCGGCCGCCGACGACATGTTCCGGCTCGGCACCTCCGAGGCGCTCCGGCAGGCCGTCACGCTGCGGCGGACCGTCCGGTCGTTCACCGGTGAGCCGGTCGACCCGGCCGCCGTCCGGCGTGCGGTGGCCGCCGCCGTCACCGCGCCGGCGCCGCACCACACCACGCCCTGGCGGTTCGTGCTGCTGGAGACGCCCGAGGTCCGTACCCGGCTGCTCGACGCGATGCTCGCCGCCTGGCAGCGGGACCTGCGCGAGCTGGACGGCTGGGACGACGCGAAGGTGGCCCGGCGGACCGCCCGGGGCAACGTGCTGCGGGATGCGCCGTACCTGGTGGTCCCCTGCCTGGTGATGGACGGTTCGCACGACTATCCGGACGCTCGGCGGGCTGCGGCCGAGCGGGAGATGTTCACGGTGGCGATCGGGGCGGCCGTGCAGAACCTGTTGGTGACGCTGACCGGGGAGGGGTACGGGTCTGCGTGGGTGTCGTCGACGATGTTCTGTCGGGACACCGTGCGTGGCGTGCTCGACCTGCCGGACGGGTGGGATCCGATGGGGGCTGTCGCGGTGGGGCGGCCGGCCGAAGGGCCGAAGGAACGTCAGGCTCGGTCGGCCGAAGCTTTTCTGCTGACTCGTTAGGTGCTGGGTCGAAATGCAAAGTGCCTGACCATGCACGTGGGTGTGACCTTTTCTGAGGTTGGCGTCGCCGTTCCCCGAGCCCCTGGTGGCTGACGCCTGGTCACCGGTTCCGGTGGTCTTCCGGGGTGAGGCGAGGGCCGTAGCGGGGGGCTCGGGTGCCGGTCAGGGTGAGGAGGCGGCAGAGGCGGTGGCGGTGGCCCGCGTAGGGGGCGAGGAGGGCGAGCATCTGGGCGTCGTCGCTGCGGGGGCGGCCTGCCAGGGCCCAGCCGACCAGGTTGGGGAGGTGGTAGTCGCCGACCGAGACCGCGTCGGGGTCGCCGTTGCTGCGCTGCAGCGTCTCTGCGGCGGTCCAGTGGCCGATGCCGGGCACGGTGGTCAGCCGGGCGAAGGCCTCGTCGTGCGGGAAGGCGGAGGCCTCCTCCAGCCGGGGAGCCAGCCGGGCGGCCCGGACCACGGTGGCGGCGCGCCTGGGGTCGACGCCCGCGCGGTGCCACTCCCAGCTCGGGATCAGTGCCCACTCCCGGGCGGACGGCGCCACCCGCAGGCCGGTGGCCGGGCCGGGTGCGGGGGTGCCGAAGTCCCGGAGCAGGGTGCGCCAGGCGCGGTAGGCCTCGTCGGTGGTGACCTTCTGTTCCAGGATCGAGGGGATCAGCGACTCCAGCACCAGCCCGGTCCTGACCAGCCGGACGCCCGCGTGGGTGCGCTGCGCCTCGCGCAGCGGCCCCGGTGGCAGTACCAGTCCTGACGGGTCGTCATGCTCGCCCAGCAGCGTCGGCAGCCGCTCCAGCAGCCAGTCCGCGCCGGGGCCCCAGGCCTGGCCCTCGACCTCGCCGGACCGGACGGAGAGCCGGAGCGTACCGATCCCGCCCGGTGTCCTGGAGGCCCGCCAGATCCCGCCGTCGGGTTCCGTCCGGTAGGCCGGGTCGGCGGGCCCGTGCCGTAGCGGCAGCAGCGTCCGCCCGAGGTCCAGCGGGAACCCCGGCCGCCACCGTCGTACCGCGCCAGGCATCTCGCACCGCCTCTCCGAGCTGCACCCTACGCCGGTCGGCAGGTGCCGACCTGAGCTCCCGTGGTCACTTGGCGCACAGGTTCTCGTCGTCGGCCTGCACCCGCTGGAGTTCCTTGGGCGCCTCGGTGGGCACCGGCGCGGCCGGTTTGCCCAGCGTGGTGAAGTCCTTGCCGAGCACCACCTGCAGCGAGTCCTTCGTACCGAGCGCGCTGCTCTCCTTGGCCACCTCGGCGGGCAGCCCGAGCGCGACCGCCAGGGCGGCGGCCTGGTCGGCCTTGCCGCGCGGGTAGCTGATCGAGCTGGTGGCGACGGCGGTGGCGTCCTTGCCCGGGGTGGCGGCGGTGAAGCCCTTGCCCTCCAGTGCGGTGACGGCCTTGGTGGCCTGGCCACTGGTCCCGGTGCCGTTCCGGACCGTCACCCGGACCGCCGCCGCGTCCACCGCCGACGCGGTCGGCGCCGGTGTCGGGGCCACCGTGGGCGTCTCGGCCGGCACCTCGGCGGCGGCGCCCGCCACCTGGGTGAGCGAGCGGTCGGCGGCGACCATCGCGAACAGCTGGGCGGCGTCCTTGTCCTTCAGGATCAGCCGGTTCTCGTCCTTGGGGTCGTCCAGCACCGGCACCGTGGTGAAGGTGATGTTCTGGGTGTTCACCTTGGCGAGGTCGAGGGCCAGGTCCTTGAGCTTGTCCACGCTCTTGATGGTGGAGTCCACGGTGAGCGCCTTGGTGGCGGCGTCCGCGAGGTTCCACAGCTTGGTCGGACTGGTCAGGGTGTCGCTGCTCTTGATCTTGCGGATCATCGAGCTGATGAACTGCTGCTGGAGCGGGATCCGGGTCAGGTCCCCGCCGAGGCCCACGGCATGCCGGGTGCGGACGAAGGCGAGCGCCTCCTCGCCCTGCACCACGTGCTTGCCCTTGGACATCTTCAGGTGCGAGTCCTTGTCGTTGATGTCCTTGGCCGCGCAGACCTCCACCCCGCCGACGGCGGTGGAGAGGGTCTTGACCGCCTCGAAGTCCACCATCACGAAGTGGTCGATGTGAATGTCCGTCATCTTCTCGACGGTCTTCCAGGTACAGCCCGGGTCCCGGCCGTTCTGCCCCAGGCTGGTGTTGAACATCGCCCGGCTCTCGCCCGGGATCTTCTTGCCCGCGGCGGTCTCGCACTCCGGGATCGGCACCATCAGGTCGCGCGGGATGCTCAGCACGGTCGCGTTGCTGCGGTCCTTGGAGATGTGGAACAGCAGGGTGGTGTCGGCGTGGCCCTCGCTGCCCTCGTCGCCGTACTCGCGCCCCAGGCCCTTTCGGCTGTCGGTGCCGATCACCAGGATGTTCAGCGCCCCGGTGGCCGCCTTCGGCCGCTCGGCCTCGCTGCCGACCTTGACGTCGACCGAGGAGAGGTTCCCGTTGAAGTGCTGGTACGCGTAGTACGCACCACCGCAGCCGGCCACCAGCACCAGTGCGGCCACCCCGGCGGTCCACTTGAGGGCCCGTCGGCTGCCGCGCGTCTTCTCCTTGGCCGCCTTCCCGCCGTTCGCCTTTCCCCCGTGTGCCTGGCGACGGCGGTCGGCCCGGCCGCCGGTCGGCCGCTCGGCCCGCCTCGGGGTCGCGGGCGTCGGCGCGGTCCCGGCCGCCCGGGGGCGGGGCACCTGCGCGGGCACCGCGTCCAGGTCCAGCCGGAACTCGCCCGTGGCCGGGTCGAGCACCCACTGATCGGCCGGATCGACCTCGGGCGGGTTCTGGTCCGCGAGGTCGGCCCTGCGCCGGTGTCCGCTGTTCATCCCGGACACCCTAGACGAGCTTCGGCCATGATCCGGCCGGAGTGTGACCGGCGTCATGGCGGACAACCGCCTTAAAAACGGGCAAAGTTCGCGACTCCCTCGCACCGAATCCACACATTTCGGCCGGGCGGGGTCAGTGCAAGGTCAGTGCATGGCGCAGGAGTCCTGGTCGGCGGTCCGACCCTCGAGGGTGGGGCTGGTGGTGGGCAGCGGGGCGGCGGAGGGTGACGGGGCGTCGGGGGACGGGGTCTCCACCGTGGCGTCCTCCGCTCCGACAGCGCTCGGCCAGGGCGTGTACGCCGGAGCGAACGGCCCGGCGAAGGCGGAGGCCCTGCCGGAAGGTGACGGCGAGGGTGACGGCGACGGCGAGGGCGTGACCTGGTACGGCTGGACGGTGACCGCCAGGTCCGCCCGGAGGGCGGCGAACAGCTGGTCGGTCTGCGGCTGGACCAGCTGGTCCCGGTCCCAGTTGCCGGGGTAGGGACGACGTGGGGTGGTCAGGAAGACCACGTTCTCGGTGGGCATCGAGCGCAGGTCCTGGGCCAGGTCGTAGAGCTCGCCGACCCGGCTCAGTCCCTCGTCGGCGGTGATCGCGGAGGTCGCGGCGTCCAGCAGCGGCCACAGCCTGGCCGGGTTGAACAGCACCCCCTGCGACTGCACCTTGCGGATCAGCGAGGCGAGGAACTGCTGCTGACGCCCCATCCGCTGGGTGTCGCTGCCGTCGCCCAGGGTCTCCCGGACCCGGACGTAGCCGAGCGCCTGCTCGCCGCCGAGGGTCTGCCGCCCGGCGGCCAGGTCGAGCTGGGCGTCCCTGTCGTGGATCGCCCGGGGCACGCAGACCTCCACCCCGCCGACCGCGTCCACCATCCGCTTGAAGCCGGTGAAGTCCAGGATCAGGTGGTGGTCCACCCGGATGCCGCTGAGCCGCTCCACGGTACGGATGGTGCAGGCCGGGCCACCCGCCTCGAAGGCCCAGTTGAACTGCACGAGGCGGGCCTGGGTCCGCGTCCCGTCCGGGAGTTCACAGGCCGGCACCCGGACCATCGCGTCCCGCGGGATGCTCACCGCCGTCGCGTGCCGCCGGTCCGCCGACAGGTGCAGCAGGATCGTGGTGTCCGAGCGGCGCCCGCCCGCGTAGCCGTACGCGCCGTTCGCCCCGCTGCGGTCGTCGCTGCCGATCAGCAGGATGTTCTCGGCCTCCAACGGCCCCCGGTCGGGCCGGTCGGAGGCGTCGCGCTCCAGCAGCCGGCCGGTGGTGGCGTCGGTCTCGATGTTGCCGTCCAGCTTCCGGTAGCCGATCCAGGCCAGCACTCCCCCGGCCAGCAGGAAGAAGGCCAGCACGGCGGCAGTGATCAGCAGGAAACGGCGGCGCCCCCCGCCCGGGGAGGTCGGGGGGCGTGCGCGGTCGTCGTCGTCCTCGGCCATGACGGGGATGCCTACCCCGGTCACGACCTGGCCCGGGTCAGCCCAGACGCAGAGTCACCCGTTCGGATTCGATCCGCTTCGTCCACTGCTCCTCGGTCAGCTCGCCGGAGTTCCGGCAGAGCACCACCGAGGCGCCGGCGGCCAGCGGGGCGAGCAGCCCGGCCTCCAGGCCGGTCCAGTCGTCGTAGCCGAAGGTGCTGAGCACCCGGCTGCCCGGCTCGAGACCGAGCCGGAGCGCGCCCTCCCTGGCCAGCGCGACGGTCTGTTCCCCCGTCAGCTTCAGCGGCAGGCCGTCCACCAGCGTCTCCAGCGCGGGGGCCTGCGGGTCCACCGGCGAGTACGGGGCGAACCGGTCGCCCTGGCCCGGCACCTCGGCGGCGTAGTCCAGGAAGCCGTCGGGGCGTTCGGGGAACCGGCCGCCGAGCGGGCGGAGCGCCAGCGCCACCCGCTCGCCGGAACAGTCCTTGGCGGTGTCCAGACCATCCGGGCCGCTGATCACCAGGTCGGCGTCGGCCGGGCTGCCGCCCGGCACCGCCGTCACCCCGACCGACCAGCAGGCGAGCAGCCAGACGGCGCTCTGCCAGTGGGCCGGGAGGAGCAGCGCGGCGCGGGTCTCGGGACCCGCATTCAGCTCGTCCTGGAGCAGGTTGGCCGTCTTGGCCACCCAGTTGTCGAAGGTCTTGGCGGAGAGTTCCACCCGCTCGCCGGTCGCGTCGTCGTAGAACGTGACCAGGGGGCGGGACGGATCGGCGTCGGGGGCTCCCGCGCGCAGATATGCGTGCAGCAGCTCGGCGGGGGTGCGGGCGTCGGCAGCGAAGGGCGCAGTCATGGTGCAGTCCAGCCTACGACCTCCGGCCGCGCCCCGGGAGGGGAGGTCAACCGGACGAACTGGCGTGGCGTCAGGTCCGGTTTACCCGCAATATCCCTTCTATGCGCCTCTCCTTGCTCGCCGCTGCCGGCTCCCTGCTGCTGCTCCCGCAACCCGCCTTCGCCCAGACCTCCGACGGGGGCGTCACCACCTTCCCGCTGACGGACAGTCAGCGCGGCCTGGCCGAGCGGAACACCGCCGCGTTCTCGCTGGTCGGGGTCAGCTGGGACGACCCCGGGGCGGTGCTCGACGGCACCGTCCAGGTGAAGGTCCGTTCGGTCGCCGGCGTGTGGAGCGACTGGCACCCGCTGGAGGTCGAGGCGGACGACCGGCCCGACCCCGAGGGCGCCGAGCGAGCCGGCCGGGGTGCCAGCGCGCCGCTCTGGGTCGGGCCCAGCGACGGGGTCGCGGTCCGGGTGACCGGCAGCCGGCCGCGCGGGCTGCGGGCCGAACTGGTCGACCCCGGCCGGGCGTCCGCCCGGTCACTGCCGGCGGTGGACCACGAGGGGCCGCGCCCGGGCATCGTCACCCGCTCGGGCTGGGGCGCCGACGAGGGCCTGCGCGAACCCGGCTTCGAGTACACCGGGCCGGTCCGGGCGGTGTTCGTGCACCACACCGACACCGCCAACGACTACGCCTGCTCGGACGCGCCCAAGCTGATCCGGGCGATCTACCAGTACCACGTGAAGAGCAGCGGCTGGCGGGACATCGGCTACAACTTCCTGGTGGACCGCTGCGGCACCGTGTACGAGGGCCGGGCCGGCGGCGTGACCAGGCCCGTGCTCGGCGCCCACACCCTGGGCTTCAACACGGACACCGCCGGGGTCGCCGCGATCGGCCGCTACAGCTCCGACGCCACCCCGCAGGCCCAGGTCGACGGGATCGCCAAGGTCGCCGCCTGGAAGCTCGGCCTGACCGGCCAGGACGCCAACGGCTCGGTCACCCTGACCTCGGCCTCGGACGGCAGCAAGTTCAAGAAGGGCACCAGCGCGACCTTCCGCACCGTCTCCGGCCACCGCGACGCCTTCAACACCGAGTGCCCCGGCAACACCCTCTACCAGCGCCTCCCGGCCATCCGGTCGTGGTCGGCGCACCTGCAAGGGCGCTAGGGCCGGTCCGGGCGGTCGCTACGGCCGGGCCTCACGCAGGGTGCCGTTGATCTCCAGGTAGCCCCCGCCGGTGCGGGGGCAGCGCCAGAGGCCGTTGCCCTCGTCGGTGAGGGGTTCGCCCGCGCGGCCGACCCACTTGATCCGGCGGGCCGGGACGCCGGCCACCAGGGCGAAGTCGGGGACGTCCCGGTGCACCACGGCGCCCGCCGCGACCAGGGCCCAGCGGCCCACGGTGACGCCCGCGACCAGCACCGCACGGGCGCCGATCGAGCAGCCCTGACGGAGCGTCACACCCTGGGCGTGCCAGTCGTCGCCGCGCTTGAGCTTCCCGTCGGGGTCGACCGAGCGCGGGTAGAGGTCGTTGGTGAGGACGGCCGCCGGGCCGACGAAGACGCCGTCCTCCAGGACGGCGGGCTCGTAGACCAGGGCATGGTTCTGCAGCTTGACCCGGTCGCCGATCCGGACGCCGGGGCCGACGTACGCGCCCCGGCCGATGATGCAGTCCGCGCCGATCACGGCGTCCTCACGGACCTGGGCCAGGTGCCAGACCGTACTGCCGGGCCCGATCACCGCCCGCTCGTCGACGTCGGCGCTCAGTTCCACCCGCACGGAGTTCCCCATGGCGCCGAAGATAGCGCCACGGGGCATGCCGGGTGGGCTAGTTGGAGTCGGTGACCGGCTGCATCGGTTCGGGGGCGGTGCTGGCGATCACCCGGCGGGCCAGCTTGCGCGGGGAGGTCAGGAAGCCGAAGCCCCAGCTCAGGTGCATGGTGGCGAGGGCCAGCGGCAGCTGGATCCTGGCCTTGGGGGCCAGACCGCGGCCCTCCAACAGCGAGCCGCCCGCGATGGCGAGCAGGTAGCCGCCGGGCAGCACGAAGAAGACCGGGTGCAGCGCGGCGCCGAGCACCAGCCCGCCCAGCACGCCGAGCAGGGCGGCCGGCGGGGCCAGGTAGCGCAGGTTGACCGAGCCCTTGTGGTAGCGGGTGACCACCCGGCGCCACCGGCCGTAGTCCCGGTACTGCTTGGCCAGCGCCCCGACGGAGGGCCGGGGCCGGTAGGTCACCTTGAGCTGGGGGGTGAACCAGATCAGACCGCCGTCCTGGCGGATCCGGTAGTTCAGCTCCCAGTCCTGGGCCCGGAGGAACTCCTCGTTGTAGCCGCCCAGCCGCTCCAGCACCTCGCGGCGGAACACCCCGAGGTAGACCGTCTCGGCGGGGCCGGCCAGACCGCCGGTGTGGAAGGCCGCGTTGCCGACGCCGATCTTGGAGGTCATCGCGGCGGCGACCGCGTGCTCCCACTCGGTCTCGCCCTCGGCGTGCATGATGCCGCCGACGTTGGCCGCGTCCATCTCGCCGAGCAGCCGGACGGCAGTGGCGACGTACCCGGGCGTGAGCAGGCCGTGCCCGTCGACCCGTACCACTATCGGGTGACGCGAGCCCCGGATCGCGGCGTTCAGCCCGGCGGGGGTGCGGCCGGTCGGGTTGGGAACGGTACGCACCCGGTCGTCCTCGGCGGCCAGCTCGGCGGCGATCGCGTCGGTCCGGTCGGTGGAAGGTCCGAGGGCGATCACCACCTCCAGCTCGCCCGCGTACTCCTGTTCCAGGATGTGCCGCACGGCGGTGCGCAGGTGACGTTCCTCGTTGAGCACCGGCATGATCACGGAGACCGCCGGCAGCTCCTCAGCAGCCTTGGTGTTCATCGGGGCCAACCGTACCGGCGGCTGCCTGGCCTTGTCAGGTTCGGTCTGCTGCGCGAAGTCCGCAGGAACGTTTCATCGACCGCCCCGGCGTCCGGCGTACCCGGTCGGCGCGCCCCCGCCGGGCCGTCGGACCCCCCGCCTACCATCCGAGAGATGCCGTCCACCGCCCTCCGCCCCAAGCAGGTACGCACCCCACGCCGCCGCTGGGGTCGCTGGCTGGCGGGCGCCGTCTCGCTCGCCGTACTGGCCACCTCCTGCGGGGGCCGGGCGCTGCTGGACAGTGTCGGCGACGCGATCGGCCGGGTGGACGCCTTCGACAAGAGCAAGGACCGGCCCGCCGACGACGGGGTCACCACCTTCCTCGTGGTCGGCACCGACGACCGCGAGGGCATCCCCGCCGACACCCTGAAGAACGTGCTGCACGCGGGCGGCGAGTCCTGCCACTGCACCGACACCATGATGATCGTCCAGCTCGCCGAGGACGGCGGCCGGGCCAGCGTGGTCAGCATCCCGCGCGACTCCTACGTCACCATCCCGGCCCACCAGGACCTCGCCAGTGGCAGACAGGTGCCGGACGGCCACGGCAAGATCAACGCGGCGTACGGGATGGGCGGCGCCCCGCTGACCGTCCGCACCGTCGAGCAGAACACCGGCCTGCGGATCGACCACTACCTCCAGATCAACTTCCTCTCCTTCGTCTCCACCGTGGACGCGCTGGGCGGCGTCGAGGTCTGCAGCTCCCGGCCGCTGAAGGACGAGTACTCCGGCCTCGACCTGCCCGCCGGGACCACCCGGCTGGACGGCGCCGGGGCGCTCAAGTACGTCCGGGCCCGTCACCTGGACGGCAGTTCGGACCTGGGGCGGATGCAGCGTCAGCAGAAGTTCCTGGCCCAGCTGCTGCACCAGGCCACCAGCAGCGGCACCCTGCTCAACCCGGTGAAGCTCACCCGGGTGACCGACGCCGTGCTCAAGTCCGTCAAGGCCGACCAGGACCTCTCCACCGAGGACCTGATCCGGCTGGCCACCCGGCTCAAGGACCTCTCCCCCGCCCGGGCGGACTTCACCACCGTCCCGGTCGGTGACGTCAACTACCAGGTGGAGGGCTGGGGTTCGACGGTCCGCTGGGACGCTGCGGGTGCCAAGGCGCTGTTCGCGGCCGTCCGGGAGGGCCGACCGCTCACCGGCCGGGCCGACGCCGCTGCTCCGGCCGCCTCGTCCGCGCCGGTCCCGGTCACCGTCCCGCCCGGTCAGATCCACGTCCAGGTGCTCAACGGCGCGGGCGTCGTCGGGCTCGGCGCCCGGGTGGACAACGACCTCCGCAAGGCCGGTTTCGCCACCACCGGCGCTCCCTCCAACGCGGGCGGCGGCTCCACCACCCGCACCGTGGTCCGCTACGACCCGCGCTGGGACGAGTCGGTCAAGACCATCACCGCCGCGCTCCCGTACGCCGAACTCGTCGCCACTCCGGGCCTCGGCGCCACCATGCAGGTCGTCGCGGGCGCCGACTACACGGGCGTCACCGGCGTGGCCGCTTCGCCGTCCGCTACGCCCGCCTCTGCCTCCCCCTCGCAGGCCCAGGCGGTCACCGCCAGCACCGGCACCGAGATCAGCTGCCCGTAGTGCCGCGCCGGCAGGGTCAGCTCAGCCCTGGGACGACCGGGCTGTCCCAATGCGGCGACGCCTCGGTAGAACCGAAATTCGGTGGCGTGAAGGGGGATTCGGGGGCTTACGGTCACCGGATGGACTCCGATCTGCTGCCAACGACCCGTCGTGCTCTGCTCCACCGGCTGGCCACGGCCCAGGCCGACGGGCGGGTGCCGTCGATGGTCGCCGCCGTCGTGCGGGACGGGGAACAGGTCTGGTGGGGAGCACGCAGTTCTGTGGACGGGCACGCGCCCGACGAGGATGTCCAGTACCGGATCGGGTCGATCACCAAGACCTTCACCGCCGTGCTGGTGCTCCGGCTGCGCGCCGAGGGGCTGCTCTCGCTCGCCGACCGCCTCGACTGCCACCTGCCCGAACTGCCAGGCGCCGTCGGCGAGGTGACGATCGCCCAACTCCTCACGCACACCGCCGGCCTGGCTGCCGAGCAGCCCGGCCCGTGGATCGCCGGCACCCCTCGCACCCTGCACTCCGAACTCGCCGACCTGCTGCAGCAGCCCCCGCTGGTGCACCCGGCGGGACGGGTGCACCACTACTCCAACGTCGGCTACGCCCTGCTCGGCGCGGTCGTCGAGCGACACCGTGGCAAGCCGTGGGACGAGGTGCTGGAGGCCGAGGTGTTGCAGCCGCTCGGCATGACCCGGACCACCCGCACGGCCCAGGCACCCGCCGCCGGGGGCTGGGCGGTGCACCCGTGGGCGGACCTGATGCGCGCCGAACTCGCCGAGGACAGCGGCCTCATGGCACCGGCCGGGCAGTACTGGTCGACCCTGGCCGACCTGGTCCGCTGGGCGAACTTCCTGGCGGTGGGCGACGAGAAGGTCCTCGACGCCGGAGCCTTGGCGGAGATGCGACGCATCGGCACCGCCGCTGCCGGCGGCTCCGGCTACGGGCTGGGCCTCGAACTCTCCCACGGCCACGGCCTCTTCTTCGCCGGCCACAGCGGGTCGGTGCCCGGCTTCCGCGCTGCGCTCCTGCTGGCGCCGGCCGAGGGCCTGGCCGGTGTCGCCCTGACCAACAGCAGCACCTACCCCGGCGGCCTCGACACGGTGGTCAAGGATCTGCTGCGGATCGTCCACACGCATGAACCGCGCATCCCCGAACCCTGGCGTCCACTCCCCGAGGCCGACCCGGAACTACTCGCACTGACCGGCCACTGGTACTGGGGCACGACCGCCTTCACCCTGCACCTGCGCGCCGGCCGCAGCCTCGAACTCGCCGCCGCCACCGGGGAGCCCACAACCCTTCAACCCGAACCGGACGGTGCCTGGTCCGCGATCAGTGGTCCGTGGGACGGCGAGACCCTTCGCCTGCAGCGCGACGGAACGGGCACCGTCACCCACCTCGACCTCGGCGCCTTCCTCCTCACCCGCGAGCCCTACCCCGGCGACGGTCCGACACCCGGTGGCGCCCACCCCGACGGCTGGATCGGCCTGCCCTGACCGGACGGATACCAGCCGGCCCCTAGAACCAGCCCCGGGCGTTCACGAAGATCACGACCGTGAGCAGCAGGTACGCCGCCAGGGCCAGCCGGTTGACCAGCAGGTGGGGCGTGGGCAGCAGGCCGGTCCCCTCGGTCGTGGGGCGGTCGGTCTCGAAGCGGGCGGCCCGGGTGACCGCTTCGGCCACCTGTTCGGCGTTGTAGCCGCCCAGCCCGAACCAGTGGGCCGGCCGGCTGCCGACCGAGAACTCCCCGCCACTGCGGAGCCGGACGGTCACCTGGCCCCGCTTCGCCTCGGCGCCGGCGATGTCGGCCCAGTCCGCCCGACGGTGCGTCAGCCCGTTCGTCACCGACAGCCCCCGCCGGTCGAGCACGGCCTGCCAGCCGAACGCGGCCACCGCTCCGGCGACCCCGAACCCGCCGAACAGCGCGGGGTGCAGCAGCCCGGTCCACCAGCCGTCCGCCGAGCGCATCAGCACCAGCGCGCCGAACAGCAGCGCGGCGACCGGCCCGATCGCCAGCCGCAGCGGCGCGGGCATCTCCCACTGCCCGGCCTGCACCGGCCCGGCGGGAGCGAGCGCGCTGTCGGCGGGCGTCGGCGCGGCGGCGGCAGCGGTCGCCCACTGGTCCAGCGGCCGGGCGTCCGGTGTGCAGAGCACGGCCAGCCAGTCCACCGGAGGCCAGCCGACGTCCTGGGAGTCCCCGGCCTTCCAGGGCCGGACCAGCAGTTGGGCGGACGGCCCGTCAGGTCCTTGGTAGAGCAGGGCCTCGACCGGGCCGACCGGAGGCACGAGGTCCTCGTCGTCCTCGTCGTGCTCCACCACCGCGCCGTGTGCCCAGACCCCCTCGTGCCAGCTGTAGATCTCGTTTGCGTTCAGCTGCCAGAGCGGAGCTCCGGACAGCGGCCCGACCTGCTCGCCGCTCTCTTCCTGCTGGACCAGCACTCGGAGCGCCGGAGCCCCCGACCGGTCGAAGCCGCGCCTGGTCCGGACCGCCCGGGCGGCGGAGGCCAGCACGATCAGCCCGAACCCGCCGGTCAACGTCGCGGCCATCACCCAGACCGTCGGGTCGTACGGGTCACCCGCGAGCCGGACCCAGCCGTCCTGGTCGGCCAGCAGCGGCAGGGTGTCGCCCTGCTGCGGGGTGACGTCCCACCAGACCTCCAACTCGGCCGAGCGGTCGGCGGTTTCGTCCGGCAGCCGGTACCTGAGCGTGGTGTCGCCGACGTCGTCCGAGGAGAGCACGGTGCCCTGCACCGGTTGGGCCCCGGCGGCCCGTTCGTCGCTGACGGCCTGCCGGTACAGCCCGAGGCCGAGCAGCAGTGCGGCCGTTCCCAGCAGCAGCCACCCCAGCACCCGGCGCCCGGTCGGCCGGACCGGTTCCGTCGCGAACGGGGACGGCCCGCCCGCCGCCGTCCACGGGTACGGGACCTCGGGCCCCATCAGGTCCACGAGTTGCTGCCGCGCCCGGCGGCGGCCGGCCTCGACGACCGTCAGCAGCCAGGCCAGCAGCACCTGCCCGAGCAGCACCACCCAGCGGCTCGGCCCGTCGGGCAGCCCCTCGGGCAGGTACCAGACCATCGGCAGCAGCGCGTACGGGACGAGCACCTGCCCCCGGGGCCGGGCCAGCAGCACCAGCGCCTCGGCCAGCAGCGCGACGGCCACCAGGTCCTCGACCCAGTTCTGCTCGCACGGCTGGACCGGGCTGCAGACGGCGGGGAGCCCGGCACTGACCATCGCGAACAGGCAGAGCCCGACCGGAAGCAGCACCAGCCATCGGCTGTCCCACCGGTGCGCGGTACGGGCGGCACGCCACCGGTCGGCCGCGTCGGCGGTGAAGGGCACGCCGGACGGCAACGGCGGGTCGGTACGGGACATGCGGCAGATGATCTCACCAGCACATGAACCGGGATGGACAGCCCCTCAGTACGGCAGCAGGCCGGTGGTGACCAGATCGAAGTCGAAGGGCGCGGGAATGCGGACGGTCTCGCCGAAGTCCACGTCCTCCCGGCGGTGGTACTTCGTGCCGTCCGGGCGGCTGAACAGCGTGACGGTCTTCTGGCGGGCATCGACCAGCAGGTAGAGCGGAATCCCCATCAGCGGGTAGTCCCGGACCTTGCCCACCCAGTCGTTCTCGGGGTTGGAGGGTGAGACCAGCTCGACCGCGATCGCCGCCGCTCCGGCGGGGACCTGGTTGTCGGTGGTCTCCAGGACGCCTTCCGGAAGGTAGGTCAGGTCCGGGTTCCGGCTCTTGCCGACCTTGGGCGAGACGAGGTCGGTGTTCTCGCTCGGCAGCAGCCCGACCAGGGTGTGGGCGTCGAACTGGCGACGGACCGTCAGGAGGTTCCGTTGGTGGATACCGGACGGACTGGCCGTCATGACGATGGTGTCGCCGGAGAGTTCGGCCTTGAACCCGTCGGGCAGGCTCCTGCGGACCTCTTCGAGGAGGGCGAAGCGCTCGGGGTTCATGGCCGCAATGTAGTCGGCGAGACCGCGCACAGCCCGGCCGTATTTCCTGATCGACTGCCGATTGGTACTTCCGGTGCGGCGCCTGTTGCCGCCGGTTGCTGCCGCTCCCTAGGCTCGCTCACGCAACCGGCCCAGGACGAAGGAATACCGTATGACCATCGCAGCCAGCCCCGACGCGCTCGACCGGAAGATCGACCTCTGCTTCGGCCAGGTCGACCTGGACCGGAACGGCATCATCGACGCCTCGGACGTGCTTGGGCTCGCCGCTCGGACGATCGCCGCTGCGGGCGAGGACTTCGGCTCGCCGAAGGCGGTCGCGATGCTGACGGCGTCTCAGGGGTGGTGGCGCGCACTGGTCGCGGATCTGGACACCAACCGGGACCGGAAGATCCAGCGGCACGAGTACCGGGCCGGGATGCGGCTGCTGGCGGAGGCGCCGGGGGCGTTCGACGACGTGCTGCGGCCGATGGCGCTGGCGGTGTTCCGGCTGATGGACCGGAACGACGACGGGGCGATCTCGGCGGCCGAGTTCTGGGACTTCCAGCGGGCGTTCGGGTCCTCCGAGGCGGCGGCCCGGTTCGCCTTCGAGAAGCTGGACACCGACCGGAACGGGGTGCTCTCCGAGGCGGAGGTGCTGTCGGCGTTCCGCGGGTTCTACACCAGCACCGACCCGGATCAGGTGGGCAACCACCTCTTCGGGGACGCCCTCAACTGAGGCCGGCCGGCGGTTGAGGGGGTGGGCAAGCCGAACGGGTGAACCAGGCCGTCGCGAGTGGCCTGCTTCGGGCGGGGTCGGCATCGTTGCCCTCAGTCCGATCGACCGACGTCCTGGAGGACTCCTCATGCTCGGCACAGACTTCAGTTCGGGTTCGCCCAACTGGCTCGACCTCGGTAGCCCTGACACCGACTCAGCCGCCGCGTTCTACCGCTCCGTCTTCGGCTGGTCGTTCGTCTCCGCCGGGCCCGAGGCCGGTGGGTACGGCTTCTTCCAGGTCGACGGGAAGACCGTCGCCGCCCTCGGGCCGCTCACCGAGGAAGGGGCCAGCTCCGCCTGGATGATCCACTTCAAGGCGGAGGACATCCAGACCACCGTCGCCGCCGTCACGGCCGGTGGCGGCGCCGTCCGGACGGAGCCGATGGACGTCATGGGCGAGGGCTGGCTGGCCCAGGCCACCGACCCGCAGGGCGCCGAGTTCGCCCTCTGGCAGCCGGGGAAGACCGCCGGGCTGGAGCTCACCTCGGCCCCGAACACGCTGCTCTGGGCTGAGCTGCACGTACCCGACCCGGTCGCGGACATCACCTTCTACCAGGGCCTGTTCGGCTGGCGCAGCCAGGAGATGCCGGCGCCCGGCATGACCTACCGGGTGCTGAGCGTCAGGGACGGCGACCAACAGGAGGCTTCCTTCGGCGGGGTCGCACCGACGGACGGCGGCGTGAGCGGCGGGGTCGAGCGCCCCCGCTGGGTGCCGTACTTCCACGCGCAGGACGTCGACGCCACGGTCGCGACGGCGCAGGCCAACGGCGGGTCCGTGCTGATGCCCGCGGCGGACGTGCCGGAGGTCGGCCGGATCGCCTGGCTCGCGGACCCCTTCGGCGCGGTGTTCGCCCTGCTGCGGCCCGACCCGCAGATGTGACGCTCGCGACGGACATACGAGGGAGGGGCCGCACCCCCGTGGGCGGCCCCTCCCTCGTACTGCCTGGCGGTGCGTCAGTCGGTGGCGATGGCCGCCAGGACGTTCATCCGGCCGGCCCGGAAGGCCGGGAGGAGGGCGGCCAGCAGGCCGATCACGGCGGAGGCGAGCAGGATCACCACGATGGTGGTGACCGGGACGGTCAGCAGGCCGACCCCCGAATCCGCCAGCACCTGCTGGGAGGTGACGCCCCAGGCGAGGCCGAGGCCGGTGCCGAGCAGTGCGCCGAAGATGGCGATCACCACGGACTCCAGGCGGATCATCCGGCGGAGCTGACGGCGGGACAGCCCGATCGCGCGGAGCAGACCGATCTCCCTGGTCCGCTCGACCACCGAGAGGGCGAGGGTGTTGACCACGCCCAGGACCGCGACCACGATCGCCAGGCCGAGCAGGCCGTAGACCATGTAGAGCAGGGTGTTGACCTGGCTCTGGATGATGTCCTTGTAGCCCGCCTTGTCGGTGATCATCAGCTGCGGGTACGCCTTGAGGGAGTCCTCCAGCGCGGCCAGCACCTTCGCCGAGTCGGCGCCGTCGGCGACCACGGCGAACATCGCCTTGTCAGCCGGCTGCTCCGCCACCGGGACGGCCTTGGTGACCGTCTCCAGGTTGGCGAAAGTCCCCTGGAACATGTCGCTGTTGGCCTTGATGATCAGCCCGACCGTGAGCTCCTGGGTGCGACCCTGGCCGTAGTCGGCCGTGATCCGGTCGCCCGTCCTGAGGCCGTGCTCCTTGGCGAACTCGCTGCCGACCGCCACCCCACCGACCTCGAAGGCGGCCTGCGCCGACCCGGACTCGGCCGGGATCCTGAAGTCGTCGACGAAGGTCTTCGTGGCGGCCGCCAGCTCCTCCTTGCTGCGCTTGCCGTCGGCGGTGACGTACTCGACCGGGAGTGACTTCTGCAGCGTCAGGTGCTTGAGGCCCTGGACGCCCTGAGCGGCCGCCACCATCGGCGGAGTGAGCTCGCCGCGCTGGGTGGCGACCACGAAGTCGGCACCGACGGACTGGTCGATCATCTCGTTGGCCGAGGAGACCATCGAGGAGGTGACCACCGAGGCCCCGGTGACCAGCGCCAGACCGATCATCAGCGCGGCGGCGGTGGCACCGGTGCGGCGCGGGTTACGGGTGGCGTTGCGCTGCGCCAGCTTGCCGGACGGGCCGAACAGCGCGGGCAGCACCGCCCCGAGCACCCGGATCACGCCGGTGGACAGCAGCGGCCCGAGCACCACCAGGCCGACCAGGCTCAACGTCACGCCCAGGCCCAGCAGTTGCCCGCCGACCGAGGCGGTCGAGGAGCCGGCCGCCGTGACCAGCACCGCTGCGCCGCCACCGCTGAGCAGCAGCCCGATCGCGGCCCGGATGCGGTTGGCCTTGGCCTCGGCGGGTGTGCCGTGGTCGCGCAGGGCGGCCATCGGCGAGATCCGGGACGCCCGGCGGGCCGGGATCCAGGCGGCCAGCACCGTGATCACCACGCCCACCGCGTACGAGGCGATCGGCACGCTGGCACCGATCTCCAGGTCGGCCGAGGAGAGGTTCATCCCGGTGGCCTTCATCAGCTGGATCAGGCCGATCGCCAGACCGATCCCGGCCAGCAGGCCGAGGGTGGAGCCGAGCACACCGAGGATCAGCGCCTCCACCAGCACCGAGCGGTTCACCTGGCTGCGGCTGCCGCCGATGGCCCGCAGCAGGCCGATCTCCCGGGTGCGCTGGGCGACCAGCATCGAGAAGGTGTTGATGATCAGGAACCCGCCGACCAGCAGCGAGATCCCGGCGAAGCCGAGCATCGCGTACTTCATGTAGTCGAGGAAGCTCATGTCGGCCTGGCCGGCGGCCTTCTGCTCCGCGGCGGTCATGACCCGGTACCCGTCGCCCATCGCGGCCAGCGCGGCGGCCTTCAGCTCGTCGTTGCTCTTCGAGCCGTCGCCCGTCACCTCGACCGTGCTGAACGCGGTCTTGCCCAGCAGGTCCTGCTGGGCGGTCGGCAGGTCCAGGAAGGCCAGCGCCGCACCGGGGTTGGTGGTCTGGAAGGTGGCGATGCCGGAGATGGTGAAGTCGTGGTCGCCGCTGACTGTGATCGCCCGCAGCTTGCTGCCGATCCCGAGGCCGGCCTTCTTGGCCGTGTCGGCGTCCAGCACGATCTGGCTCGGGCCGGCCGGGGCCTTGCCCGAGGTGATCTTCAGCATGTTCTGGTTGTCGTGCCAGGAACCGGTGATGGTCGGGGCACCGGTGGTCGGGCCGACCGCCTTGTTGGTCAGCGGGTTGGTCAGCACCGCGTTCTGGACCGAGACCTCGCCGCGTGCCGACTTCACGCCCGGCAGGGCGGCGATCTTCTGCTCGGTCTCGACCGGGACGGTATGGGGCTTGCCGCGAGCGTTGTCCTGGTCGTCGTCGCCCTCGGGGGCGGCCTGCCGGACCGAGATGTCGGAGGCGGTGGTGGCGAAGAGCTTGTCGAAGGTGGCGGTCGCGGTGTTGGAGAACACCAGGGTGCCGGAGACGAACGCGACCGAGAGGACCACAGCGATGAGCGAGAGCGCCATCCGCCCCTTGTGGGCGACGAAGCTCCGTAGTGACGTCTTGAGCAGCATTGGTTTCTGACCCCGTCTCAGCTGGTGCGCTTGCCGTCGAAGCGACGCATGCGCTCGAGGACGGAGTCGGCGGTCGGGGCGTGCATCTCGTCCACCAGGCGGCCGTCCGCCAGGAACAGCACGCGGTCGGCGTAGGAGGCGGCGACCGGGTCGTGGGTGACCATCACGATGGTCTGGCCCAGCTCGTCGACCGAGCGGCGGAGGAAGGTGAGCACCTCGGAGCCGGAGCGGGAGTCGAGGTTGCCGGTGGGCTCGTCGCCGAAGATGATCTCGGGGCGGGCGGCCAGCGCCCGGGCCACCGCGACGCGCTGCTGCTGGCCACCGGAGAGCTGGGTCGGCCGGTGCTTGAGGCGGTCGGCCAGGCCGACGGTGGAGACCACCGTGTCCAGCCAGGCGGCGTCGGGCTTGCGGCCGGCGATGTCCATCGGGAGCGTGATGTTCTCCAGCGCGTTCAGCGTGGGGAGCAGGTTGAAGGACTGGAAGATGAAGCCGATCTTGTCCCGGCGCAGCTTGGTGAGCTGACGGTCCTTCAGGCCGGTGATCTCGGTGTCACCGATCCAGATCCGGCCCTCCGAGACGGTGTCGAGCCCGGCCAGGCAGTGCATCAGGGTGGACTTGCCCGAGCCCGAGGGCCCCATGATCGCGGTGAACCGGCCACGGTGGATGTCCACGTCGACGGCGTCGAGGGCGGTGACCCGGGTCTCCCCCGCGCCGTACGCCTTGGTCACCTGCCGCGCGGCCGCGGCCGGGGCCTCGGGGCCGCCGGAAAGCTGCTGGTCCTTCACGGCGCTGGCTGCCGTCGTCACTGGATTCTCCTCGTTTGTGGTCCACCCGTCGGCTCCAGGATTTCGCAGCGCACCCGTCCGGGGACATGGTGCGGTCTGCCGTCTTCTTCCTGGGGCTGCCCCCACCCTCCAGGTGGTGCTGAGTGGAGTGGCGAGGTAAGAACCACGTTAGGAGCGCCGGCCGAACGGATCGTCATCCGCCGGGAGGAAGCCGACCAACGACCGATGTACGGGCTGCGGGCCCCCTCCCCCTAGGGGTTCCCGCCAGGCGTCTCAGGGATCAGCCGATCAGTACCGGCTCGCCCTGCCGGACCAGCGCGGTCGCGAAGGCGTCCACCACCGGCGTGAGCTGGGCCTCGGCCTCCCGCTCGACCAGCGTCGAGCCGTCCTCCCTGGTGCTGATGTGACGGTCCAGCACGAACCAGCCCTGGGTGATGTGCCCGGCCCCCATCGAGGAGAGCACCGGCCGCAGCGCGTAGTCCACCGCCAGCACGTGCGCGGTCGAGCCGCCGGTGGCCAGCGGCAGCACCGTCTTTCCGGCGAGCGCGTACTGCGGCAGCACGTCCAGCAGGGTCTTCAGCAGTCCCGAGTACGCGGCCTTGTAGACCGGGGTGCCGATCACCACGCCGTCCGCCTCGGCGAACAGCTCGATGGCGCGGGCGAGTCGGGGGTCGCTGGTGTCGGCGGAGAGCAGCGCGGCCGGCGGCAGGCTGCGCACCTCCAGCGGGATCACCCGGTGGCCGTGCCCGGTCAGCCGGGCGTCGACGTGGCGCAGCAGGCGGGTGGTGCGGGAGGTGGCGGAGGGCGAGCCGGAGACGGACAGGACGGTGGCCATGAGGCACCCCAGGGATGTGGAAGCGGGCAGGGCTGACCGCGCGACGGTGCGCGAGAAAGGGGAGGGAGCAGAGGTGGCGAGCGGTCAGCCACTACAGAGGGAGCAGGACACGCGCAGCAGGTCGACGTGCCGCCTCCGCGTGAGAATCCGTTGCTGCTCCATGGCCGTCATGGGACCACGCGGCGTTCGAACGGGTCAAGGTTCGTTCCACCTCGTGAACTTACGGCCGACCGGTCCGGGACGTGCATCAACTCTGTTACAAGGGCCCTGGTGGGAGACCCCACTGCGGTGCGCGGCCGTGGTTTCGGGCATTCTCTCCCACATGAACACGTGGCAGGAGGACCGCCCGGGCGGCGGTAGTGGCGGTGGGGCGTACGGGTCGTACGGCTCCGAGGGCGGGCCGAACCCGTACCGGGACGAGCCCCCGCTGCCGCCCGGGCTGAACCCGCGCGGCCCCGGCGCTCCGGCGCCCCACCGCGTACCCCCGCAGCAGCCGCAGCCGGCCGCTCCGGTCGCGCAGCCCGTACCGGCACAGGCGAACGGCCCCCAGCCGGGTCTGCCGCCGGAGCTCAACCCCCGTGGCCCGGGCGCCCCGCCGCGTACCCCCGGTGCCCCGATACCGCCCGGTCCGGCGCAGCCGCCCACCGCTCCGCCCGGCGCACCGCCCACCGCACCGCCCACCGCACCGCGCCCGGGCAACGCGCGCTGGCCGCGCAGCCGGAAGATCAAATACGGCATCTACGGCACGCTGGCGGCGCTGATGGTGACCGCCGTCGGCACCTACTTCTGGGCCGGTTCCCAGCTCAACCACGAGAACGTGCTGGTCTCGTACGACGGCAGACCGCCCGCCGGGAAGGGCACCAACTGGCTGATCGTCGGCTCGGACAGCCGGCAGGGTCTGTCCGATGCCGACGAGGACGCGCTGCACACCGGTTCCGCCGTGGGCAAGCGCAGCGACTCGATGATGCTGCTGCACATCGGGGACAACGGGAACACCCTGATGAGCATCCCGCGCGACTCCTGGGTGCAGATCCCGGCGCACCCCAACACCAACGGGAGCGGCAAGACCGTCCCGGCCGCCACCACGAAGATCAACGCGGCCTTCAACACCGGCGGCGGCAAGCTGCTGGTGCAGACCGTCGAGCACAACACCGGCATCCGGATCGACCACTACGCCGAGATCGGCTTCGCCGGCTTCGTCGGGATCGTGGACTCGGTCGGCGGCGTGGACATGTGCATCGACAAGCCGATCGCCGACAAGGACTCGGGGCTCAACCTCAAGGCGGGCTGCCAGTCGCTGAGCGGCAAGGAGTCGCTGGCCTTCGTCCGGCAGCGGCACCAGATGGCCGACCAGGACCTGGGCCGGATGCGCAACCAGCAGAAGTTCCTCTCCGCGCTGGCCAACCAGGCCGCCTCGCCGGGCACCCTGCTGAACCCGTTCACCTTCTACCCGATGGTCAGCTCGGGTCTGGGCACCCTGATCGTGGACGACGACGCCGGGCTCAGCGACCTCGGCTCGCTCTTCCTGGCGATGCGCTCGGTCTCGAGCGGCGACGGGAAGTCGATGACCGTGCCGATCGCCAACCCCGACTTCCGCACCCCCACCGGCGAGTCCGCGGTGAAGTGGGACACCACCAAGGCCAAGCAGGTCTTCGACGCTTTCAGAAGCGACAGCGCGGTGCCGGATGTGAAGTAGCGTCAGATCTGAGCAGTCGTCAGACCTGTTCACCCGGACGGCCCATACGGGGCGGCCGTCCGGGCGCCGCTCGCCCACTCTGGAAGCATGAGCAGCACTGGCCGGTCCGGCGGCACCCCGGGGACGTACGGCTCCGAACCCCCGCTGCCACCCTCGCTGAACCCGCGCGGGGCCCCGGCCGCCAAGCCGCCCCGGCGGCGCCGGAACTGGTGGCGCTGCATCCGCTGGACCGTCGGGCTGCTGGTGCTGGCCCTGGTCGGCGGCGCGGTCGGCACCTACGTCTGGGCCGACCGGAAGATCCAGCACGTGGACGCGATCGCCGACTGGTCCGGCCGCCCGGGTGACGGGCCCGGCACCAACTGGCTGCTGATCGGCTCGGACAGCCGGGCCGGGCTGACCGAGCAGCAGGAGCAGGACCTGCACGTCGGCGGCGAGTCGGGGCTCAACACCGACACCATCATGGTGCTGCACCGGGGCGACAACGGCCCGGTGCTGATGAGCATCCCGCGCGACAGCTACGTGCCGATCCCGGGCCACGGCAAGAACAAGATCAACGCGGCCTACGCCCAGGGCGGCCCGCAGCTGCTGGTGCAGACCGTGGAGCAGAACACCGGCATCCGGATCGACCACTACGTCGAGGTCGGCTTCACCGGCATCGTGAGCATCGTCGACTCCCTCGGCGGCGTGGACATGTGCCTGGACCAGCCGGTGGTCGACGCGAAGTCGGGCGCGAACCTGCCGGCCGGCTGCCAGACCCTGAACGGCACCCAGGCCCTCCAACTGGTCCGCACCCGCTACTCGCTGCCCGACTCCGACCTGAGCCGGATCGCCAACCAGCAGGCCTTCCTGCAGGCGCTGGCCGAGGAGGTGCTCAGCCCGTCCACCCTGCTCAACCCGTTCGTCCTGTACCCGTTCCTGAGCGCCGCCCTCGGTGCCCTGACGGTGGACCAGGGCAGCTCGCTCTGGACGCTGGCGCAGTTCGGGCTGCAGATGGACAAGGTGGCGGGCTCCGACGGCCGGACCGTCACGGTGCCGATCGCCGACCAGAACTACCAGACCCCGGCCGGGTCCTCGATCCTCTGGGCCCCGGACGCCTCCAACCAGCTGTTCGGGCGGATCCAGAACGACCAGCCGGTGCCCGCACCGTCCTGAGCTCAGGGGCGGTACATCTGGTGGATCGTGCTGATCTTGCCGGCCTGGTCCACCGTGACGGTGAACTGGTTGCCGTAGCAGTTGTACGGCGGCTGCACCGCGGTCCGGTTCGTCAGGCAGAGCTCCGCGCGGGCCATGAAGTCGTTCAGCGGGATCTGCTTCTCCTTCAGGTCGGCGAGCACGTAGGTCTTGACCTCGTTGCTGAACTCGAACACCTTCACCGCCCCGGTCCCCTCGAAGTAGCTCTCCCCCGGGACATCCGGGCCGCAGACGAACTTGGTCTCCTTGGCCTTCATCCAGACATGGGTGGCGTACCCGACCTCAGCGGCCTCGATCACCCGGCCGACCTGGGCCGCGTCGGCCTTGCAGTCCGCCGGGGTGGCACCCGCTTTGGTCGCGCTCCTGGAGGCCGAGGCAGTCGGCTTCACGGTTGCGGTGACGGAGGGGGAGGCACTGGCCGTCAGCGAAGGCCCGGTCGCGGGCGCCGGGTCCTTCGGCCCGCAGGCGGTCAGGGCCAGCACGGCGGTGGCGAGGACGGCGGTGGCAACGGGCAGGTGGCGAGCGTTCATGGCTGGTTCCCCCAGGACGAAAGACAAGGTCAACCTGCACACGTAGCGCTGGCCCCACCGGGTTACCGCTCGCGCCCCGCTGTGACAGCACCAGGACAATGTCGCGCCGCTGACCCGCCGTCAGCACCGGAACCGCCACAATGTGCTCCATGTCGCTGGTGACCGCACTCATCTACCGCCGCCGCAGCCGCCTGTTGGGCCGCCTGGTGCAGGAGGCCCTCGCGCTGTACGGGATGGAGGTGCCGGCCGCCGCCGAGATCGGCCCCGGACTGCGGGTCTTCCACCGTGGCTTCGGCACCGTGCTGCACCCGTACACCAC
Organism: Kitasatospora sp. P5_F3; assembly: GCF_054049135.1. Classification (NCBI taxonomy): domain Bacteria; kingdom Bacillati; phylum Actinomycetota; class Actinomycetes; order Kitasatosporales; family Streptomycetaceae; genus Kitasatospora; species Kitasatospora sp. P5_F3. The sequence goes on along the minus strand of NZ_JBFUMY010000039.1, from coordinate 6,551 downwards.
CCTCGGCGCGGACGTCACCCTCTACAACGGCGTCACCATCGGCCGGGCCGATCCCTGGGTACCGCAGCAGCGCAGCGCGATGCGCCGGGTCGTGCTGGAGGACGGTGTGCTGGTCTGCGCGGGCGCCAAGATCGTCTGTAAGACCGGCATCCTCACCGTCGGTGCGGGCACCATCGTCGGCGCCAACGCCGTCCTGACCACCTCCACCGGGCCGAACGAGATCTGGGCCGGCATCCCGGCCCGCCGGATCGGGATGCGCGAGGACCCCGCCGGTCACACCGACGGGGTCCGGTACGGCAGCTGACGCTACGGGAGGTTRCGGGCCATCACGATGCGCTGGATCTGGTTGGTGCCCTCGTAGATCTGGGTGATCTTGGCGTCGCGCATCATCCGCTCCAGCGGGTAGTCACGGGTGTAGCCGTAACCACCGAGCAGCTGGACGGCGTCGATGGTGATCTCCATCGCGGCGTCGGAGGCGAAGCACTTGGCGGCGGCGCCGAAGAAGGTCAGGTCGGCGTCGGTGCGCTGGGACTTGGCGGCGGCGGCGTAGGTGAGCTGGCGGGCCGCCTCCAGCTTCATCGCCATGTCGGCGAGCATGAACTGCACRCCCTGGAAGTCGCCGATCGGCTTGCCGAACTGCTTGCGCTCCTGGACGTAGCCCTTGGCGTAGTCCAGCGCGCCCTGGGCGATGCCCACCGCCTGGGCGGCGATGGTGACCCGGGTGTGGTCCAGGGTCTTCATCGCGGTGGCGAAACCGGTGCCCTCCGCGCCGATCATSCGGTCSGCCGGGATCCGGACGTTGTCGAAGTAGACCTCGCGGGTSGGCGAGCCCTTGATGCCGAGCTTCTTCTCCGGCGCACCGAACGAGACGCCCGCRTCGCCCTTCTCCACCACGAACGCCGAGATGCCCTTSGTGCGCAGCTCCGGGTCGGTGACGGCGAGCACCGTGTAGAACTCCGAGACACCCGCGTTGGTGATCCAGCGCTTCACGCCGTTGAGCACCCAGAAGTCACCGTCGCGCACCGCGCGGGTCTTCATCCCCGCCGCGTCCGAACCCGCGTCCGGCTCCGACAGGCAGTACGAGAACATGCCCTCGCCGCGGGCCAGCGCACCCAGGTACTTGGCCTTCAGCTCCTCCGAGCCGGACAGTGCAGGTCGTTGGCCTGCAGCGCGTCCAGCGCCTCCTGCGGGAACCGGCCCTGCTCGTCCACCTCCGCCGCGAACGGAGCGATCTTCGCCTCCGCCAGCGACCGCACCGCCTCCCGGAGCATCTCGTGCTCCTCGGAAAGCCGGAAGAGATCGAACACCTTGTCCATGGCGCGGCGCTCCAGAGCGATAGGGAACCAAGTTCCCCTAATAGACCACACTCTGTGCCATCTCGGCCAGCCCCGAGGCACCGAGTGCCTTCAGCGCAGCTCCACGCCGAGCTCCCGCACCAGGTCGGCGGCCTGCTCGGGCGTGGCGAAGACGAAGTAGGTCTCGTAGACGCCGTTCGGCTGCCGCACGAAGTTGACATGGTGGAACCGGCGCGGGTCGGCGTCGGGATCGGGATCGACGTGGCCGATGAACTCCATGATCGCCAGGTGGTCGAGGTACTCGTCCGACTGGTGCTCGGTCGGCTGGGTCACCAGGACGCCGTTGCGGGCGAACTCCAGGACCTCGTCGTACTCCTCGTCCTCACGCAGCCGGACGTCGGTGATGGTCACCGCGCCGTCGGTGAGTTCTGCGGCCGCTGCCAGGATGCCCGCGTAACTCTCCTCCAGATCGTCGACATCGTCCGCGTGGGCCGAGATCGCCACCCCGAACGCCTGGAGCGCGTCGGCCACTTCGTTCGGCGGCAGGTCGTTGTGCGCGAAGTCGGCGTAGTCCGTCAGGACGCTGTCGACCTTCTCCGGGGAGACCATGCCCATCCGCCGGAGCAGCGCCCCCACGTGGGCGTACGAGGTCGGCCGGAACCAGGACAGCAGGTCCCGCAGGCTGTCCTTCCGCTCCCCGTCGAACAGTTCACGCAGACACACCGACGGGACCGCCGCGCCGCCGCCCCGCTTCGCCGGCTGGTCCACGAACGGCACCCCGGTCCACCCGCTCTCCTGCGACGAGTTGGGCGCCCCGGGCCCGGCGGCCGGATCGAACGGGACGTACTGCCACACCGCCCCCCTGTTCCGCCGGATCACCTCGCCCAGGTACCAGCAGGCGCCCTGGACGAACGGTTCCTCCCGCGCGGCGTCGAACTCCTGCACCGTGGCGAACCGTTGGCGCAGCACGGTCTCCAGCCAGTCCAGGGTCTCGGGGTGGAGGTTCCACCGCCACGCCCCGCCGAACGCCTCCCCGGCCCAGGCGGGGAGCGCCTCCCGTCGCTCGGCCAGCCAGGCCGTCAGTGCCGGGTGCTCCGGCAGCGGCACGCCGGGGTCCACCCCCGGCGTGTGCTCCTTGACCGGCTGCCAGTCCGGCACCTCCTGCCGCCGCTCCGCAACGGCCTGCCGCAGTCGCTCGACCTCCTCGGCGAAGGCCGTCCCGGTGCGGACCCGGAGGGCGTACGAGATCAGCAACATCGGTGCGATGGGCGAGAGTTCCAGCTCCTGGTCCGGCCGGACCACCGGCTGTCCCGGCCGCTCGCCGACCGGCCGGGTGTGCCAGCCCCAGGCGCCGCCCGCGACACCAAGCAGGACCTCGCCGAGATAGGCCGTCGCGGCCTCGGCCAACTCCCGGTGCTGCTCGGCGTCGTGGCGCTCCAACAGCTGCCGCTCCAGGGCGTCCAGCGACCCGGGGGAGTAGTCGAAGGTGACCGCGCCGGGAAGCAACACCTGCTCCAGGAGCAGCAGTTGGTGCGGCAGGTCGCCGATCCACCGCTCCAGCAGATCCTGCGGCGAGTTCACGGACTGCGTCTCAGAGGTCATCCGGATACGGTAAGGGGGCGGCCCGACAGTGTGCTCCGACGCCGCCTCAGGAGCGCACTACAGTGATACGGCGGAGTCTGGGGCGGGCGGAATGCGGGGGATCTTGAACGCTGCCGGGATGGACATCGACGGCCGGTACCGGCTGGTCGCGCTGCTCGGGCGGGGCGGCATGGGCGAGGTCTGGCGGGCGTACGATCCCCGGCTGGACCGCCAGGTCGCGATCAAGTTCCTGCCTCCCCGGTCGGCCGAGGAGCACCGGGTCCGGGAGAGATTCCGCCGCGAGGCCAGGGTCACCGCACAGCTCAAGCACCCGGGCATCACCCAGGTCTTCGACAGCGGGGCCCAGGACGGGCAGCTCTACCTGGTGATGGAGTTGCTCGACGGGCGGGACCTGGGCGCGGTGCTCAAGGAACGGACCTCCGGACTGCCGGTCGACCAGGCGGTGGAGCTGGCCGCGCAGGTCGCCGACGCGCTGTCGCACGCGCACCGGGCGAGCATCGTGCACCGCGACATCAAGCCCGCCAACCTGATGCTGCTCCCCGGCAGCCGGGTCAAGGTGTGCGACTTCGGGCTGGCCGGGTTCATCCGGGCCGACTCCGACCTCACCCAGGAGGGCACGCTGCTGGGCACACCCGCCTACATGGCCCCGGAGCAGTGCCGGCGGGATCAGCTGGACGGGCGGGCCGATCTGTACGCCCTAGGGTGTGTGCTGTTCGCCCTGCTCACCGGGAGTCCGCCGTTCTCCCCGTACGGGGACCAGTGGGTCGTGATGCTGGATCACCTCCACACCCCGCCACCGCTGCTGGCCTCGCGCCGCCCGGGCATCCCGGACGAGCTGGAGCGGCTCGTGGCGGCGTTGCTCAGCAAGCAGCCCGACGCCCGGCCCGGGTACGCGGGCGTCGTCGCGGAGCAGCTCAGGGATCTCGGCCGACCTCGACACCACACGGTCCCGGCCCCCGCTCCGGCCCTCGCCCCTGCGAAGACGGTCGGCACCGAGCAGCCGGAACTCGCCATCGCCGTGAACCAGAACGAGTTCCTGCCGCCGGACGCCACCGAGGTCAATGCCATCGTGACCGTCAGCGGGTCGGCGGCCCGCCCCGAGGACCTGGCGGCAGCGGCGCCGCGGTCGCTGGTCTTCCTGCTCGGCCTCTCCAGCGGGCTGCCCGCAGCGGACTTCCGGGCCGTCGGTCAGGGTGTCGCCGACGCCGTCGACGGGCTGGACGAAGGTGTCGCGTTCGCGGTGGTGGCCGGCTCGGAGTACGCGCGGATGCTCTATCCCGACACCATGCGCCTGGTCCGGGCGAACGCGGTGACCAAGGCCGAGGCGCGCGCCGCACTGACCCGGCTCGAACCGGTCGGATCGGCGGCGCTCGGACGCTGGATCCGGCTGGCGGACCGGTTGTTCACCGCGCACGCCGACACGGTGCGCACCGCGATCCTGCTGACCGACCTGGAGGCCACGGCCGAGACCCCCGACGACCTCGCGGCGGCCCTCGCCTCCTCCGTCGGGCGCTTCTCCTGCCACGCACGCGGCATCGGCAACGACTGGTCGGTGAGCCAGATCCGATCGGTCACCAGCGCGCTGTCCGGCACCTTGGGCATCGTGGCCGCCCCGGCCGCGCCCACGGCGGAGGCGAGCCTGGCCCGCGAACTGGCCTCGGTCATCGACGCCACCCGCCGGCCGTACGCCCGCAACCTCGCGTTGCGGATCACCGTGCCGACGGGCGCGCGGGTGCGGTTCCTCAAGCAGGTCGCACCGGCGGTGGAGGACCTGACGGACCGTGGGCAACCAGTCGGTCCCGGCGCCCTCGAGTACGCGGTCGACGTGCCCGGCAACGGGTCCCGTGAGTACCACGTGCTGATCGAGGTACCGGCCGGCCGCCCCGGGGACGAACTCCAGGCGGCCGAGCTCGCCGTCGTCCTGCTCCCCCCGGCGGGCGACGGCCGTACCCTCGCCCGGGCACCGGTCCGTGCCGTCTGGACCGACGACCTCGCGGAGTCGACCCGGATCTCGCCCCGGACAGCGCACTACACGGGCCAGGCAGAACTGGCCCGGTCGATCGCCGAGGGCCTCGCCGCCCACCGCCGGGGCAGTCCGGACTGACGATGGGTCAGCGGACGCCGTGGGGGGCCCGGAGGTCGTTCAGGGTCTCCTGGAAGCTGCGGATCAGGGCGGCGAGGCCGGTTTCGAAGGCCCGCTCGCGGAAGTCGGACGGGGCGTTGAGCAGCGGTTCGAGCCCGGGCGGCAGGGTTTCGGGGGTCCAGGCCGCGGCGTGCGGGCGGTCGAGGTGGAGTGCTGAGCCGATCAGGAGGTACTCGACGGCCTGGACCACCGGGAGCACGAGCTCCTCCGGCCAGCCCGCCTCCCGCAGTACGGCGAACGTACAGGCGTAGCCCTGCAGGGCGGCGACGGACCGGGTCGGTCGGCCGGCCAGCAGCGGCACCATGTTCGGGTGGGCGGCGAGTGCGGAGCGGTACGAGCGGGCCCAGCTGTCCAGGGCGGCGGTCCACGGGCGGACGGTCGGGTCGAGGTCCATCTCGGCGACGATCAGGTCGCCGATGCCGTCGATGATCTCGTCCCGGCTGGAGACGTGGTTGTAGAGCGACGGTCCCTTGACGCCCAGTCGGGCGGCGATCCGGGTGGTGGCGAGTGAGCCGGTGCCCTCCTCGTCGACCAGTGCGAGCGCGGCTCGCATGATCCCGTCCCGGGTCAGCAGTGGCCTTGGCGGCCTGCCCATCTGAGTTCGTCCTCTCGCCTGCTTCTTGTTACCCCCGGGTATTGGTCGACGGTGTCAACTAGTGTACGTTCTCGCCCAGGTAAAACTACGGACTCTAGTTTTAGGGCCGGTGCGGGCGCGATCTGCGACTGACGGCCCCTCAGATGAAAGGCCACGTCCCCGATATGAGTACCAGGGCAAAGCTCGTTGCCGCCGCGGCCCTGACTGCCGCGATCTCCACCGGCCTCGCCGCCCCGGCGGTTGCCGCCACCCCGGCGCAGGCGCCGGCCGTCGCCCCCGCCGTCGCCCCCGCGATCGGCGCCGCGGTGACCGAGGCCCAGTGGCTGGCCGATGTCAGCGCCGCGATCGCGCCGGCCCGCGCGTACGTCGAACAGCGCACGGAGCGGCCCACGGGCGAGAAGCCCGCGATCGTGTTCGACATCGACAACACCACCCTCGCCACGCACTTCCACCCGTTCACGATGCCGGGCATGGCGCCGGTCGTTGAGCTGGCGCAGTACGCCCACGCGCACGGGGTCGCGGTCATCTTCGTCACCGCGAGGGTGGACTTCATCGCGCCGGTCACCCGGTACAGCCTGGAGAAGGCCGGCTACACCGTGGACGAGCTGCGCGGGCGCGACCTGTGCGACCTCTTCAAGCCGGTCCAGCAGTACAAGACCGAGCAGCGGATCAAGGTCGAGAACGAGGGCTACACGGTCATCGCCAGCGTCGGCAACAACTGGACCGACCTGAACGGCGGCCACGCCGAGCAGACCTTCAAGCTGCCGGACTACGACGGCCTGCTCTCTTAGGCCGACCGGCAATTGGGGGGTGGGCGGCGTCGCGGCGCCGGGGCACGCACCTCGCCGGCTTCTCGTCGGTCGCCGATGCTCCGCATGGACTCCCTCCTCGGCACCGCCGAGGCACGCACCCCACC
>NZ_JBFUMY010000038.1:0-88369 GCF_054049135.1 Kitasatospora sp. P5_F3 | reverse complement strand
CCGACGAGGCGGCCGCCCGGCTGGACCAGCTGGCGCAGCTGCTGGCTGCCCGGGCCGACCGTGCGCCGGGCGTCGGCGCCCCGGCGCTCGTGGTGGCCTCGGTGGTGCACGGCGAGCTGCTCGCGCTGCGGCCGTTCGCCTCGCACAACGGCGTGATCGCCCGGGCCGCCCAGCGGATCGTGCTGATCGCCGAAGGGCTGGACCCGAAGGCGATCTGCCCCGCCGAGGTCGGCCTGGCCGAACTCGGCACCGCGGCCTACCAGCAGGCCCTGCAGGGCTACTTGAGCGGCACGGCGGACGGCATGGCGGCCTGGATCGCGCACTGCGGGCAGGCGCTGCGGCTCGGCGTCCGGGAGAGCACGGCGGTCTGCGAGGCGATGCAGCGCGGGATGGTCTGAGGCGGCCGCAACGAAGAGTTGCGGCAAAGAGTTGCGGCGACGCCTGATGGAGCTGGGCGCCGCCGCTGGTACAGGTACCGGGTGACCATGCATGCACCGTAATTGCCCATCAGGTGGGGATCTACTGCCCGTTCACCTGGTGCGGCGGCCCGACAGCGGGTCGGCTGCATGTGGGTGCTCAGTTATCTGTACTCGGTCCGTGGGGCCTGAAATGCGTTGTCGGTTTGACCTCTCAGGGTCCTGACCGGGTCTCGCGGGCCGTAAGTCCTTTCTACCGCGAAATCGGACAAAGGGGAACCCGAAACGACAACTCATTCGGCGCTTGTCCGGGGCGCTTCAGGCAATCGGCCTGCGGCGCTTCGCGGTGTACCAGAGCAGCCCGGCGGTCAGCGCCGCCGTGCCGACCGCGACCGCGAGCAGCACCGAGCGGCTGGGCGCGGAGAACTCCGGGAGCCGGCGGCGGAGTTCGACCGGCCGGTCGAAGACCAGGATCGGCCAGTCCCGGGCCTGCGCCTCCTTGCGCAGGGCCCGGTCCGGGTTCACGGCGGAGGGGTGGCCGACCGCCTCCAGCAGTGGCAGGTCGGTCGAAGAGTCGCTGTACGCAAAGCAGTTGGCGAGGTCGTAGCCCTCGCTTGCGGCCAACTCCCGGATCGCCGCCGCCTTGTTCTCGGCATAGGCGTAGTAGTCGATCTCGCCGGTGTACCGGCCGTCCTCGACCTGGAGCCGGGTGGCGATCACGTGGTCCGCGCCGAGCAGCTGCCCGATCGGCTCGACCACCTCCGAGCCGGAGCTGCTGACGATCACCACGTCGCGGCCGGCCTGGTGGTGCTGCTCGATCAGTGACGCGGCCTCGTCGTAGATGATCGGGTCGATCAGGCCGTGCAGGGTCTCGGCGACGATCTCGCGGACCTGCTGCACGTTCCAGCCCTTGGTGAGGGCGGACAGGTACTCGCGCATCCGCTCCATCTGGTCGTGGTCCGCACCGCCGACCAGGAAGACGAACTGGGCGTAGGCGCTCTTCAGCACGGCCCGACGGTTGATCAGGCCACCCTGGTAGAACGGGCGGCTGAACGCCAGGGCGCTCGACTTGGCGATGATCGTCTTGTCGAGGTCGAAGAACGCGGCGGTCCGGGGTGCTCTGAACGGGCGAGCTGCGGCTGCTGCGGCGGTCGCAGCCACAGCGGCTTCGGCTGCTGCGGCGGTAGGCAGTGGGTCGCGCGGGGCGCCGTTCGGCACCGAATCGCGGGCGGAGTTCTCGCCGTGGTCGGCGGTGTCGGCGTTCTCGGTGGTGTCCACGGGATCAGAGGATAGAGGGCTGGGCAAAAGACCCCGCCATATGGCGTACTCGCGGCCACGCGGGTTTGTGTTTCTGGGCCGTCGGGTACACCATGGAAGTCACGGATCGTTCGCGACCGTGCTAACCCGGTCCGGCTCCTCCCCCCCCGAGTCGGACCGTGGATAGACGACCCCCGCTCTCCCCCCCGGCGGGGGTCGTCGCACGTCCGGGGCCATTTTCCGGGCCACAGGGCGGTCGGGCGGGGTTCGCGGTGCGGTGTTTCCCGCGACGGTGGGGCGGTTGGACGTCCTGTCGATCGAGACGAGATCGTCACTCTGAGTATCCAGTTCGACGGCTCGTTCGACCTTGTGGTTGATCTTCGTTTGTATCCGTCCGGGGTCTTCCGGATCTTCTCGGTGACGAAGTCGGCGTCAATTCATTGGGCAATCGCCCCCCGTGCGAGTGAACAAAGTTATCCACAGCCCCGAGTTGTCCCCAGGGAATCGGGCAGGGACTGACGGACCCTCAGCGGAGCCGGACCGTGGTGTCCGGTCGGGCACCGTCCGACCGCACCTCGCCAGAGGGAGCAGCCGTACCGGGGGAGACAGCCATGTCGACACCGATCACCGACCGACTCACCGACCGCCCGGCGGCCCGGGGGCCGCTGATCGTCACCGAGGACGAGACGCTCGCCGAGCACCTGCTGCGGCTCTGCGCCGCGGCCGGCACCGATCCTCAACTGCTCTCCGGGGCGCCACCGCCCCGAGGGCTCTGGGAGAGCGCCCCGCTGGTGCTGGTCGGTGACGACCAGTCCGAGCGCTGTGCCGGGCTGACCCGCCGGGCGGGGGTGCTGTTGCTCGGGCTCGACCTGGACGACTGCGACGTCTGGGTCCGGGCGGTCCAACTCGGCGCCGAGCACGTCATCTTCCTGCCCGACGCCCAGGCCTGGCTGTTGGACCGGATCGCGGACGCCGCCGAGGGCGTCGGCGCACCGGCCCTCACCGTCGCGGTGCTCGGCGGCCGGGGCGGAGCGGGCTCCTCCACGCTGGCCTGTGCGCTGGCCGTCACGGCGGCCAGGGCGGGCCACCGCACCATGCTTATCGACGCCGACCCGCTGGGCGGCGGCCTGGACATCCTGCTCGGCGGCGAGGAGACCGGCGGTCTGCGCTGGCCCGATCTGGCCGGTTCCCGGGGTCGGGTGAGCGGCTCCGAGCTGGCCAAGGCGCTGCCCTCGCTGCACCGGATGACCGCGCTGTCCTGGGATCGTGGCGACACCCTGGCCGTGCCGCCCGAGGCGATGCGCAGCGTGCTGGCCGCCGCCCGCCGTCGAGGCGGCCTGGTGGTGCTCGACCTGCCCAGACACCTCGACCCGGCGGCCGGCCAGGCGCTCGAACAGGCCGACACCGGGCTGCTGGTGGTGCCCGCGGAGCTGCGCGCGATGGCGGCGGCCGACCGGGTCGCGGCCGCCGCCCGGATGCGGCTCGCCGATCTGCGGGTGGTGGTCCGCGTGCCGGGCCCGGCCGGGCTGACCGGGGCGGAGGTGGCCCGGGGGCTGCGGCTGCGACTGGCGGGCGAACTGCCCGCCGAGCCCGGGCTCGTGGTGGACGTCGAGCGCGGCTCGCCGCCCGGCATCCGGGAGAAGGGGCCGCTGGCCCGCTTCTGCGGAGGCTTTCTGGCCGAGGTCATGCCGCCGGTCCAGGCGGCCGGAGGTGGCACGTCATGACGGATCGTCAGCGCCGCCCTGGCTGGCCCGTCGGCCGCCGTACCGCCGCCGTGCCGCACCGGCGGCCGCTGGGTGGCGGAGTCGCTGCCCCACGGCCGCTCGTCATCGCCGCTGCTGCCGACGAGCAGGCGGCGGCCCTGGTCGATGCCGTCCGGATCCGCCTGGCCGAGGTCGGGGCCGCACCCACCGCCGGTTCGGTGGCGGCCGCGCTGCGGGCCGCCCGCCCGCCGCTGGGTGGGGACGACGTGCTCGACGCCGTTCGGGTGCTCCGCTCCGAACTGGTCGGCGCCGGGCCGCTGGACGCCCTGCTCGGCGAGCCGGACGTGACGGACGTGCTGGTGAACGGACCCGACCAGGTCTGGGTCGACCGGGGCGGCGGGCTGCGACGCGTACCGGAGATCCGCTTCCCGGACGCCGAGGCGGTCCGGCGGCTGGCCCACCGGCTCGCCACCGCGGCCGGCCGCCGGCTCGACGACGCCCGCCCGTGGGTGGACGCCCGGCTGCCCGACGGCACCCGGCTGCACGCCGTGCTGCCGCCGATCGCGGCCGGCTGCACCCACATCTCGCTGCGGATCTGCCGGACCAGGCCCTTCACCATGGCCGAGTTGGTGACCGGCGGCGCCCTCCCACCGATCGGGGCCGAGCTGCTCACCGCCGTGCTGCGGGCCCGGCTCTCGCTGCTGATCAGCGGCGGCACCGGGACGGGAAAAACCACGCTGTTGGCTGCGTTGCTCGGTCTGGTCGAGCCGGACGAACGGATCGTGCTGGCCGAGGACTCGGCCGAACTCCGGCCCGACCACCCGCATGTGGTGCGCCTGCAGAGCCGCCCGCCGAACCAGGAGGGTCTGGGCGAGCTGACCCTGCGGGACCTGGTGCGGCAGGCCCTGCGGATGCGCCCGGACCGGGTGGTGGTCGGCGAGGTCCGGGGCGAGGAGGTGGTGGACCTGCTCTCCGCCCTCAACACCGGCCACGAGGGCGGCTGCGGAACGGTTCACGCCAATACCGCGGCCGATGTCCCGGCCCGGCTGGAGGCGCTCGGCTCGCTGGCCGGACTCGACCGGCTCTCGCTGCACAGTCAACTGCGCGCCGCGCTGGACGTGGTGATCCACCTGGTCCGCGACCAGCGGACCGGGCAACGGCGGGTGGCCGAGCTGCACATGCTGGTCGGCGACGAGCGCGGGCTGGCGCTGACCGTCCCCGCCCTGGCCTTCACGGCCGAGGGCGGCTGCACACCGGGCCCGGGCTGGGTGCGGCTGCGTCGGCGCTGCGCCGAGCGGGGCGTGGTGCTGCCCGAGCCGCCGGTGGTGGCGTGATGACGGGTGGCGCGATGACGCCCGAGCTTTGGCAGGTCGGCTGGGCCCTGCTGCTGTGCGGTGCGGCGGCTGCCGCCCGCTACGCGCTCAGGAACGGGACGAAGGAGCGGGGATGACGACTGATCAGATTCTGGTGATCGCGGCTGGAGTGGGCGGGCTGACCGCCGGGCTCGCGTTCCGCCGTTGGCGGCACTCCCGGACGGTGCGCCGGGCCGGGGCACTGCTCGGTGGTCCGGCGCGGGTCGGTCCGGTGAGTCGCTGGTCCGTGCTCGGGAGGGCCCGGCCGCTCTGGCTGGTGCCGGAACTCCTGCTGCTCCCGGCCGGGTTGCTGGCCGGGGAGCTCAGTCGCTCCCCGGTGCCGCCGCTGCTGGCCGCTCTGGCGGTGCTTCCGGTGTGGCGCTGGCGCAGCCGTCGCCGTCGGGCGGCCGAGGCGCGGCGCCGGGCCGCCGCAGTGGTCGAACTGTGCACCGGGTTGGCCGCCGAACTCCGCAGCGGAGCCACCCAGCAGCAGGCCCTGCACACGGTGCTGGGCCGGGCGTCCCAGCTGACCGAGGGGCTCGGCGCCGAGTCCTCGGCCCGGCTGGCGGCCGGCCGCTATGGGGCGGACATCCCGGCGGCGCTGCGGTCGGTCGCGGAGCTGCCCGGCGGTCGCGGTGCGGCGGCGGTGGCGGCCTGCTGGCAGGTCACCGCCGAGAGCGGCACCGGCCTGGCCCCCGGACTGGACCAACTCGCCGACGCACTCCGGGCGGAGCGGGCCCTCGCCGAGGAGATCGAGAGCGAACTCTCCGGGCCGAGGACCACGGTCGCGGTGCTGGCCGCGCTGCCGCTGGTCGGCCTGCTGCTCGGGGCCGCGCTCGGCGCGGCGCCCGTACGGATTCTGCTGCACACCCCGGCCGGGTTGGCCTGCCTGGCGGCCGGGGCGCTGCTGGAGGCGGCCGGGCTGGCCTGGACGGCGCGGATCGTCCGGGCGGCGGAGGACGTACCGCCGGAGCGGGGCGGCAGGGCGGCGGGCGCCTGTGGGCTCTCCAGGACGCGTGCTGGGGCACCGTCGCAGGACCGCTGGGTGGGCGCGGAGGCGTCGGCTGTGCGGGCGGAGGTGGCTTGGTGAAACGGGAGTTGTTGCTCGGGCTGCTGGCCGGGCCGGTGGTGGGCGGAGTCGGGGCCGAGCTGCTGAGGGCCGTCCGGCGGAGGTCGGTCCGACGGCGGGTCAGGCGGCGGGTCAAGCGGTGGGACGGCCCGGCCGGGCGGCCGTTCGCCCGCTGGCGCCGACGCCGGGCCGGGCGGATCGGCCAGGCGCTGCGGGCGCGCGGGGTGACCCGGGCGGTGCTGCTCGACCAGGCCGTCCCGGTGGCTGCCGGGGCCGGTGCGGCGGTGCTGGTCGGTGGCCTGACGGGGCTGGTGGTGGGGTTGCTGGTCGGCCTGGCGGCCCGGCGGTGGCTGCCGAGGGTCCGTTCGCCGAGTGCCCGCAGGGCGGCTCTGGAGCAGGAGCGGTTGACTCGCCAACTGCCGCTGGCTGCCGAGCTGCTGGCCGCCTGCCTGGGTGCCAGCTCGTCACCCGCCGCTGCGGCCGCCGCGGTGGCCGACAGCGTCGATCAGCCGATGAGCGGACGACTGGCGGGTGTGGCCGCCGAGTTGGCGCTCGGTGCACCGCCGGAGGTCTGTTGGGACCGGCTCGGTGTCGACTGCCCGCCGCTCGCCCCACTGGCCCGCTGCCTGGTCCGGACGAGCGTCAGCGGTTCGCCGCCGATGGCTCCGCTGGTCGGCCTGGCACACGCCCAGCGGGCCGCCGCCGGTCGAGCCGCCCACGCCCGGGTCCGCCGGGCGGGGGTGCTGGCCACCGCGCCGCTGGGGGTCTGTTTCCTGCCCGCGTTCGTCCTGATCGGCGTGGTGCCGGTGGTGATGGGGCTGACCGCACTGTTCGCCGAGCGGGTCTGACCTGCGAGGTCGTCGTTCCGATCCGGATGCTGATCCGGATTCTGACAAGGGAGTCTCTGATGACTGTTCACGTTGTGCGGGTTCGGCACCACCGGTCGGCCGGTCCGGCCCGGCGGATCCGGGTGCTGCTGCGCCGCCGGGTCGACTGGCTGACCGTCCGGGCCCGCCGGCTGGGCGGTGCCCGGGCCGATGCGGGGATGACGACGGCGGAGTACGCCGTCGGGACGGTGGCGGCCTGCGCCTTCGCCGCGTTGCTCTACAAGGTGGTGACCAGCGGGGCGGTCTCCGGTGCCCTGAGCGAGGGGGGGGGGGGGGCCCGGGGCCGCGGCCCGGGGAGACGGCAACGCCGGGGCGTTGGCGCAGGCCGCCGCCCCGGCCGGGGCCAGGGTGAGTGTGGCGACGGGCGGTGACACCGTACGGGTCACGGTCGAGGCGCCGAGCTCCGCGCCGGGGCGGCTCGGTGGGGCGTTGTCGGTGCGGCTGCACGCTGAGGCGGTGGCCGCGCGGGAGGACGTGATCGGTTCGACCGGCGGAGGTGGGCGATGGCCGGACTGAGGCGAGCTGGCCATCAGGGGGTGGGCCAGCGCCCCGACACGCCGCCCGACCGGGGCTCGGCGACGATCTGGCTGGTCTCGCTCGGGATGCTCGGCTGCGTGGTCTTCGCGGTCAGCCTTGCGTTCGGCGCGGCGGTGGCGGCCCGGCACCGGGCGGAGTCGGCCGCCGACCTGGCCGCACTGGCCGCCGCCGGGCACCTGATGCTGGATCAGGACGGCGGCTGCGGGCGGGCCGCCCGGATCGCCGGCGAGCACCGGGCCCGACTGGTCAGCTGCACCGTGCGGGAGGGCATCGACGCGGTGGACGTGGTGGTCGAGGTGCCGGTCACCGGCCTGCCGCTGCCGGTCGGTCCGGCCCGGGCGCGGTCCCGGGCGGGGCCGGTCTGGGCCTGGGGCGACGGCGACCCGGTGGCGGCCGGGGACTCCCGCCGGGATCTGCCGGACCTGCCGGACCGTCAGGACCCCTCGGACGACCGCCCCGGGGCTCCCGCCAGCAGGATGTTCAGCAGCCGGACCGCCGCCGCCTTGTCCAGCGGGTCGTTCCCGTTGCCGCACTTGGGCGACTGGACGCAGGACGGGCAGCCCCGTTCGCACTCGCAGGCGGCGATCGCGTCCCGGGTCGCGGTCAGCCACTGCTCCGCGCCCCGGAAGCCCCGTTCGGCGAAGCCCGCTCCGCCGGAGTGGCCGTCGTACACGAAGACCGTCGGCAGCCCGGTGTCGGGGTGCAGCGGCACCGAGACCCCGCCGATGTCCCAGCGGTCGCAGGTGGCGAACAGCGGGAGGAGGCCGATGGAGGCGTGCTCCGCCGCGTGCGCCGCACCGGGCAGCTGGTCGAACGGGATGTCGGCGTCCAGGAGTTGGTTCTCCGTGACGGACCACCAGACTGCCCGGGTGCGCAGCGTCCTGGGCGGCAGGTCGAGCTTGCTCTCACCGAGGATCTCGCCGGTGGAGATCCGCTTGCGCAGGTACCCGACCACCTGGTTGACCACCTCCACCGAGCCGAAGCTGAGCCGGGCCTCGCCCCACTCCACGGTGGTGTCGGTGGCCAGTACCGAGATGGAGGTGAGGTCCCTGGCGGCGGTGGTGTAGGGCGGTTCCGCGGGTTCGACCAGGGCCACCGAGTTCTCCAGGTCGAGGTCCTGCACCAGGTAGCTGCGGCCCTGGTGCAGGTGGACCGCGCCGGTGTGCACGGTGGTGTGGGCGGCGGCCGCGTCCACGGTGCCGAGCAGCCGGCCGGTCGAGCCCTCGACGATCTGCACCGGGCTGCCGCCGCTGCCCCGCAGGTCCACCGAGTCGACGGCGCGCTCCCGGCGGGTCCAGTACCAGGAGCCCTTGGTCCGCTGCCGGAGCAGGCCGCGCTGTTCGAGCACGGTGAGCAGCTGCCCGGCGGAGGGCCCGAAGAGCTGCAGGTCGGCCTCGGTGAGCGGGAGTTCGGCGGCGGCCGCGCACAGGTGCGGGGCCAGGATGTGCGGGTTGTCCGGGTCCAGCACGGTGGCCTCGACCGGGGTGGCGAACAGCGCCTCTGGGTGGTGCACCAGGTAGGTGTCCAGCGGGTCGTCCCGGGCGATCAGCACCGCCAGCGCGCCCTGGGCCTCCCGCCCGGCCCGCCCGGCCTGCTGCCAGAGCGAGGCCCTGGTACCGGGGTACCCGGCCATCAGGACGGCGTCCAGCCCGGAGACGTCGACCCCGAGTTCCAGCGCGGAGGTGGAGGCGAGACCGAGCAGCCGGCCGGAGTGCAGGTCGCGCTCCAGCGCCCGGCGTTCCTCGGCCAGATAGCCGCCCCGGTAGGCGGCGACCCGGGCGGCCAGCGGCGTGCCGAGCTGGTCCTGGGCCTGCAGGGCGACCAGTTCGGCCGAGCGGCGGGAGCGGACGAAGACCACCGTGCGGGTGCCTCGCTCGACCAGCTCGGTGAGCAGGTACCCGGCCTCGGCGGTCGCGGTCCGCCGGACGGGGGCACCCTGCTCGCCGACGTTCTCGGTGAGCGGCGGCTCCCAGAGCGCGAAGACCAGCGGCCCGCGCGGCGAGGCGTCGTCGGTCACCGCGACGGCGGGCAGCCCGGTGAGCCGCTCGGCGGTGGCCGCCGGGTCGGCGGTGGTGGCCGAGGCCAGCAGGAAGGTGGGCGAGGAGCCGTACCGCTCGCACACCCGCCGCAGCCGTCGCAGCACCTGGGCCACGTGCGAGCCGAACACCCCCCGGTAGCTGTGGCATTCGTCGATGACCACGTACTCGAGCGTCTTCAGGAACGAGGCCCAGCGCGGGTGGGCCGGCAGGATGCCCCGGTGCAGCATGTCCGGGTTGGTCAGCACGTACGAGGCGTACTGGCGGACCCACTCGCGTTCCTCGGGCGGGGTGTCCCCGTCGTAGAGGGCGGCCCTGACCCGCTTCGGGGCCAGCTCGGTGGCCCGGCGGCGCTGGTCGGCGGCCAGCGCCTTGGTCGGCGCCAGATAGAGCGCGGTGGCGCCCCGGCCGTTGCGGGCCTCGGTGCCGTCCAGCAGATCGCTGAGCACCGGGGCCAGGTAGCCGAGCGACTTGCCCGAGGCGGTTCCTGTGGCCAGCACCACAGTTTGGCCGGATTTGGCCAATTTCATGGCTTCGGCCTGATGTGCCCAGGGTTCTTCGATGCCCAGGGCCTGCGCGGATGCCACGATCTCCGGACGGATTCCGTCCGGCCAGGGCGCGTAGCGGGCCTGACGGGCCGCCAGATGCTCCGTATGGGTGAGGCGGTCGGCCCGGCCCCGACTGGCGGACAGGGCGGCGAGCAGGGCCTCGGGCTGGTGGTGACGGGGCGGCATGGGGACCCAGTGTGTCACCGGCCTGGCGGAGAATCGCGCCAAGCCATCGTGCGGGCATGGTCGCAAGTGGTTGAATGAAGCCGTGACGGCCGCATGGCCGAGGGTCGCACCGCCGGGGCTCAACTGCCACGGCCGTGCCGTGCCCGGCCTGCGACCAAAGCGGTGACGGCCATCCGGCCGAGGATCGCAATGACGTAGCAAGGCAAGGTGCTGGAGGTTCCGTGGACCTGTCCCTGTCGACCCGCACTGTCGGCGACCGTACGGTCGTCGAGGTTGGCGGCGAGATCGATGTGTACACCGCCCCCAAGCTGCGCGAGCAGCTGGTCGAGCTCGTCAACGAGGGCAACTACCACCTGGTCGTCGACATGGAGGGCGTGGACTTCCTCGACTCGACCGGCCTGGGTGTCCTGGTGGGCGGCCTCAAGCGAGTTCGCGCGCATGAGGGTTCGCTGCGCCTGGTGTGCAACCAGGAGCGCATTCTGAAGATCTTCCGGATCACCGGTCTGACCAAGGTCTTCCCCATTCATACCTCGGTGGACGACGCGGTCGCCGCCACCGACTGACCAGTCGTCAACGGGCCGGGGCGGGCGACCGCTTCGGCCCCTGACGCTCTCACCTGAGCTCATCCGTTCGTGCACCGGCGGGGCCCTCGGCCCCGCCGGTGGCGAGTGGTGGGCACTGCCCCGGCGGCGCTCTCTGCCAGCCCGCGCGAGTCCGAGGCGTGATCCCGGAGGGGAAGACAATGGCAACGGTCGAACTTCGGTTCAGCGCACTTCCCGAGCATGTCCGTACGGCCAGACTCGTGGCGGKGGCGGTGGCGAGGCGCGCCGGAGTCGATGAGTCGGTGCTCGACGAGGTGCGGCTCGCCGTCGGCGAGGCGTGCTCGCGTGCGGTGAGCCTGCATCAGCGGGGCGGCCTGGACGGCGCGGTACGGGTCGCGTTGACCGATCAGGAGAAGCGTTTCCTGATCGAGGTGGAGGACGAGGCCGGTCCGGCCGGTCTGCCGCCGGTCGGCTCCGCTGCCGAGGAGATGGGCGAGGACGCCGAGGATGCGCTCGGGCTCGCGGTGATCACCGCGCTGGTCGAGGACGTCGAGGTGACCGCCGGGGCCAACGGCGGCCTGATCCGGATGAGCTGGGGCCTCGCCCCGGATTCCCTGGAGCTCTGAGGCCCCGCCGGGGCCGGTATTGACAAATTGTTGAAGCAGGCGGTTCCCTGCTCTCGGGCGCGATCGGTTTCGGTTCGAGAGAAGGACACCTTCCCCATGCGGATTCGCATCCTGTGGCCGGCCGGTCAGGCCACCGCCACCCTGCGTTCGACGCCCACCTCCGAGGCGCTCTGGGCCGCCCTGCCGGTCGGTTCCACCGCCAGCACCTGGGGCGAGGAGGTCTACTTCGGTACCCCGGTCTCGGTGGCCCGCGAGGACGACGCCCAACAGGTGGTCGAGCCCGGCACGGTGGCGTTCTGGACCGACGGCGACAGCATTGCGCTCCCGTACGGTCCGACGCCGATCTCACGTGCTGCCGAGTGCCGGCTGGCCAGCCCCTGCAATCTGCTCGGTGCGCTGGACGGCGATCCCGGGGTGCTGCGCACCGTCCGGGCCGGGGATCCGATCCGGGTGGAGCGGGCCTGAGCCCTTCGGGGGGCCGTGCGGGGCCGTGTAGGTTCGCAGCGTGAAGCCTGATGTGAAGCTCGAAAAGCGGCTGTGGGCCGCCCCCGTGCTCGGTCTGCTGCTGGCAGCGGGCGCTGTCGCGTGCGGCGGTGGTGGCAGCGACACCGCCGCGCTCGACTCCTGGGCCAAGAAGGTCTGTGACTCCGCGCAGAGCCCGATAGCGCAGTCGCAGACCGCGCTCGCCGACAGCGACAAGGTGGTGCCCGGGGAGCAGCCGGCCGAGCTGCAGCAGCGGCTGGCGGCCGACCTGGGGGTACTGGCCGCCACCAACCAGCAGCTCGCCGAGGCGATCTCCAAGGCCGGTGAGCTGAAGACCGACGGTGGGGCGGCGGTCCAGCAGGGCGCCGCCGACGAGTTGAAGAAGGCCGCCCAGGGCTACCTGGAGGCACAGCAGAAGCTCACCGCGCTGCCCAACACCGAGCAGGCGAAGTTCGCGGATGCCCTGCGCAGCGTCGGCGACCAGGTGCAGCGCCTCGCGCAGCAGTCCACCGCGGGGCTGAACAAGTTGCAGAGCGGCGAGCTCGGCGTCGCCATCGCCAAGCAGCCCGGCTGCAAGCCCGCCCCGAAGACCTCGCCGAGCGCGTCGGCATCCACGACCGCGTCCCCGGCCGCGTCCCCGGCCGCCGACCCGAGCGCTCCCGCCGCCGCGAGCGCCGCGCCGTCCACGGCCCCGACGCCGAGCGCCAGCGGCTGAACCGATCCGGTCACCGCGCGACAATGGGCGGGTGACCAACAGCCCTGTCCTTGACCACGCCCGTCTCGCCGAGCTGCGCGAGGCGCTGCTCGCCGCCTCGTACACCGCCGACGGCTGCCTCGACCTGCTCGGGTCCACCGGGTACGCCGCGCTGGCCCGGAGCGAGGCGGTGCCCGCGCTGCGGGCGACCACCGGCGGCACCCCGCTGGAGACGCTGGTGCGACTGTTCCTGCTCCAGCAGCCGGTGCCGTACGCCGCCGCGGCGGCCGCGCTGCCGGTCGAGCACTGTCTGACGGACCGTTGGCTGGTCCGCGACGGCGAGGGCGGCCGCGACCTGGTGCGGGCCACCGTGGACGTCCGCCCGTACGCCAACGAGGTGGCCGGGCTGCCCAGCGCGGACGCCTGGGTGGTGTCCGACCTCGGCTGTGCGGTCGGCGGGGCGGGTGGCATCGGCGCCGGGGAGGCCGCGCACGGGGTGGCCAGGAAGGACCTGGTGCTCGGTGTGGGCGGCGCCTCCACCACGCTGGCCAACCTGGCCGTGCGGCGGCCGGCCCGCCGGGTGCTGGACCTCGGCTCGGGCTCGGGTGTGCAGGCACTGCACGCCGCGCGGCACGGCCGCCAGGTCACCGCGACCGACCTCAACCCGCGCGCGCTGCGCTTCACCGCGCTGACCCTGGCGCTGTCCGGCTTCGCGGACTTCGAGACGGCCGAGGGCAGTCTCTTCGAGCCGGTCGGGGAGCAGAAGTTCGACCTGATCGTGTCCAACCCGCCGTTCGTCATCTCGCCCGGCAGCCGCTTCGTCTACCGGGACGGCGGGATGGCCGGCGACGAGCTCTGCCGCAGCATCGTCCGGGGCGCCGCCGCGCACCTGGAGCCGGGCGGCTACTGCCACCTGCTCGCCAACTGGCAGCACGTCAAGGGTGAGGACTGGCAGGACCGGCTGGCCGGCTGGGTGGCCGGGACCGGGCTGGACGCCTGGGTGGTCCAGCGCGAGGTCCAGGACGTGGCCCAGTACGCCGAGTTGTGGCTGCGCGACGGCGGTGACCACCGGGGCCCTGGCCCGGACTACCAGGCCAGGTACGGCGAGTGGCTGGATGCCTTCGAGGCCGCCGAGGTGGAGGGCATCGGCTTCGGCTGGATCACCCTGCGGGCGGGCGGTTCGGCCGAGCCGACGGTCCGGATCGAGGAGTGGCCGCACACCGTCGAGCAGCCGCTCGGCCCGCACATCGAAAGCTGGTTCGCCCGGCAGGACTTCCTCCGGACGCACGACGACGCGGCGCTGCTGGCAGCCCGTTACCAGCTCGCTGACGATGTGGTGCAGGAGCAGATCGGCGCGCCCGGCGCGGAGGACCCCGAGCATGTGATCCTCCGTCACAACCGGGGCATGCGGCGGGCCACCAAGGTGGACACCGTGGGCGCCGGTTTCGTCGGGGTCTGCGACGGCACCCTGCCGGCCGGCGAGATCGTCGACGCGATCGCCCAACTGCTCGGCGAGGATCGGGTGGTGCTGCGGGACCGGGTGCCCGAGTCGCTGCGGATGCTGACCGAGCAGGGCTTCATCGAGCCCGTCGGGTAGTCGGCGGGGCAGCCCGTCGGCACCTGGTTCATCTGCCGGTTGCCCGGCGTACGCCGGACGGCAGCCGCGGGTTGGCCGCAGCCTGCCACGCTCCCTGTCCACAGGCTGTGGACAGGGAATGGGCGGGGGAGCGATGGAGACGCCGACGGCGGTGGCCGCAGGGGTGGTACTCACGTGCTTCGGTAGCGCCCTGCTGCTCTGGTGCGCCGTCGAACTGCGCCTTCGCCACCACCTGCGCCGCCACGGCGTGCCCGCCACCGCACGGGTGATCGCCGACCGCGATCCGTACGGCGAGCCCTACGGCGACACCTTCGGCGAGCTGGACAGTGCGCCGCTGCTGGCCTTCCCGACCGATGACGGCGGCTCGGTGCTGGCCCGGCCGCGCGGACACACCCCGTTGCGTCGGCCGTCCTGGCTGCGGCCGGGCGTGACCGTGCCGGTCGCATACGACGCACAGCGGCCGACCCGCGTGGTGCTGGCCACGCCGGACGCCGCCTCGGCGGTGCCCGGTGACGTGTTCTGGGCCCTGCTCGGCACCAGCGCGCTGGCCGGTGGGCTGAGCCTGCTCGGCACCGTCCTCGCTGGTTAGACGCCGGTCGGGCGCTGGTTCGGCCGACCGGTTCAGGTCGTCCGGAATCCGACCCCGAGACACCCCGTAACCCCATCCGCGCGGCAGGAACACGCATCATCGGGTTACCGTTCGAGTGGCGTAGGTCGGCCTTGCCAGTGAAAAAGTGCGATCCGTTCGTTTGACAAGGGTGGCCAGGGTACGGTCACACTCCGCTGGTGGGGCCGTCGCACAGTGGCAGCCTCGGACGAGGACCACGAGCAGTAGACGAGGGTCGGGGGCGGGTCGAACGCCACCGGTCCTCGGCCGCGCCGCCACCAGACATAACGACCGGGAGAGAAGAGCGAAGGTGTCCCCGAGCAGCGAGACCGCGCACGGCATGCGACTCGTCATTGTCGAGTCGCCGGCCAAGGCGAAGACGATCAAGGGCTACCTTGGCCCCGGCTACATCGTCGAGGCCAGCGTCGGGCACATCCGCGACCTGCCCGGCACGGCCGCCGAGGTCCCCGACCAGTACACCGGCGAGGTCCGCCGGCTCGGCGTGGACGTCGACCACGACTTCGCCCCGATCTACGTGGTGAACGCGGACAAGAAGTCCCAGGTCTCCAAGCTCAAGGCTCTGCTCAAGGAGTCCGACGAGCTCTTCCTCGCCACCGATGAGGACCGCGAGGGCGAGGCCATCGCGTGGCACCTGCAGGAAGTGCTCAAGCCCAAGGTGCCGGTCAAGCGGATGGTCTTCCACGAGATCACCAAGGCCGCCATCCAGGAGGCCGTCGCCAACCCGCGCGAGCTGAACCAGCGCCTGGTCGACGCCCAGGAGACCCGCCGCATCCTCGACCGCCTGTACGGCTACGAGGTCTCGCCGGTGCTGTGGAAGAAGGTCATGCCGAAGCTCTCGGCGGGCCGGGTGCAGTCCGTCGCGACCCGCCTGGTGGTCGAGCGTGAGCGCGAGCGGATCGCCTTCCGCACCGCCTCGTACTGGGACCTGACCGCCACCTTCGGCACCGGCCGGACGGCCGCCGACGCCGCGAACCCGGAGAGCTTCGGCGCCCGGCTGTCCACGGTGGACGGCAAGCGGATCGCCAGCGGCCGGGACTTCGGCTCGGACGGCCGGATCAAGGGCGCCAACACCCTGCACCTGGACGAGACGGCCGCCCGCGCGCTGGCCGCCGGCCTGGAGCAGACCGCGTTCAGCGTCCGCAGCGTCGAGTCCAAGCCGTACCGCCGCTCGCCGTACGCGCCGTTCCGCACCACCACGCTCCAGCAGGAGGCCAGCCGCAAGCTGGGCTTCGGTGCGAAGCGGACCATGCAGGTGGCCCAGAAGCTGTACGAGAACGGCTTCATCACCTATATGCGTACCGACTCCACCACGCTGTCGGAGACCGCGATCAACGCCGCCCGGGCCCAGGTCACCCAGCTCTACGGGGCCGACTACCTGCCGGACGCGCCGCGCACCTACGCCTCCAAGGTCAAGAACGCCCAGGAGGCGCACGAGGCGATCCGCCCCTCCGGCGACCGCTTCCGCACCCCGGCCGAGACCGGGCTGAGCAGTGACGAGTTCCGGCTCTACGAGCTGATCTGGATGCGCACCGTCGCCTCCCAGATGAAGGACGCGGTCGGCCAGTCGGTGACGGTCAAGGTCGGCGGCCGGGCCACCACCGGGCAGGACGTGGAGTTCTCCGCCTCCGGCAAGATCATCACCTTCCACGGCTTCCTGAAGGCCTACGTCGAGGGCGCCGACGACCCGAACGCCGAGCTGGACGACCGCGAGCGCCGGCTGCCCCAGGTCACCGAGGGCGACCCGCTGGCTGCCGAGCAGCTCAACCCCGAAGGCCACTCGACCAAGCCGCCGGCCCGCTACACCGAGGCCTCGCTGGTCAAGGAGCTGGAGGACCGGGAGATCGGCCGACCGTCGACGTACGCGTCGATCATCGACACGATCATCAACCGGAAGTACGTCTTCAAGAAGGGCACGGCGCTCGTCCCGTCCTTCCTGTCGTTCGCCGTGGTGAACCTGCTGGAGAAGCACTTCGGCCGACTGGTCGACTACGACTTCACCGCCCGGATGGAGGACGACCTCGACCGGATCGCCGCCGGTGAGGCGCAGTCCGTGCCGTGGCTCAAGCGGTTCTACTTCGGCGGCGTCGAGGGCGCGGCCGAGGGCGGCGCGGCCGAGGCCGGGAACGGCGACGGCGACCACCTCGGCGGCCTCAAGGAACTGGTCACCGACCTCGGCGCGATCGACGCCCGGGAGATCAGCTCCTTCCCGCTGAACGACGAGATCACCCTGCGGGTCGGCCGGTACGGCCCGTACGTGGAGCGGGCGTCCAAGGTCGAGGGCGAGCCCGGCCAGCGTGCCGACGTGCCCGACGAGATGCCGCCGGACGAGCTGACCGTCGAGCTGGCCGAGGAGCTGCTGGCCAAGCCCAGCGGTGACTTCGAGCTGGGCCAGGATCCGGAGTCCGGCAACCAGCTGGTCGCCAAGGACGGCCGCTACGGCCCGTACGTGACCGAGATCCTGCCCGAGGGCACTCCGAAGACCGGCAAGAACGCGGTCAAGCCGCGCACCGCGTCGCTGCTCAAGACGATGACGTTGGACACCGTCACGCTGGCGGACGCGCTGCGGCTGCTCTCGCTGCCCCGGGTGGTCGGCACCGACGCCGAGGGCGTGGAGATCACCGCGCAGAACGGCCGGTACGGCCCGTACCTCAAGAAGGGCACCGACTCGCGGTCGCTGACCGACGAGGAGCAGATGTTCACGGTCACCCTCGAGGAGGCCCTGGCCATCTACGCCCAGCCCAAGCTGCGGGGGCGGGCCGCGGCCGCGCCGCCGCTCAAGGAGCTCGGCAACGACCCGGTCAGCGAGCGTCCGGTTGTGGTCAAGGACGGCCGGTTCGGACCGTACGTGACCGATGGCGAGACCAACGCGACGCTCCGCAAGGACGACGAGGTCGAGACCATCACGCCCGAGCGCGGCTACGAGCTGCTGGCCGAGAAGCGGGCCCGCGGACCGGTGAAGAAGAAGGCCGTGGCGAAGAAGGCCCCGGCCAAGAAGGCCGCACCCGCCAAGACGGCGGCGGCCAAGAAGACCGCAGCGAAGAAGACCACCACGGCCAAGAAGGCGACCACGGTGAAGAAGACCGCCGCCAAGAAGGTCGCGGCGAAGAAGACGGCGGCTCCGGACGAGAGCTGACCCCGGTCGGAAGGTCGGAACCGAGGGCCCGTGCCACGGCGCGGGCCCTCGGTGTGTCACAACCCAGTCATGACCGGGCATCCGGAGGGCCTTCCCCCCTTTGGCCGCAGGCGTCGACCGCTACGCTGACGGTATGACGAGCGAGGAGCAGCCCACCCCGACCAGCACCGCCGACCTGCCGGAGGTACGTCCGGCCGGGACACCCGGCGAGCGGGCCAGGGCGCTGCTGCGGCTGCGCCCGTACCGGCGGCTCTGGGTCACCCAGCTGGTCGGGGGTGCCGGGGACCGGCTCGGTCTGCTGGTGCTGATCGGCCTGACCTGGGTCGCGGCGCTGGTCGGCGGCCAGCTCGGCCACGGTTACCGGGGCCAGGCGCTGGCGGTTGCCGCCGTGCTGGCGGCCCGGTTGCTGGCCACCCTGATCTTCGGTGCGGCGCTGCTCGGACCGGTGCACAGTCTGTTCGGCGGGCGACTGGACCGGCGCTGGACGATGCTCGGTGCCGACGTCTTCCGTGCGGTTCTGATCGGCCTGGCGCCCTGGTGGCTCAGCTGGTCGACCGGTTCGGCGACCTGGCTGCTGCTCGGCACCGCCTTCCTGACCGGTGCGGCCGAGCGGATCTGGTCGGTGGCCAAGGACGCGGCCGTCCCCGGCCTGCTGCCCGTCGCCGACCCGTACGCCCCCCAGCGGGAGCAGCGTCCTTCGGCCTCGATGCTGGAGACCGTCCGGGCTGTCGACCAGCGCACCGGCTGGGCCACCGTGCCGCTGGCCGGGGCGCTGCTGGTCGGGCTGACCCTGCTCAACAACGTCTTCGCGGCGCTCGGCTCGGACTGGCTGAGGGTGCATCAGTTCACCACCGCCGGTGTCGGCGCGGCGCTGCTGCTCACCGCCTCGGCGGTGCTGACCTTCCTTCAGGAGCTGCCGACCGGCGCCTTCGCCGCTCCGCGCTCCCCGTTGCAGGGCCTGCGGGCCCCGACCGACGCCACCCCGGGCCCGGCGCTGCGCAAGGGCCGGACCGGCTCGGCCCCGTTCTTCACCTTCTCGGTCGCCGCCGCCTACGCGGCGATGGCGGGCGTCGCCGTGCTCGGCCTGCTGACCGCCGTCGACCACCGGGCCGGCCCGGCCGGCTTCGGCCTGCTGGTGCTCGCCGCGACCGGTGCCCCCGCGATCGGTGTCCGGATCACCCGGCCGCTGCTGCCCACCCTGTCCCGCCGCCGGCTGCTGGCACTCGCCCTGATCACCGAGGGCGTGGCGCTGATCCTGGCCGGTCTGGTGCTGGACTTCGTCCTGGTGCTGCTGCTCACGACGCTGGCCGGGCTGGCCGCCGGAGTGGTGATCGGCACCGGCCGCACGCTGCTCGCCCAGGAGGTCGAGGAGACCCGGCTGGCCAGGGTCACCGAGCACCTGTACGCGGTGCTGCGGGTGGTGGTCGGCGCCGCGCTGGTGCTGATGCCGGTGCTCGCCGCCGGGTACGGCGAGATCGCCTTCGGCGAGGTCACGACGGGCAGCTTCACCTTCATCCACGACGGTGCCGCGCTGGCGATCGGCACGGCCGGGCTGCTCACCCTGGTGCTGGCCGCCGTGGTGCTGCTGAAGACCGACGACCAGCGGGGCGACGTCCCGTTCGGCCGGGAGCTGATCCGTTCGCTCCGGGGTACCGACGCCGTGGCGCCGCACCGGATGAGCGGTACCGGCTTCTTCATCGCCCTGGAGGGCGGCGACGGCGCCGGCAAGTCCACCCAGGCGACCGCGCTGGCCGAGTGGATCCGCAGCAAGGGCCACGAGGTGGTGGTCACCCGTGAGCCCGGCGGCAGCCCGATCGGGCAGCGGCTGCGCGCGCTGGTGCTGGACGTCGGCAACACCGGGCTCTCGCACCGGGCCGAGGCGCTGATCTACGCGGCCGACCGGGCCGAGCACGTCGAGAACGTGATCCGCCCCGCGCTGGAGCGCGGCGCGGTGGTGATCACCGACCGGTACATGGACTCCTCGATCGCCTACCAGGGTGCGGGCCGTGACCTGGCCGCCACCGAGGTGGCCCGGATCTCGCGCTGGGCCACCGGTGGGCTGGTCCCCGATCTGACGGTGGTTCTGGACGTCGCGCCGGAGGCGGCGCGCGAGCGCTTCACCGAGGCGCTCGACCGGCTGGAGTCCGAGCCGACCGAGTTCCACGCCCGGGTGCGCGCCGGGTTCCTCGCGCTGGCCGCGGCCGACCCGGCCCGCTACCTGGTGGTGGACGGCAGCCAGGCCGCCGCCGCCGTCACCACCGCGGTCCGGCACCGGCTCGACCGCGAGCTGCCGCTCTCCTCGCAGGAGAAGGCATCGCAGCTCGAGCAGGAGCGGCTGGCCCGTGAGGAGGCCGCCCGGCGCGCCGCCGAGGCGGCCCGGCTGAAGGCGGAGGCCGAGGAGGCCGAGCGGAAGCGGCTGGAGCTGCTCGAGGAGCTCCGCGCCGAGCAGGCCGAGAAGGACCGGCTGGCGCGCGAGGAGGCCGAGCGCGTCGCTGCGGAGGTCGCGGCCAAGGCCGCCGAGGAGGCCAGGGTGCTGGCCGAGGCCGAGGCTGCGCGGCGGGCCGAGCAGGAGGCCGTCCGGGCTGCCGAGGAGGCGAAGCGGCTCAAGGCCGAGCTGGCCGAGCGGGAGCGGCTGGCCGCCGAGACTGCGGCCCAGGAGGAGCTGCAGCGGCAGCGCGAGCTCCAGCGGGCCGAGCAGCGGCGCCGGGCGGAGGAGGCGTTGCAGCGGGCGGAGGCGGCGCGGGTGGCGGCTGCGGCCGCTGCTGCTGTGGCGGTGGGAGAGAGCACGACGACGGTGGAGCTGTCGCAGGTCGTTGCCGACGACCGGACCCGGGAGATCCGGAAGCCGGCCCCGGCGGACGAGACCGCGGTGATGCCCAAGGTGCCGGCGGCGGACGAGACGGCGGTCATGCCGAAGGTCGAGCCGAAGGCCGTCCCCGTGGAGGACCGGGTGCCGCCGGGGCTGTTCCGTGACGAGACGCCGGCTGAGACGCCGGCCGTGACGCCGGAGCCGCAGGCCGACGCCACCCGGGAGATGCCGGTGGCCGAGCCGCGACCGCGTCCGTCCTGGGCGGAGGAGACGCCGATGGACGACCTGCCGAGTCTGACGGACACTCTGCTGGGCTCCCGCGAGGAGTGGGCGCAGTGGCAGACGGACGAGCCGGGCCCGGACGAGAAGCCGCGCAAGCGCCGCAGCTAGGCGCTCGCGCCCAGGTGGCACACGCCAGGGGCTCGGGGAACTGCGAAAGTGCCTGACCACTTACGTACGGATCACCTTGTACGAGGTCGGCGTCGCAGTTCCCCGAGCCCCTGGCGTTCTGCGAACTGTGTCCGCCCGCAGGGTTAGGCTCGGGCCGGGACGAGTGGTGGGAGTGCGGCGTGAGTGTGTGGGACGACCTGGTCGGCCAGGATCGGGTGGTCGAGCAGCTGACGGCCGCTGCCGGGGCGGCCCGCGCGACGGTGCTGGCGGGCCGGACGGCAGGCGCCCCGGCGGGTAATGCTTCGCTGATGACGCACGCCTGGCTGTTCACCGGCCCCCCGGGGGCGGGCCAGATCACCGCCGCGCGGGCGTTCGCGGCGGCGCTCCAGTGCACCAGCCCGGACCTCGAGCTGGGCGGCGTCCCGGGCTGCGGGTTCTGCGACGGCTGCCACACGGTGCTCGCGGGCAGCCACGCCGACGTGAAGTACGTCCGGACCGACGGGCTGTCGATCGGCGTCGGCGACATGCGTGAGCTGGTGCTGCGGGCCGCCAGCTACCCGACCGGCGGCCGCTGGTCGGTGATCCTGGTGGACGCCGCGCACCGCCTCACCGAGGCGGCGGCGAACGCGCTGCTCAAGGGCGTGGAGGAGCCGTCCCCGCGGACGGTCTGGCTGCTCTGCGCCCCGTCCGTGCAGGACGTGCTGCCCACCATCCGCTCGCGCTGCCGTCTGCTGGTGCTCCGGACGCCCGCCGCCGAGGCGGTGGCGGACATGCTGGTCCGTCGGGACGGGGTGGAGCCGGAGACCGCCATGCTGGCCGCGCTGGCCGGGCAGGGCGACGTGGACCGGGCGCGGCGGCTGGCGGTGGACGACCAGGCCAGGGCCCGGCGGCTGGACGTCCTGCGGATTCCGTTGGAGGTGGCCGACATCGGGGGCTGCCTGGCGGCCGCCCAGCGGCTGGTGGACACCGCGAAGGCCGATGCCGAGGCGCTGGCCGAGACCCAGGACACCAAGGAGACCGGCGATCTGCGGGCCGCGTACGGCGCGACCGAGGGCAGCCGGGCGCCGCGTGGGATGGCCGGCGCGGTCAAGGATCTGGAGAAGCGGCAGAAGAGCCGCGCCACCCGGACGCGGCGGGAGACGCTCGGCGTCGCGCTGCTCGATCTGCTCGGCTTCTACCGGGACGTGCTGGCGCTCCAGTTCGGCGCGGGCGGTGCGCTGTCCAACGAGGACCAGCGCCAGGCGCTCGGCCGGGTCGCGGGTCAGAGCACGGCGGAGAACACGCTGCGCCGGATCGAGGCCGTGCTGGCCTGCCGCCGTGCGCTGGACCGGAACGTCGATCCGCTGCTGGCGGTCGAGGCGATGACGGTGGCGCTCCGCGCGGGCTGATCCGTTGGCCGAGCCGTCGGCCGGGCCCGGCTCGCATGGCGGCGGGTGACGCTGCGTCAGCTCATCCGTTCGAGTGAATCCCGCACCCCTTCCGGGAGCCGCGCGGCCGTCCGCCGTTCCGTCTTGCACGCTGTGGACCGAGTACGCCGTGGTCTGCGGCCCCGAAGGCCGGGCCGTTCGTGTTCGGTTCCCCGAGGTGGTGCGCCCCATGCCCCGTCCGCTCCTCGTCGTTTTGCTGGTGCTGGCCCTGGCCGTCGGATTCTGGCTGACCCGGGCCGCGTTGGTCCGCTGGCGCGACCTGAAGTCCGCGCAGACGTACGAACTGGTCGCCGAGCAACGCCCGTTGCTGCTCCGTGCGGGTGGCGCGGTACTGTGCGGCATGTGTGTGACCGCGCTCACCGTGGCGGTTGCGCTGGACGGCCGTGGAGTGCACCCGGCTCGGGCCGCCGTTGTCGTGGCGGCCGAACGCGCGGCAGCCGAACGCGCGGCGGCTGACCATCCGGCGGCCCCGCCGGTGGCCGCCGCCTCGCCCGAACTGCCGCCGGTGGTCACCCAGTTCGACGCGATCGGCAAGCCCGCAGGGGGTGAGCTGCTGGAGGGCTCGGTGGCCGGTCCTGGCGGCCGGCCGCGCACCGTACGGGTCTGGCTGCCCGAGCGGTACCGGACCGACCCGCAGGCCAGGTTCCCGGTGGTGGTGCTGCACGCGGGCACCGCCCGGCGGACCGCCGACACCGAGGTGCCTGACGTGTTCGAGGGCATCGCCTCGGCGGTGAAGCTGGGCCGGGCCCGGCCGTTCGTGGTGGTCGCCCCCGAGGCGCCGACCGGCACCGAGCACCCGTGCGAGCTGG
This sequence comes from Kitasatospora sp. P5_F3, assembly GCF_054049135.1. Classification (NCBI taxonomy): domain Bacteria; kingdom Bacillati; phylum Actinomycetota; class Actinomycetes; order Kitasatosporales; family Streptomycetaceae; genus Kitasatospora; species Kitasatospora sp. P5_F3. The sequence continues at coordinate 65,240 of NZ_JBFUMY010000038.1, read as the reverse complement.
TCGCCGCCGCCCCGCAGGCGATCGCCGACGACCAGGCGCTGCGGACGGCGGTGGCCGCCGCGTTCCGTACCCTCCCGGCGGGACCGGGCAGTTGGGGCGTGCTGGGCATCGACGGCGGCGCGGCCTGCGCGGCCGCCGCCGGGCTGGCCAGGCCCGACCTGTACGGGGCGGCCGCCGCCGTCTCCGGCCGGTACGACGCCACCGCGCTGGCGGGCACCGGCGCCGAGGCCCCCGAGGGGACCACCGCCAAACTGCTGCTGGCGGCCGCCAAGAACGACGCGGCCGGGCTGGACGCGGCCCGCAAGCTGCAGACCGCCCTGCAGGGCGGCCGGGGCCGGGCCGCCAAGGCGAACGTCCGGATCTCCGACGTGGTGCAGGACTTCGCGCCCGACCGGGAGCGGCTGCGGCTGGTCCGGGTGGCGGCCCAGTACCTGGCGGAGAGCCTGACCCGTACGGGCTGAGGCCCCCGGCCCGCACCGGTCGGGCCGGGCGCGACCGCTACGCTCGATGCACCCTGGTACCGAGCGCAGAGAGAAGCACCCATGCGAGCTGTCCGGCCGTCCCGCCTCGTGCCCGCCGTCCTGGCGGCTGCCCTGCTGCTCGGGGCCTGTACCTCCGGCGGGTCGACACCCGGTCAGACCGTCTCCTCCGCGCCGTCCTCGGACCGCGCTCCGGCCGCCGGGGTCACCCCGTTGGAGCCGCTGCCCGCCGAGATCCCGGCCGCGCTGGCGTCCTACTACGCGCAGAAGCTCACCTGGCAGTCCTGCGACGGCGAGTTCGAGTGCACCACCTTCAAGGTGCCGCTGGACTACGCGGCCCCGGCCGGCGGCGACCTGGTGCTGACCGCCGCCCGCAAGCGCGCCACCGGTGGCAAGGCCCGGCTGGGCTCGCTGCTGCTCAACCCGGGCGGCCCCGGCGGTTCGGCCGTCGAGTACGTCGAGGGCGTGGCCAAGGGCTACGACCCGGAGGTCAGGGGGGCGTACGACCTGGTCGGTCTCGACCCGCGCGGGGTCGGCCGGAGCTCGCCGGTGACCTGCCTCACCGGGGACCGGATGGACGCGTACACCGCCGCCGACATCACTCCTGACGACCAGTCGGAGATCGACGCCCTGGTGGCGGCGGACCAGGAGTTCGCGGCGGGCTGCCGGCAGCAGGCCGGTGCCTTCCTCGGCCACGTCAGCACCGTCGAGTCGGCCCGCGACCTGGACGTGCTGCGGGCCCTGCTCGGCGACCAGAAGCTCAGCTACCTCGGCAAGTCCTACGGCACCTTCCTTGGCGCCACCTACGCGGGCCTGTTCCCGTCCCGGGTCGGCCGGATGGTGCTGGACGGCGCGATGGACCCGTCCCTGGACGCCCGCGCGGGCAACAAGACCCAGGCCGGCGGCTTCGACGTGGCCTGGGCCGCCTTCGCCAAGGACTGCGCCAAGCGCGAGGACTGCCCGCTCGGCGGCGACGCCCAGCAGATCGACCAGCAGCTCGAAGCCCTCTTCAAGCGGATCGACGGTGGCGCGCTGCCCACCGAGTCGGGCCGGAAGCTGACGGAGGCCCAGGCCACCACCGGGGTGATCCACGCGATGTACGCGGAGTTCCTCTGGCCGCAGCTGCGCACCGCGCTGACCACCGCCAAGGCGGGCGACGGCACGGCGCTGCTCAAGCTCTCCGACCAGTACTACGACCGGGGCGCGGACGGCAGCTACCCCAACCTGATGTACGCCAACATGGCCGTCAACTGCCTCGACCTGCCCGCCCCGTTCGCCTCCCCGGCGGAGGCCGCGGCGGCGGTGCCCGAGTTCGAGCAGGCGTCCAGGCACTTCGGCCGGGACATGGCCTGGATGGCGCTCGCCTGCGGTTACTGGCCGGTCAGGCCGACCGGGGCCGCGCACACCATCCGCGCGGCCGGCGCCGCCCCGATCGTGGTGGTCGGCACCACGCGCGACCCGGCCACCCCGTACGCCTGGGCCCAGTCGCTGGCGGGCCAGCTGGAGTCCGGCCGCCTGCTCAGCTACGACGGCGACGGCCACACCGCGTACGGCCGCCACAACACCTGCATCGACGGCGCGGTCACCCGCTACCTGCTCGGCGGCGACGCCCCGGCCGCCGGGACCCGCTGCGCGAAATAACGACAGTACGATCTTCGGCCTGGTAGGTACGATGTCCGCCCCTGCTCATCCGGCCTCGCCCGCCGCCTGCCGAAGGAATGCTTCGTGCTCGGAGTCAACGACCTGGCGACGTACGTCCTCGGCGCCCTGGTCATCGTCCTGCTGCCCGGACCCAACTCGCTCTACGTCCTGTCCGTCGCCGCCCGCAAGGGCATCCGCACCGGCTACTCGGCCGCCGCGGGCGTCTTCGTCGGCGACTTCACCCTGATAAGCCTGACCGCCCTCGGTGCCTCCTCGCTGCTGAAGGCCAACCCGGCGGTCTTCGCCGTGGTGAAGTTCGGCGGCGCGGCCTACCTGCTCTGGATCGGCTTCGGCATGCTCCGGGCTGCGCGTCAGCTCTGGCGCGAACGGCACGCCGCCTCGGACGAGGCCGCCGAGGCGCCGGCCGCCATCGAGCGGCCGTTCCGCCGCGCCCTGGTGATCAGCCTGCTCAACCCCAAGGCCATTCTGTTCCTGCTGTCCTTTTTCACCCAGTTCGTCGATCCGACGTACGGTCAGCCGGTGCTCTCCTTCGCCCTGCTCGGCGGCGTCCTGCAGACCTTCAGCGTGCTGTACCTCTCCCTGCTGATCTTCGCGGGCACCACCCTGGCCACCGCCTTCCGCCGCCGCAAGCGCCTCTCGGCGGGCCTGACCAGCGGCGTCGCCGTCCTCTTCGCCGGCTTCGCCGCCAAGCTGGCCGTCTCCTCCGCCTGAAAGCCGGGTGCGGACCACCGGTTCGCACCGTGTAGACTGGCTCGCGTTGCCGACGGCGTGATCATCTCGCCGGAGGTAACGGTGCCGCCTTAGCTCAGTTGGCCAGAGCAACGCACTCGTAATGCGTAGGTCTCGGGTTCGAATCCCGAAGGCGGCTCCGTGGAGGCCCCAGGACTCACTCGCCGTGACCTGGGGCCTTCGCCATGTCCGGACACCGCCGCTGACCCACCCTCAGCCGTGGCGGGGCTCCCAGCGGAAGAGGCGGCGGCCCAGGACGGCTGCGCCCGCGGTCCAGGCGGCGATCACCAGCAGGGCCGGGGCCGCGTGCTGCCAGGTGTGCAGGAGGTCGAGGGTGGGGAGCGGGGCGCTGTTCCAGGACTCCGGGCCGAAGGGGCGGCCGAACCAGGCGGTGCGGAGGGTCTCCACCACGGGGGCGAGCGGGAGGTTGTGGGCGGGGGCCTGGAGCCACTGCGGCATGGAGCTGAGGGGGGCGACCACGCCGCTGCCGAACATGCAGATCAGCAGGACCGGGGTGGCGATCATCGGTGCGGCCTCCGCGCTGGGGGTGAGGCCGGAGAGGGCCACCGCCAGGACGGCGAAGAGCAGGAAGCCGCCGGTCAGGGCCAGCAGGAGGAGCAGCGGGTCGGCCGGCAGCGGGGCGTCGAACCAGACCACCGACAGCCCGCCGAGGACCAGCACCTGGAGCAGGACCACCGCGCCGGCCGCGCCGAACTGCCCGGCGAAGATCGCCGTCGGTGGGACCTCGGTGCCGCGCAGGCGCTTGAGCACCAGGTCGTCCCGTCGCGCCACCACGCCGTTCAGCAGGTTGATGAATGAGGTCACCAGCGCGAAGCCGATGAACCCGACCGTGCTGTAGGCCGCCGCGTTCACCCCGGCGATCTGCTGGTCGCGCAGTGGGGCCGCGACCACCAGGTTGAGCAGGACCGGCAGCAGGAAGCCGATGAAGGTCGAGCGCCGGTTGCGCCAGAACACCCGCCAGGAGAGCAGGAACTGGCCGCGTGCGTAGGCGGGCCAGGCGAGGTGCTGGCGGGATGCGGTGGTGGTCGCGATGCTCATCGGGTCTCCGCCTTTTCGTGGGCCAGTTCCAGGAAGACGTCTTCGAGGGAGGCGTTTCGGGCCTCGATGCCGTCCAGCTCGACGTCCAGCTCCGCCGCCCAGGTGTGCAGGGCGGCCAGCGCAGGGGCGGTACGGGCCACCGTGTAGAGCACCGTGCCGTCGGTGACGGTCGGCAACTCGCCGAGGACGGCCGGGAGTTGGGTGGGAAGAAGACCGGCGGGCAGCGGGAAGGTGATCCGGGTGCCGTGCCCGGACAGCACCTCCTCGACCGTCCCGACGGCGGCCAGCTGCCCCCGGTCCATGATGGCCACCCGGTCGGCCAACTGCTGGGCCTCCTCCAGGTAGTGGGTGGTGAGCAGGACGGTCGTACCGGCCGCCCGGAGTTCGGTGACGAGTCGCCAGGTGGCCCGGCGGGCCTCCGGGTCCATGCCGGTGGTCGGCTCGTCCAGGAACAGCAGCTCCGGGGTGTTCAGCACGGCCAGCGCGAGGTCCAGCCGGCGCCGCTCGCCGCCGGAGAGCTGGGCCACCCTGGTGCCGGCCCGTTCGGTGAGCCCGACCCGGTCGAGTACCTGGGCGGCAGGCTGGGCGCCGGAGATGAAGGACCGCCAGGAGTCGACGGTCTCCCGGACGGTCAACTCCTTGAAGAAGCCGCCCTCCTGGAGCATCACGCCGGTCCGTCGCCGGACCTGGGCGCCCTGGGTGTACGGGTCCAGGCCCAGCACCCGGACGGTGCCCGAGCTCGGCGGTGAGTACCCCTCCAGGACCTCCAGGGTGGTGGTCTTGCCGGCGCCGTTGGTGCCCAGCAGGGCGAAGAGTTCGCCTCGCGCGACCGAGAAGGAAATGCCCCGGACGGCCTCGTAGTCGCCGTAGCTGCGCCGCAGGTCGCGGACCTCTACGGCCGGTTCGCCGGGAATTCCCGGGCCAGTGGTGAGTGTCATGTAATACAGGGTGAACCGGGGCGCCCTTATAAGGCAAGTGGCGCTATCAATGCAGGTCAGAGCATGTTCAAAATGTCATGGATGGGCATATGGCATTTTGTAGAGGTGAGTTCCTGACATCCCCTACTGACGCACTTCCGGGTGCCGGGTGCATAGTTTCCTCATCGCCGAAAACGAGCCGGAGAAAAAGCCGGAAAACGAAATCGGCGCCGATGGTGACCAGCCCCGCCGGGGCCGGCGCCACACCCCGAAGGGAGCCCACCATGGCTGACAACAACATCGCCGCGAACGACCAGTTCGACATCGAGATCGAGGAGCTGGACACCGTCAACGGCGCCGGCGTCTCCGTCAGCTCGCTGGCCTGCGCGGCCTGCCCGGTCTCGAGCTTCAGCTCGGTCTCCAACAACGTCGCCGAGCTTTCTGAGTAATTCGGGTCCAGTGCCGCGGTGAGTCCGCCCTCGGGTGGGGTCACCGCGGCACCCTGCTACCACCCTCCAGCCCTCATGCGGGCCACCGACCAGCAGTGAAGGAGAGCCGGGCCATGGAGAACCTCCGGCAGGAGCTGACGCGGTTCATCCAGCAGCCCGCCGCCCAGCAAGACCCGCCCGCCCTCTACCGCCGACTGCTGGCCGAGGCGCCGGTGCTCGACCTCGGCCGGGTCCATGTGGTCTCCGGCTACCAGGAGATCATCACCGTCCTGACGCACCCCGGGACGGCCGTCGACCCGACCACCGTCGGTCTGCCCAGGGCCGGTTCCACCGCCCTGGCCCGGATCGTCAACCGAATGCTCCCGATGCGCGACGGCGCCGACCACACCAGGCTCAAGCGCCTCGCCACCACCGCCTTCAGTGCCCGCCGGCTGGAGCAGATGCGCACCCGGATCGAGAACACGACCGCCCGGACACTTGAACCCCTGCTTGCGGCGGGGGAGTTCGACGTGGTTGCCGACCTCGCCGTGCCGCTGCCGGTGGCGGTCTCCTGCGCGATCCTCGACATCCCCGACTCCGAACAGGAGCGCGTCACCGGCTGGGCCGGTCTGATGGCGCGTTCACTGCTCGACGACTTCGGCAGCCAGGACGCCCCGGCGGATCCGGACCGGATCGCCGAACTGGACGCCGAGTTCGAGGAGTTCCGCAGCTACGTCGAGGAACTGTGCGCCGCCCGCGCCGCAAATCCGGGCGACGACCTGATCAGCCGCCTGACGGTGGCTCGCGCCGACGGCCGGCTGGACGATCAGGACCTGCTCGCCTTCGTGGTCATGCTGCTCGCCAACGGGCTGGAGACGCTGACCTCCGGACTGGCCCTGGCCGTCTGGCAGTTGCTCCGTACCCCGGACCTCGCCGAACTGATCCGAAGCCGGCCCGACCGGGCCGAAGCGGTCTTCGACGAGGCCCAGCGCCTCGGCAGCCCGGTGCGCGCCAGCGCCCGCGCTCTCACCCACGAGATCACCCTCGGCGACACCGTCGTCCCGGCCGGCCGGGTCGCACTGCTGCTGTACGCGGCGGCCAACCGGGACCCACGTCGTTTCGCCGACCCGGACGTCTTCGACCCGGGCCGGGCGGAGACGCGTCACCTCGCCTTCGGCCACGGCCCGCACCACTGCCTGGGGGCGCCGCTCTCGCTGATGGCGGGCGCGGCGGTGTTGCGCGGCCTGGCCGAGGCGGGGCGGACGCGTGAGTTGAGTACACCGCTGACCGAGCAGACCGTGCCGTGGAGCACGCAGTTCGTCTTCGGTGGGATGCGTGAACTTCCGCTGCGGTGCCCGCTCATGGCACCCGCGGAGCAGGCGGCCGCCCTCGTGGGGGCGGGGCGGCCATGAGCGGTACAGCCACCAGGAAGCGAGCATCGGAGAGTGGGGAGATCGTGACCGTCGCGACCAGGCCGAACGGCCCGGACACCGAGCAGCCGACCGTGGGCACGAAGGGAGCCACCGCGGTCGCGGCGGCCCGGGCCGCCGCAGTCCTCGAACCCGGGCTGGACCGTCCGGTCGGACTGGTCGGTGCCAGGCTCTGGGCTGCCGCCGCCGCACTGCTGCTCGCGGTCGGCGCGGGCGGCGGCTGGGCGGTGTTCGGCACCCTGCCGCACACCCTCGCGCTGCCGGCGGTGCTCGCCCACGGAACCGCCCCGGAGACCGTCCGGGCCGAGTACACGGGTGCCCTGCTCGCCTATCGGGTGGGCACCGGGGCCAGGGTGACGCAGGGCCAGGAGCTCGCACTGCTCCGGACATCGGCGGGCGAAGAGCTCGTTGTCCGGGCGCCGTACGCCGGCACGGTCACCTCCCTGCTCGCCACCCCGGGCAGCGTCATCGCGGCCGGGACGGGCCTCGCCATGCTGGATGCCGGTCAACTTCCGCAGACTGTCCGGATCTTCGCCACTTCGTTGCAGGACGCCGGACACCTCACGCCTGGCCGGACGGTGCTGGTGCCGGTGCCCGGGGCGGGGACGGTCGAGGCCACGATCACCGCGGCGGACGCCCTGCCGGTCCGGGCCGACTCGCTGGACGGGACGTTCACCGTGCCGCTGCCCGGCCTGCCGGCCGGATCGGCCCCGGTGTGGACCGCGTACGCCCGAATCCCGTCCACCATAGGACAGTTGCACGGTCCGGTGCCGTTGACGGTCTCCGTCGACCTGGGTGCCAGGCACCCGTACCAGGCCGTGTTCGGGACGGGGGCCGGACGATGAGCCTCGACGTCCGCGAGACGGCGGCGCCGGGGGCGGAGCACGAGGAGCCGCGTCGGCCCGAGCCGCCGAAACCGAAGCCGACGCCAGAGCCGAAGGCGACTTCGAAGCGCAGGCCGCGCCGCCACCTGCGGACGCCCGTGGTGCCGCAGATGGAGGAGCAGGACTGCGGTGCGGCCTGCCTGGCCGTGGTGCTGGGCGCGTTCGGCCGTCGGGTGACCCTGCACGAGGCCTCCCGGGCCTGTGGGGTGAGCCGGGACGGTGTCAGCGCGGCCGTGGTCGCCAGGGCGGCCGGCCGGTACGGGCTGCTGGCCCGGGGGCGGCGGGTGGTCCGGACCGAGGAACGGCTGCTCGGCCTCGACGGCCTGCAGGTCCCGTCGATGGTCCTGGTCACCGGCCCGCACTTCGCGGTCTTCGAGGGCATCAAGCGGGGCCGGGTGCACGTCAACGACCCGTCGCTGGGCTCGTACTCGGCGACACCGGCCGAGTTCTGGGACTCGTTCTCCGGGATCGCGGTCGGGTTCGAGCCCGGTCCGGACTTCGAGGGCGGTGGCCGGCGTTTTCCGCTGCTGCGGGCCTTGGCGGCGCGGATGCGGCCGTTCGTAGGGCCGCTGCTGCTGGCGGTGCTGCTGACCGTGACGCTGGCGGTGCCGGGGGTCGCCGCGGCGTTCCTGCTGCGGGCCTACCTCCGGTCCGTGGTGATCGAGGGCACGGTGGCCTGGGCGACCCCGCTGGCACTCGCGGCGGCTGCCGTGGCCGGGACGGTCGTGCTCGGCACCTGGCTTCAACAAGCTTTGGTCAACCGGGTGTTGGAGGCGATGGCAGCCCGCGCCTCGGCCGGGTTCCTGTGGCGGCTGCTGCGGCTGCCCGGATCGTTCTTCCACCGCCGCCAGCTGGGCGGCCTGGTGACCCGGGTACAGATGAACGACGGTCTGGCGATGCTGCTTTCGCACCGCCTGGCCGCCGTGGCCGCGGCCGCGACCGCAGCCGCGGTGCACCTGGGCGCACTGGTCTGGCTGGAGCCTCGGCTGGCGGTGGTGCCGGTGGTGGTGGCGGTGCTGGACATCCTGGCACTGCGGGTCGCGGACCGGCGGCGCGGCGGTCTGGTGCACCGGCTGCACGCGGAGCAGTACAAGCGGGACGGGGTCGCGTTCGCCGGTGTGTCGGCGATCGAGACGCTGAAGGCGGAGGGGGCGGAGGATTCGTTCTTCCGGTCCTGGGCGGGCTGGCAGGCCCGGGCGATGGAGACCGGTCAGCGGGTCACCACGGCGGTGATCGTGCCGCTCTCGCTGCCCGGTGCGCTCAACTCGGCGGCCACGGCAACGGTGGTGGTGGCCGGCACCTCGATGCTGCTCAGCGGCTCGCTCTCGGTCGGGACGCTGCTCGCCTTCCTGCTGCTGCTGAACGGATTCCTCTCGCCGGTCGGGCAACTGGTCGGCGCCATCTCGGACTTCACCATCGCCAGGGCACAGAACGCACTGCTGGAGGACGTCGAGGGCACCGAGCCCGACCCGTACCTGACCCCGGTGCTGGACGCGCCGGGCGATGAAGCCGAGCCTTCGCCCCGGTTGAGCGGCGAACTGGAGCTGCGGGAGGTCGAGTTCGGCTACGACCCGAACCGGCCCGCCACGCTGACCGGGATCTCGCTGCACATCCGCCCGGGTGAGTGGGTGGCCGTGGTCGGCGGCAGCGGCAGCGGCAAGTCCACGGTGGCCAGGCTCGCGGCCGGGGTGCTGCGCCCCTGGTCCGGGCAGGTGCTGCTGGACGGCCGGCCCCGCGAGGACTGGCACCGTGCCGTGGTGACCGGTCAGGTCGCTTACGTGGAGCAGCAGTTGCGGCTCTTCGAGGGGACCGTCCGGGAGAACCTGACGCTCTGGAACCCGGCCGCCGACGAGGACGCCCTGCGGCGTGCGCTCGACGATGCCGAGGTTGCCGAACTGGTCGCCCGGCGCGGCGGGTTGGACGCCGGACGGATCGACGAGGACGCTCGCAACCTCTCCGGCGGTGAGCGCCAACGCCTCGAACTGGCCCGTGCGCTCGCCCTCGATCCGGCCCTGCTGGTGCTGGACGAGGCCACCTCCGCGCTGGATGCGCACACCGAGGCGGCCGTCAACGAGCACCTCCGCCGCCGGGGCACCACCTGTCTGGTGCTGGCCCACCGGCTGAGCACCATTCAGGCGGCCGACCAGGTGGTCGTGCTGGCCGATGGCCGGATCGTCCAGCAGGGCACCCCCACCGAACTCGCCGCCGTCCCGGGTCCGTACCGGACCTTGCTCGCGGAGAAGACCGCCCAGGCCGAGAAGACCCAGGCCGAGACCGCCCAGACCCCGAAGGCCGAGACCCAGAAGGAGGAGAAGTCATGACCGCCACGGCCACCGCCGAGGCCAACCGCGCCGCGCTCGCCGCCGCCGTCGGCGTGCTGCACGCCGGCCGTGGCGGACGACAGCCACACCAGCGGGCGACCGCAAGCCCGGCCGCGCAGGCGCACGCCGTCCTGGCCGCATTGGGCGCGGTCCCCGAGACCGGCAGCAACGCCGAACTCCCGGCTGCCGTACGCACCTCCCGTGACCCGCTGACCGTACTGCTGCGGTCGGTCGGGGTGCGGTACCGGCCGGTGACGCTGCCGGCCGGGGCGGACGGGCACGGCGATCCGGCAGGGACGGCCGGTCCGATGGTGGGGTTCGCGGCGGACGACGGCCGGCCGGTCGCGCTGGTGCCGCGTCCGGCGGGAGGCCACCGCAGATTCGACCCGGCGGGCCGGGGTGAGGTCGCCCTGCAGGTCAGAGCGCTGCTGCTCTACCTGCCGCTGCCCGAGGGTGACCTCGGACCGGCGGACCTGGCGCGGTTCGTGCTGCGGGTGCCGGGGGCACGGCGTGACCTGGGCAGGCTGACCGCAGCCGGTCTGGGGGCGGCGTTGCTCGGGCTGATGGTGCCGCTGAGCGCCGGGGTGCTGATGCCCCAGCTGCTGGCGGCCGATCGGCACCCGGTGCGCTGGCTGGCCCTGCTGCTGGGGTCGGCGGTGCTGGCGGCCTGGCTGCTGGTGATCGTCCGGAACACCGCTGCCGTCCGCCTGACCGGGCGGGTGCAGAGCGCGTTGGAACCTGCTGTCTGGGACCGTCTGCTCGGTCACGACGCCCGGTTCTTCCGCGACTACACCACGGGTGACCTGGTCCATCGGGCCAATGCGGTCGCCCAGGCCAGGGCCGCGCTGTCCGAGGTGCTGGTCAGCGCGGTGCTGGGGGCGGTGTTCGCCACCTCGGGGCTCACCGTCCTGCTGCTGGTGGATGCCTGGCTCGGCGGGCTGCTGCTGCTCGCCGTACTGGTGGTGACCGGGCTGCTGCTGTTGCTCGGTCGCCACCGCCAGCGCCACGAGAGCACGGTGTTCGAGCTGCACGGACAGCTGAACGGCGTGCTGTACGGGCTGCTGCTCGGGATCGACAAGATCCAGACGGCGGGCCGGGAGATCCAGGCGTTCGCCCGCTGGGCGGTGCCGTTCGCCGCCCAGAAGCGGGCCGACGCGGCCGCTCAGCGATCCGACGCCGCGGCCGGCGCCCTCACCGCAGGACTTCAACCGCTGCTGCTGGCGGTCCTGTTGGCGGGGGCGGTGTTCGACGGTGCGACGCCGTCGGGGCACCTGATGGCAGCCGGTGTGGCGGCCGGTCAGGTGGCGGCGGCGCTCGGTCAGGTCACCCATGCCGCGGCCAGTGCGTACGGCATCGCGCCGGTGCTCGACCGGATCCGCCCGATCCTGGCCGAGGTCCACCCGGCGGACGGGAACCGGCAGTTGACCGATCCGGGCGAACTGCTCGGTGCGGTCGCGCTGGACCGGGTGACGTTCCGCTACCCGGGGACGGCGGCGCCCGCGCTGGAAGGGGTGTCGCTGCACGCCGCGCCCGGCGAACTGGTGGCGGTGGTCGGCCCGTCCGGCGCCGGTAAGTCCACTTTGGTACGCCTGCTGCTCGGTTTCGAAACGCCCGAGTCCGGCACCGTCCGCTACGACGGACAGGACCTGGCGGGGCTGGACGCCCGGCTGGTCCGGCGCCGGCTCGGCGTGGTGCTCCAGCACGGCCGGATGCTGCGCGGCTCACTGCTGGAGAACCTGGCCGGCAGCGACCCCGACGTGTCCGAGGAGCAGATCTGGGAGGCCGCCGAACTCGCCGGTATCGCCGACGAGTTGCGCAGTCTTCCGCTCGGCCTCGGGACCCGGGTCGGGGAGGACGCCCAGGGCTTCTCGGGGGGTCAGGTACAGCGCCTGCTGCTGGCGCGTGCCCTGGTCCGACGGCCCGCCGTCCTGCTGCTGGACGAGGCCACCTCCGCGCTCGACAACGCGACCCAGCTGCGGGTCGCCGAAGCCGTCGCGGGTCTCGACCGTACCCGGGTGGTGATCGCCCACCGGCTCAGCACCATCCGCACCGCCGACCGAATCCATGTGCTCTCCGGCGGCCGACTGACGGCCTCCGGTACCTACGACGAACTGCTCGGCCACGACCCCTTGTTCACCCGACTCGCCCGACTCCAGGAGATGTGAGATGCCGCTCGACCTGCAGACCTGGCTCCGCCCCGTCGACGGTGCCTCCACCCCGCACACCGACGACCGCGCCGCCGCCGACCACGATGCCGCCGACCTTACGGACACCGCCGCCGACGAGGCCGGGGTGCTGCTCCCCGGCCTGGCCCGGGGCGACGACCGGCTGCGCGCCGTGGTGGTGGCCGCCGCCTCGTTCGCCGACCGGGCCGAGGCCCGTCCGGACGGCAGCACGATTTTCGCCCCCGACCCGGACGAGGACCGCCGTGGCCGGAGCGCCGCGGTGGACACCTGGCTGCGCCGGGCGGCCGGCGAGCACGGCGGCGCCGGAGTGCTGCTGGACCACCTGGCCGAGACCGGCCGCCCGCTCGGCGCCGGGCTGCGCTCGGTGGTGCTGGCCGATCCGGCGCACCTGCCCGACTGGGCCCTCGCACTGGCGGTCTTCCTGCGGACGCTGCCGGTCGCGCCGACCGCGGAGACCACCGCCCCCGGTGCGCTCGGTGCCGCCTTCGCGGCCGCCGCAGGCGAGTTGCTGCCGAACGGCACCGGCGGGATCCTCGGCATCCCGGTCACCGACCGGGCCCGCGCCGACCTGGCCGGCACCCTGACCAGCCGCATGGTCGAAGCGTGCAACCTGGCGTTCTGCCACGAGCTGCAGGCCGCCACCGGCCGCCCGCGCGCCACCGACTGGGACGCCGTCGGCGGTCTGGACACCTCGCAGGAGGGCTGGCTGGCCCGGCTGGAGCGGCTGCCCGCGCTGGCGTACCTGGTCGGCACCGTCTGCCGGCAGTGGCAGCACGTGCAGACCGAGATGTTCGCCCGGCTCGCGGCGGACCACGCGCTGCTGGTCGAGCAGATGTGGGAGGGCGAGGACCCGGGCCCGCTGGACTCGGTGCGCGGCGAGGCGGGCGACCGGCACGCGGGCGGCCGCTCGGTGTCGCTGCTGTACTTCGCGAGCGGCCGGGCGGTGGTCTACAAGCCCAAGGACATGCGGCACGCCGCCGCCTACCTGGACCTGTCGCGTCGGCTGAACGAGGAGCTGTCGCTGGATCTGCCGCTGCGCACCGTACTGATCCGCAGCGACCGGGGCGACGACGGCCACGCCGCCTCGCTGGCCGCACACTGCGAGAACGACTACGGCTGGGAGGAGCTCGTCCCGCACCGGCCCTGTGCCGATGCCGGCGGCTTCGCCCGGTTCTACCGGCGGCTCGGTATGACGATCCGTCTGGTGCAGCTGTTGGAGGGCCGCGACCTGTGGGCCGACAACCTGCTCGCGGACGGTGAGCACCCCGCGATGATCGACCTGGAGTGCCTGCTCTACCCGCGCGTCATGACGCCGCCGACCATCAGCGCCGACCAGCACGGCCTGCTGGACGAGCTGGAGTCCACCGTGGTGCGGACCGCGATGGCCTTCCAGTCCTGGACCCCGGCCAAGCAGAGTGCCGCGCTGGACATCGGCTGCCTGTCCCGGATCGGCAGCCTGGAGATCACCCCCGGGGTGCCCGCGCTGCCGCTGCCGCCGTACCGTCCGGTCCACCTGGACGAGACCGGCGCGACGGTCACCGCAGACCCGTGGGAGTACAGCGACGAGCTGACCGAGGGCTACCGCGAGATGCACCGGACGCTGTACCGGCTGCGCGCCGAACTCGCCGACCCGGAAGGTCCGTTGGCGGACTTCCGGGGTATCTGGGTGCGCTACATCTGGCGGCACACCTGGGACGGCTACAAGATCATCCGAGCCTCCACCAGTCCGCTCGCGCTGGACAGCGGTGCCACCCGCGAGACGGTGATCGCCGGTGCGCTGCAGGGCGCCATCACGGCGGTGGCCGGTGACCCCGGACGCGGTGACCTGCTGGAGGTGGTGCTCGCCGAGCTCGACGCCTTCCGGCAGCTCGACGTCCCCTTCTTCCGCTCGCTGACCTCCTCCTCGTCCGCCTTCACCGTGGACGGCCAGGAGATCCCGGGCCACTTCCGCAGCACCGGCTGGCAGCGGCTCCAGGACCGGGTCGCCGAACTCGACAGCTTCGACCTGGACGCCCATCTCGCCGTCCTGACCGGCTGCGTGGACGCCGCCCGGGGTGGCACCGAGCTGCCCGCCCCCGCCGTCCCGCGCAGCGTACGGACCCGGATCCCCGGCAACGGCGAACTGCTCGACCGCGCGGTGGAGATCGGTGACCGGATCCTGGCGGACCGGCGCGGCAACGGCTGGCTCGGCCAGAGCTGGTACCCCGGCAGCGGCCTGCGTCAGGTCGAGGTGCTCGGCCTGGACCTGGTCAGCGGCACCCCGGGGCTGGCCGTCCTGTTCGCCGAACTCTGGGCCGCCACCGGCGAACCGCGCTTCCACCGCGCCGCCCACCGCACCCTGACCGCCGCCGCCCGGCTGATCGACCCGGCCGCCCCGCGAGCCTTCGCCTTCGCCGCCGACAGCCGGCTGGCGGGCGGCGCACCCGTCCCCGGCGGGTTCGCCGGTCCCGGCGCGCTGATCCACGCGCTGGCCCGGGTCGGTACCCTGCTCGGCGAGCCCCAACTGGTCGCCTCGGCCCAGGCCTTGGTGACCGGTGCGGTCACGGTCGCCACTCCGGCATCCGCCCGCCCGGGCCGGCAGCCCCGCATTCCCGGCCCGGACGTGCCGCTCGGCAGCGCCGGTCTGCTGCTCAACCTGCTCCGGCTGCGCCGGGTCACCGGCCCCGGCCACGCCCCGACCGACGACGGCATCCGGGCCCTGGCCGCCGCCGCCCTGGAGCAGCTCGCCGCCGAACCCGGCGCGGACGGCGACACCGAGGCCGACAACGGCTTCCTGGATCTGGTGCCCACCGGCACGGACTCGATCGCGGCCGCCCTGGCCCGCGTGGTGGCCGAGGCGCCCGCCCTGCTCGCCGCCCCGGACGCGGTCCGCGAACGGCTGCGCGGCCACCGCTTCGCCACCGCCACCCGGGCCGGCCGGCTGGCCTGCCTGGACACCGCCGTCGCGCTCGGCGCCGGCATCGTCGACCCGGCCGAACTGGCCGCCCTCACCCCGCCGGTGAGCGAGCGTCAGATCACCGGACGGAGCACCCGCGACCTGGTGGCCACCGCCGGCGAGGCGCTCACCGCCGCCGAGGCGGGACTGCTGCACACCGTCCACGATCCGCTGGACTCGCTGCTGCCGGGCCCGTTCTACGACGGCCGGGAGGCCGCCGCCCTGCTGGTCGGCGAGCTGATCGCGCGGCACGACACCACCGGCAGCTGGTACCCCGACCGGGCCGCCGACGACCGGATCAACGTCAGCGCACTGGACGGCTCGGCAGCCGTCGGCCTGCTGCTGCTGCGCCTGCTCGACCCCGCCACCGCCCCGCTCGCCACCCTGCGCTGACCGCGACCGAGACCAGAGGTACCAGCCATGCCCAACACACCCGCGATCGGCTTCAAGCCTCACTACACCCCGTACGTCGTGCCCGGCGAGGCCGTCTACCTGGTCTCCGAGCGTGGCGTCTCGGTGGTCGACGGCGGGCTCGCCCAGGCCCTCGCGCCGCTGCTGGACGGGACCCGCACCGCCGAGCAGATCGGTGAGGCGCTGAGCGGCACCGTGCCCGCCGACAAGGTGCGCACGGCCGTCGACCGGCTCCGTGACCGGGGCTATCTCGCCACCACGGGCCAGGCCGAGGACCTGGCAGGGGCCGCCTACTTCGAGATGGCCGGCCTGGACGGCGCCGCCGCGAGCAGTGCGCTGCGCACCGCCCGGGCCCGGGTCGAGGTCTACGGCGAGCTGGACCCGCAGCCCTTCCTGGCGGCCCTCGCCGCCGCCGGTGTGACGGCGGACCCGGCGGCCGAGTTCACCATCGCGCTGACCGAGGACTACCTGCACCCCGGCCTGGCCGAGCGCGACCGGGAGGCGCGGGAGAGCGGGCGGCCCTGGCTGCTGGCCCGCCCGGTCGGCTCGATCGTCTGGGTCGGCCCGGTCTTCGTGCCGGGACCGGCCGAGGACGCCGGGACCACCGGCTGCTGGGAGTGCCTGGCCCACCGGCTGTCCGCCAATCGCCAGTCGCTCAGCTACCTCCAGCACCGGCTCGGCCAGGACGGTCCGATCTCCACCGCCGGTGCCCACCTGGCGCCTTCGCTCGGCACCGGCGTCCAGCTCACCGCACTGGAGGCCGCCAAGTGGCTGGCCGGAGTACGCCCGGCCGAGCCGGTCGTGCTCACCCTGGACACCGTGCTGCTGGAGACCGAACGGCACCGCCTGATCCGCCGCCCGCAGTGCCCGGCCTGCGGCGACGAGCAGCTCATGACGGAACGTCAGCTGAGCCCGGTCCGGTTCGAGAGCCGCCCCAAGGCGTACACCGCCGACGGCGGCCACCGCTCCGCCTCCCCGGAGGACATGCTGGAGCAGTACAAGCCCCAACTCTCCCCGGTCACCGGCGTGGTGACCTCCCTGGTGCCGGCCGGCCGCACCCCCACCGGGCTGCGGGTGTACGTCTCCGGGCAGAACCTCTCCCGGCGCAGCGGCGACCTGCGCCAGCTCCGTACGGGACTGCGCTCGGTCAGCTGCGGCAAGGGCCGCACCGACGTGCAGGCCAGGGCCAGCGCGCTCGGCGAGGCGATGGAGCGTTACTCCGGCGTCTTCCAGGGGGACGAGGCCCGCCGTACCGCCAGCTTCACCGAGCTGGGCGACGCCGCGATCCACCCCGCCGACTCGCTGCTCTACAGCGAGCGCCAGTTCGCCGAGCGGGGCCGCTGGAACAACCAGCCCTCGATGTTCAACACCATCCCCGAGCGGTTCCGCGAGGACGACCGGATCGAGTGGTCACCGGCCTGGTCGCTGACCGAGCAGCGCACCCGCTGGCTGCCCACCATGGCGCTGTACTACGGCTACCGGCACCGCGACGGTTTCTTCGCGGCCGGCGACTCCAACGGCTGCGCGGCCGGCACCTCCTTCGAGGACGCCACCCTGCAGGGCTTCCTTGAGCTGGTCGAGCGGGACGCCGTCGCGCTCTGGTGGTACAACCGGGTCCAACGGCCGGCCATCGACCTGGATGCCTTCGGGGACCCGTACATCGACCAACTCCGGGACATCTACCGGGGCTTGAACCGGGAGATCTGGGCGCTCGACCTCACCTCGGACTTCGGCATCCCGGTGGTCGGCGCGTTCTCCCGCCGGACCGACAAGCCCGCCGAGGACGTACTGATCGCCTTCGGGGCGCACCTCGACCCGCACATCGCGCTCACCCGGGCGCTGACCGAGATGAACCAGTTCCTCGGCCCGGTCGCGGGCGACGCCGACGGCAACGTGACCTACGCGGGCGCCGACCGCGAGCAGAAGGAGTGGTGGACCACCGCGACGGTGGCCAACCAGCCCTACCTGCTGCCCGACCCGGCCGCCCCCGCGGCGGGCCCGTCCCGCTGGACGAAGCTGGCCGGCGACGACCTGGCCGATGACCTGGCGCTGGTCCAACGCCTGGTCGAGGAGCGGGGGATGGAGTTCCTGGTGCTCGACCAGACCCGCCCGGACATCGGCCTGCCGGTGGCCAAGGTGATCGTCCCCGGGATGCGGCACTTCTGGGCCAGGTTCGGGCCCGGCCGGCTGTACGACGTTCCGGTGGCGCTGGGCTGGCTCGATACGCCCACCCCGGAGGAGGAGCTCAACCCGATCCCGATCTTCATCTGACGAAGCGCCGGGCCGCCGCCCCGTCGGCGGCGGCCTGTCCAGCCCGGAAAGAGGTACCCGATGACCGTGACCGAACAGCTGCCCCCCGACCTCACCGCCGAGGGCGGGACGCCGCGCACGCTGCTGCGGCTGCGCCCGGAGGTGGAGGTCACCGCGCAGGGCGACGACCTGGAGCTCAGCCACCCGTGGGGCCGACAGCGCGTGCACGCGCTCGGCGCCGAAACCGTCCAGCGGCTCGCCGCACTCACCAGGACCCATCTCGACGTCGACGAAATCGCCGACGGTGGCAGGCTGTTCCACCTGCTGAGCCGGTTCCCCTACCTGGTCACCACGACCATCGCCGACCCGCTCGGCGAGCCGCTTGCGACCGCCGTACCGATCGCGCGGGCGGCCGGTCTGCCCGGCCTGGTCCGCCCGCCGGCCTCCGTGGTGCTGTCCCGGTTCGCGTACCTGCGCCGGCTGCCGGAGGAGCACGCCGGGGCCTGCGTGCTGGAGTCCCCGATGGCGCCGTTCCGGCTGACGCTGCACCAGCCGGCGGCGGGGGCGTTCGTCGCGGCGGTGACCGCCAACCGCTCGGTGGCCGAGGCGGCGATGCTGGCGGGCATCAGCGCCTCGGCCGGGCAGGCGCTGGCCGGGCTGCTGGCGGGGGCCGGATTCCTGGACGACGGCGCGACCGGCGAGCCGCCGCTCTGGGACTTCCACGACCTGCTGTTCCACGCCCGCAGCCGACCGGGCCGGCACGACTACCCGAGCGGCGGCGTCTTCGCCCACACCGACATCGCCCAACTGCCCGCGATCCCGGGCGTGGGGCCCCGGGAGGACGGCAGCGGGATCGACCTGCCGGTGCCGGACTGGGACGAGGTGCTGGCCCGCGACCCCGCGCTCAGCGAGGTGCTGGAGGGCCGACGTTCGGTCCGCTCGTACGCCGAAACCCCGGTCACCCTGGCGCAGTTGGGCGAACTGCTCTACCGGGTGGCCCGGGTCCGCCGGATCATCCCGGGCGATCCGTCCGACCCGCACGGCTACGACATCGTGGACCGGCCGTACCCGGCCGGCGGCTCGACCGGCGAACTGGAGGTCTACCTCTCGGTGGTGCGCTGCGACGGCCTGGTGCCCGGGGTCTACCGCTACGACGCGGCGGCCCACCGGCTGCGACCCCGGCCGTTCGCCGGAGCCGGCGACGAGGCGGCGTTCCGCGAGCTGATGACGGCGGCCTGGCGGGCCACCGGCTGCGCGGTGGACCCACAGGTACTGCTGACCGTCACCTCCCGGTTCGGGCGGCTGTCCTGGAAGTACAGCCAGATCGCGTACGCGCTGACGCTCAAGCACGTCGGCGTGGTCTACCAGACGCTGTACCTGGTGGCGACGGCGATGGGGCTGGCGCCGTGCGGCCTCGGTTCGGGCGACACCGACGCGGCGGCGCGGGCGCTCGGCCTGGACTGGACGGCGGAGTCCTCGGTCGGCGAGTTCCTGATCGGCAGCCGACCGGCGGACATGCCGCGCACCGCGCACGGGTTCAACGACATCGTGGCGTCCTCACGCACGAGTTGACCCATTGGGCACACGGTTCGGAAGTCAGGGGCTCGGGGAACTGCGACGCCGACCTCGGACAGGGTGATCCGTTTGCGCCGTGGAGTGGCGGGGCATCGGCATGTCCGGGCTGGGTGTCGGCTCAGAGCCACCCGTTCTCGCGGGCGATCCGGATCGCGTCGCAGCGGTTGCGCCCGTGGGTCTTGGCGATCGCGGCCGAGACGTAGTTGCGCACCGTCCCGGGGGAGAGCGACAGGGCGGCCGCGACCTCGTTGATGGTCGCCCCCTCGGCCACGTGGCCGAGCACGGTCAGCTCGCGCGGGGTGAGCGGCATCGCGGCGGGCCGGACCACGTCCGCCACCAGTCGGGGGTCGTACACCCGTCCGCCCCGGGCGAGTTCGCGGACGGCCGAGATCAGTGCGCCCGGCGGTACGTCCTTGAGCAGTACCCCGGCGACGCCGTCGGCGACCGCGCGCTGCAGGTCGGAGGAGCGCGGCACCGCGATCAGCAGCAGCACGGCGGTGGCCGGTGCGTGGTCGCGGATCAGGGCGGCGGTGGCGGGTCCGCCGGGTCCGGGCAGATCCGGGTCGAGGACGGCGACGGTCGGCCTGGTCCGGGCGGCTTCGGCGGCGGCCTCCTCGGCGGTGGTCGACTCGGCGACCACGGAGAGGTCGGCCTCCCGGTCGAGCAGGGCGCCGAGGCCCGAACGGAACAGGTGGTGTCCGTCGGCGAGCAGGACGCTCACGGTGGGGGTCCCGGCGGTGTGGGCCGGGGCCGAACGGTACGGGGGGTGATCCAGGAGGGTGATCATCCGGCTACCTCGGTGGCGTTGAAGTGTCGGGCGAACAGGGCGAACAGGCGAACCGACGGACAGTCAGGCGGTCAAGCGGTCAAGCGGTCAAGCGGTCGGGCAGGTGGCGGCGGGCGGCTCAGCCCCAGCCCCAGGTGTCCTGGGGGCCGGTGGGCAGCGGGACCGGCGTGGTGGTGGCGGCGGGAACGGGCGCCGGGGTGGGCTGGCCGACCGTGGCCAGGTCACCGGGGGCACCGTCGGCCGTCAGGACGACGGCGGTCGGGGCGGGACCGGCCAGCTGGACGGCGGCGGCGGTACCGGTCAGGACGCTGAAACCCAGGGCGACAATCGTGATAAAACGGACCTTCTGCGTCATGGGGGTGCCCGATCCTCTCGCGTTCAACTGAGCCCCGGGCTGCTTCCGGGGATCGAGGGTGCGCGGCTGACGGTCCGTACCGGGCCCCCTGAGGGGCTGCTGTCCCGGTGTTCCGGTCCGTCGTTCTTGCCGACACCATGAGAGTGGCCGCCCGGAGTGGTCCGTGTCTCTACTCGGAGCTGGCACCAGAGTGCCGTGACACTCTGAGGCCAGCTCGGGTCACTTGCTGCCAGGGCGGGCATAACTGCCCTGACCTGCGCGGATGTCGGTCAGGGGCGGCTGGGCAGCTCGTGCAGACCGAGCGCGATCCTGGAGTCGGCCTCGCAGTGCAGAAGGTGCCAGCCACTCAGCACACCGCCGGCGCGGGTCAGTTCGTGCCAGGCGTCGCGCAGTCCGTCCTCGGCGTCCAGCAGATTGCCGGCCGCGACGAACACCACGGCGTCCAGCACCTGCGGCGTCACCCGGATCCGCGCGTGGCTGAGCCGGGCCGGCCCCCGGAGCCCGCGCTCCAGACCGTCCCGCACGACCGGTGCCACCGGGTGGCCGGCCGGTGGACCGGCGGGCGTCTCCAGATGGGCGCGAATCGCATACACACCTGCCAGCGTAGGCACCGACGGCTCGTCGGCCGGAAGTTGGAGGTGGCATCTCTCCGCCTGGCAGCAACATGTCGCGGGTCCCGGCCCTGGGAGGCAGCTTCTGTCACCGGGAGACCCGTTCGGCGTCCTGTCCTTCACGATTCGTCCATCGGACCACCGTGATTGTCCGTAAGACTGTTCTATGTTCCTGCTCGTGACGGTACGCTGACCGCCTGTCAGGGCTGCAGATCGACCGGTTTGATTCCGGTCACGGGGAGGGTGTGATGTGGTCCGCACTTCTGGTGACGGGGCGTTGACCGAGTCCCAGCCGATGGGCCTCGACCCGTTCGGCGAAGCGGTGTACCGGACGATGCTGCTCCACCCCGAGCTGGACACCCAGGGCATCGCCGACCGGCTGGAGGCGCGCGAGCCCGAGGTCAGGGCGGCGCTCGACCACCTGGCCGACCTGGCGCTCACCAGGCCCACCGGTGCCGAGGACCGCTGGCGGGCCGTCAATCCCGAACTCGGGCTGGCCACCCTGCTGGCCCGCCAGGAGGCCGAGGCGGCCCGCCGCCAGCAGGAGATCGAGCGCAGCCGCGCCGCGATGGCCGGCCTGATCGCCGAGTACGCGAGTGTGCGCGCCCCCAGCAGCCAGTCCGGGGTCGAGCTGATCGCCGACCTCGGCGAGGTCCGCGGCCGGCTGATCCAACTCGCCTCCGACGCCGCCGTCGAGGTGCTCGCACTCGCGCCCGGCGGCCCACAGCCGTTACAGGTCATGGAGGCCAGCCGCACCCTCGACCAGGAGACCCTGGAACGCGGCGTCCGGATGCGCACCATCTACCAGGACAGCGTCCGCAACGACCCGGCCACTGTGCAGTACGCGCGCTGGCTGCACGGCCTGGGCGGCGCCGTCCGGACCACGCCGACGCTGCCGCTGCGGATGATCCTGGTCGACAACGCCACCGCGATCGTCCCGATCGACCCGGAGGACCCGCGTAAGGGCGCCGTGCTGCTGCACAGCCCCGGCGTGATCGCGGCCCTGCGCGCCCTGTTCGAGCAACTCTGGGACCAGGCCATCACGTTGGGCGAGACCGTGCAGCGCGACCCGCGCGGGCTCACCGCCCAGGAGCGCGAACTGCTCCGCCTGCTCGCCGAGGGCCTCACCGACGAGCGGGCCGGCCAGCGGCTCGGCGTCTCGCTGCGTACCGTCCGCCGGATGATGGCCGACCTGATGGTCCGGGTGGACGCCCGCAGCCGCTTCCAGGCCGGCATCCAGGTCGCCGCCCTCGGCTGGCTCGGCGAGCCCACCGCGCGCTGAATCTCGGTCGCCGCCGGCCTGTCGCGCGGCACGCGGGCCGGTGTGACCGCCGCCGTCGGGTGCTGATCCCGGACATGAAGGTGGGGTCAGGACTGCCGGGATCACGCACTGCGGAGCGGATCCCCTCGCTGCCACGCTGAGCCCGGCGGCGCAGCAGCGTCGGCAGCGGGGTTCTGCAGAGGCGGGCGACAGCACGTGGGTGGGTTTCTGGGGGCGGTCACGGGATACCCCACCGTGCTCTTCACCTTTGCGCTGGCGGTCGTGGTGGCGTACTGGGTGGTGGTGCTGGTCGGGGGGCTGCACTTCCACGGCGGCCACGGCGGGGGCCACGGTGCGCACGGGGGGCACGGTGCGCATGGCGGGGGCCGTGCGGGCCACGGGGGAGTGCAGAAGGTGCTGGGCCTGGGCGGGGTGCCGATCACGGTGGGGGTCTCGCTGGTGGTCGCCTTCGGCTGGTTCGGTGCGCTGGTCGGCCGGGCCGTCCTCGGGGAGCGGGCGGCTGGGGTCGTGCTGCCGTTGGCGCTGGTCACCGGGTGGGTGGGGGCGCGGGTCCTGGCGTGGCCGGTGCGGCGGTTGATGCCGACCCCGGCTCCGCCGCCCACCCGGCAGGACTTCGTCGGCCGGGCCTGCGTGATCCGCACCGGCCGGGTCGGCCCCGACTTCGGGCAGGCCGAGGTCCGTGCCGCCGACGGCTCCGCCGCGCTGGTGCAGGTCCGGCAGAGCGTCGCGGAAGCTGGGGGCCCGGGACGCGGGCTGACGGCGGGGGCGTCCGCGCTCATCTACGACTACGACGCGGCCGGCGAGTTCTTCCGCGTGATGCCCGAGGTCATGCCCGGCCTGCCTGTCATCGACTGATCCGTCGTCATCATCCATTCACAGTGAGCTCGTCCAAGGGGCCGGCCATGTCTGTTGTCACCATCGGTATCGGCGTGCTCGTCGCCGTCCTGCTACTCATCGGCCTGGGCACTCTGCTGCTCTTCGGCCGGCTGTTCCGGAAGGTGGTCCAGGGGGAGGCGCTGATCATCAACCGCCCCAAGTCGGTCGATGTCACCTTCACCGGCGCCCTGGTGGTCCCGATGATGCACCGGGCGGAGGTGATGGACATCTCGGTGAAGACCATCGAGATCTCCCGCACCGGCCGGGAGGGCATGATCTGCCAGGACAACATCCGGGCCGACATCCAGATCACCTTCTTCGTCCGGGTCAACAAGACCGTCGAGGACGTCATCAAGGTCGCGCAGGCGATCGGCACCGACCGGGCCAGCCACCAGGAGACCCTGCAGACGCTGTTCAGCGCGAAGTTCGCCGAGGCGCTGCGTACCGTCGGCAAGCAGCTCGACTTCACCGATCTCTACACCAAGCGCGAGGAGTTCAGGGACCGGATCATCGCGGCCATCGGCACCGACCTGAACGGTTACCACCTCGACGACGCCGCGATCGACCACCTCGAACAGACCCCGATGGTGCAGCTCGACCCGGCCAACGTGCTGGACGCCCAGGGCATCCGCAAGATCACCGAGTTGACCGCGCTGGAGCACATCCGCACCAACGACTTCCAGCGCAACGAGGAGATGGAGATCACCCGGCAGAACGTGGACGCCCGGGAGGCCGTACTGGAGTTGGAGCGCCGCCGGGCGGAGGCGGAGATCCGGCAGCGCAAGGGGATCGAGACGCTGCGCGCCCAGGAGGAGGCGGCCACGGCGCAGGTCCAGGAGGAGGAGCGGCTGCGGGCACACGGTGCGCTGCTGCGGACCGAGGAACTGCTCGGCGTCCAGCGGGAGAACCAGCAGCGGGAGATCGCCGTCGCCGAGAAGAACCGCGAGCGGGTGATAGCCGTCGAGACCGAGCGGATCGAGAAGGACCGCCTGCTGGAAGTGGTCAACCGGGAGCGGGAGGTCGAGCTCTCCCGGGCCGAGATGGACCGGCAGGTCGAGGTGGAGCGCCGGGGCGTCGCCGAGGTGGTCCGCGAGCGGGTCGCGGTGGACCGTACGGTGGCCGAGCAGGAGGAGGAGATCAAGCGGGTCCGGGTGGTCCAGGAGGCCGAGCGGACCCGGCAGGCCGTGATCATCACGGCCGAGGCGGAGGCGCAGGAGCGGCTGGTCAAGGACATCAAGGGGGCCGAGGCCGCCGAGCAGGCCGCGCACTTCCGGGCCAGGGAGCAGCTGGTGCTGGCCGAGGCCGGGCAGAAGAGTGCCCAACTCGACGCGGCGGCCGCCGCCCTGACGGCGGAGGGCGAGCGGGCCAGGGCCGGTGCGGCCGGGCTGGCGCAGGCTGAGGTGGCGGAGCGTCAGGCGCTGGCCGAGGCGGCCGGGATCCGGGCCCGGCTGGAGGGAGAGGCCGAGGGCCTGAAGCAGAAGGCGGAGGCGATCGAGAAGGTCGGCCTCGCCGAGGCGGCGGTCACCGAGAGCAAGGCGCTCGCGGAGGCCGTCGGCATCAGGGAGCGGCTGCTGGGCGAGGCCGCCGGGCTCAAGGAGAAGGCGGTGGCGATGGCCGCGCTGGACGAAGTGTCCCGGGCGCACGAGGAGTTCCGGCTGCGACTGGCCGCCGACAAGGAGATCAGGCTGGCCGCTCTAGAGGTCCAGCAGAAGGTCGCCGAGGCCCAGGCGGCGGTGCTGGCGGCCGGGTTGGAGAGCGCGGACATCGACATCGTCGGCGGGGACAGCGTGTTCCTGGAGCGGCTGGTCGGCGCGGTGTCCTTCGGTAAGGGCATCGACGGTGTGGTCCGGAGCTCGGAGACCGTGCAGGCTCTGGGCGCGGAGTGGCTCGGTGGGGACCGGAGCTTCGGGGCGGACGCGACCGAGGTGCTCGGCTCGCTGGCGGCGGGTGGGCCGTGGAACCTCGCGATGCTGCTGAAGCTGCTCGGTACCAACGGAGTTGACGCCACGGTGCCGGCCGTCACGGTGCCGATCGCGCCGGTGCCGGCCGCCACGGTGCAGTCGGCCAACGGCAGCGCCAAGTAACCAGGGAGCGGGGAGAGCAGCGATGGGCGTCGAGGACGGCACCTACCAGGTCCTGCGAGCGCGGCTCGCCGACCGGGCCGCCGAACTGGGGCGACAGGTCTCGGAGTTGAACGGCCGTCGGCAGGAGGTCTTCGGCACCCGCGGCCTGGAGCTGGCGGGCTCGGCCCGGCTGCGCACCGCCGGGGAGGCGACCGCCTGCGGCCTGGTCGCGGTCCGGCCCGGCGTCCTGCTGCTGGGCACGTCCGCACCGGACCTGCCGGCCGGCCTGCTCTCGCTGCACGGCCCCGACGGCTCACCGCTGGAACCAACCGCCGTCCCGGGCCTGTTGGACGACGAGCGGTTCCACCGCGATCTGGCCGAACTGCTGCGCTACTTCCGGGGCTCCCGGCTGGTCGACCTGGTGCGCACCCCGGCGGGGCGGCTGCTGGCCGTCTTTCGCACCGGGGCGAACGAGGGCGACCTCCGGGTCCTGCGCTGGCAGGTGACGGACGACCGGGTCGAGTACCTGGACAACCACGGCGAGCGCGACCTGCCCCGGCCGGCGGCCTTCGAGCTGCCGTGGACCACGGCCGGGCGTGACCACCACGAGCAGGGCCGGATCAGGATCGAGGGCGGCGAGGGTGTGGTCTCGGTCGCCGCCACCGAGGGCAGCCTCACCGTCCGCTCGGTGCCCGACGGCCGGGTCCTGTTCGAGGAGACGGTGGACGACCCCTTGCAGAGCCTGGCCGACGCCACCGTGGCGTACGCCACGACCGGGCCGCTGCTGCTGCTCAGAGTCCGTCCCTACAACGAGTCCGCCGACCGCTGTCTGGTCGTCAACACCCGTACCGGCTCGGTGCGTCGGCAGGACTCGCTCGGGTACGGAGCCAGGCTGCTCCCGGCCGAGCAGGGCCTGCTCTTCCCCGGCGGGTACGAGCTGGCGGACGGCAGCCACCGGGCCTTCCGGAGCGGAGCCGCCCCCGGCGCCGAAGAACTGCACTTCGACGCGGTGCTCCCCTCGCCCAACGGTGAGGACCTGCTCTACATCCTGCGCCGACCCGGCCACGCCCAGGCGCTGCTGCTGCCGTGGAACACCGTCCGCCGGGAGGCCGGGGCCGCGCTGCACGGTGCGGGCTGCGCTCTGCTGCCCGACGGCACGCTGGTGCTGCTCAGGGCGGACCGCGAGCTCGTCCGGACCCATGAACTCCAGCTGTGGCGCACCCCGTTCCTCTCCGCCGAGTACGCCGCCGCCCAGCCGGTCGGCGACGGCCCGCTGGAGCGGATCGGCAACGCCGACCTGGTGCGCGGCATCGCGGACTGCCTCGACGTGGTCCGTACGGCGACCGCAGCGGCGAGCGAACAGGCCACCGCCGCCACGGCGTTGCTGCTGGACAGCTGCGCCAAGGTCGGTGACCGCCACTACTGGCTCGCCGAGGCCGGGCTGCTCGCGCCACTCACCGAGTTGCGCGGCGCCGCCGAGCAACTCACCGCCGAGCAGGCCCGGATCGGAGTGCTGGCCGCCCGGGCGGCCGAGGCGCTGGACCGGGCGGGCGAGGAGACTGCCACGCTGATCCGCCGCTCGGTGGGCGAGCCGCCCGCCGACGCGGCGGCCTGGACTGCTCTGCTGGCCGAGCTGCGCCGGGCCCAGGGCCGACTCCGAACCCTGCGCGAGCTGCCCAGGATCGACCTCGCCGAGCTGGATCAGCTGGAGGCGCAGCTCTCCGCCGAGCTGGCAACGGCGACCGAGCGGGCCTTCGCCTGGTTCGCCGGTCCGGACGCCTTCGCCGCCTCACTGGCCGCCGCCCTGGCGGCGGCCGAGACGGCTGCCGGGGTGGCGAGTGCGGCCGAGGCGGTGCAGCTCGCCGACCGGCTCGCCGGACAGGCGGACGCCCTGGCCGTGGTGACCGATCTGGTGACCGGCGCGGTGGCTGCCGATCCGGGCGCGGGCACCGCCGTGCTGCTCGCCATCGGCGAGGTGCTGGCCGCCGTCAACCGCGCCCGGGCCGTCCTGGAGACCCGTCGCCGCGCCCTGCTGGACGAGGAGTTGCGCGCCGCGTACGCCGCCGAATCCGCGCTGCTCGCCCAGGCGACCACGGCGGCGCTGGCCGCCGCTGCCACGCCCGCCGACTGCGACGGTCGGCTGGCCGGGCTACTGCTGCGGCTGGACGGAATGGAGGCCAGATTCGCCGAAGTTGCGGAGTTCGCCGATGAGTTGGCCGCGCGCCGGGAGGAGATCCGGCAGGCGTTCGCCACTCGCAGGCAGAGTCTGCTGGACCAGGCCGCCGCCCGGGTCGGCCGGAGTGCGGCTTCCGGGCAGCGAGCGCTGGAGGCGCTGCGCCGCCGACTCGCCGGGCTGGCCACCCAGGAGGACATCCACGCCGCAGCGGCCGCCGACCCGATGGCGCTGCGCGTCCGCGCCGCCGCCGACGAGCTGCGGACACTGGACGACCAGGCCGGCGCCCAGGAGTTGGCGGACGGCCTGGCCGGTGCCGTCCGGGCGGCCGTCCGGACCCTGCGGGACCGGGCCGACCTCGCCGAGGACGGCGGCGCGAGCGTCCGGTTCGGCCGGCACCGCTTCGCCGTACGGCGCGAGCCGGTCGAGCTGACGCTGCAACAGGACGGCGAGCAGCTGGTCTTCGCGGTCACCGGGACGGCCTACCGGCGGCCCGCCCCGGCCCCCGAGCTGCTCGCCGGGCGCGAGTTCTGGGCCCAGCCGCTGGTGAGCGAGTCGCCCGCGCTCTACCGCGCCGAGTACCTGGCCACCGGCCTGCTGGAGACGGCCACCGACGAACCGCTGCCGGACCAGGTCCGCCGCGCGGCGGAGCAGGCGTACGACGAAGGCTACGAGCGGGGCGTGCACGACCAGGACGCGGCACTCATCCTCGGCGCGTTGCTCCGACTGCGCGCCGGAGCAGGGCTGTTGGCCCACCCGCCCGGAGTACGGGCGGCCGCGCAGCTGTTCTGGGCGCACGGGGCGGACGAAGGGCGACGTGGTGCCTGGCAGCGCCGGGCCCGCTCGCTCGTACTGGCCCGCGACACCTTCGGGCCATCCGGTGCGCTGGCCGAGCTGGCGGTCGAACTGTCCGATGCGGCGAGGGAATTCTGCGAGGTCGGAGGTCTGCCCGTGGGCCCGCCGGTGGGCGGGTACCTGGTCGAGGAGCTCGCCGACGGGCGCGCGGGCTTCGCGGGCAGCGCCGCCGCCCGCACGCTGCTCGACGGATTCCGGCGCACGGCGGCGGCCCCGCAGCTCGCGGCCGACCTCACCGCGCTCGCCGGGGACCTCCCCGCCTGCCACCAACTCGCCACCGCCTGGTTGGGGTCCTACGCCGGGCCCGAGCCCGACGGCCTCGCCGAGGCGGTGGCCCGGCTCTGCGCCCCGGCCCTGCCGCGCTACGAACTCGACGTACCGCTCGGTGAGACGGTCGAGGGCCTGCTCGGCACCCACCCCCGGGTGCGGGACGGTCAGCTCACCGTGCGGATCGACGAACTGCCGCACAGGGCCCACGAGTTCAGGGAGAAGCGCGGCGCCGCCTTCCGGGCCTTCCAGCGACGGCGCACGGAGGTCCTCGCCGCCGAGCGGACCCGCCTGCGGCTGGACGACCACCACCCCCGCCCGCCGGCCGGGTTCGTCCGCAACCAGCTGATCAACGAGGTCTACCTCCCCCTGATCGGCGACAACCTGGCCAAGCAGCTCGGCACGCTCGGGGCCGGCCCCGACCGCAGCGGCCTGTTGCTGCTGCTCTCCCCGCCCGGCTACGGCAAGACCAGCCTGCTGGAGTACGTCGCCGACCGCCTGGGCCTGCTGATGGTCCGGATCGACGGCCCGGCGCTGGGTACCGGCACCACCTCACTGGACCCGGAGCGGGCTCCGGATGCCGCCGCCCGGCACGAGGTCGAGAAGATCGTCTTCGCGCTGGAGGCGGGTAGTGGCGTGCTGCTGCACCTGGACGACATCCAGCACGTCTCGGCCGAACTCCTGGAGAAGTTCCTCCCGTTGTGCGACGCCCAGCGCCGGATCGAGGCCGTCAGCGAGGGCCGGGCCCGCAGCTTCGATCTGCGCGGGCGCCGCTTCGCGGTCTGCCTGTCCGGCAACCCCTACACCGCGAGCGGCCGGCGGTTCCAGGTCCCCGACATGCTGGCCAACCGGGCCGACGTCTGGAGTCTCGGCGAAGTGCTGTCGGAGCGTCAGGAGTTGTTCGCGCTCTCCTTCCTGGAGAACGCGCTCGCCGCCAATCCGGTGCTCGCCCCGCTGGCCGGGGCCGAACCGGCCGAGCTGCGGCTGCTGGTCGCTCTGGCCGACGGCGACCCCGGCGCCCAGGCCGACCGACTCACCCGGCCGGTCCAGGACTTGGACCGGGTCCTGGCCACCCTGGCCCGGCTGCGCAGTGTCCAGCGCACCGTCCTGACCGTCAACCGCGCCTACATCGACTCCGCCGCTCAGCAGGAGAGCACCAGGATCGAGCCGCCGTTCCTGCTCCAGGGCTCCTACCGGACGATGGCCCGACTCGCCGCACGGGTCGACCCGGTGCTCAACGAGACCGAACTCGAGGCCCTGCTCGATGAGCACTACATCGCCGAGGCACGGACCCTCGGCAGCGCGGCCGAGGCCAACCTGCTCAAGCTCGCCCAGCTGCGCGGCAGGGCCACCGCCGAGCAGACCGCCCGCTGGCGGGCGCTGTGCGCGGGCTACCCCGCAGCGGACTGATCGGGCCACCCGAGCAGCCGCGCGCCGAAGGCCGCCGTCTCCAGGGTGTAGCGCTGGAGCGAATCGTCCGGATCCAGCCCGGTCAGCCGGACGATCCGGTCCAGCCGGTACGACAGCGCCCGGACGCTCAGCCCGAGCCGCCGCGCCGCCTCCGCCAGCACATAGCGCGAGTCGGCGTAGGCGGCCAGGGTCTCCAGCAGCGGCACCGCCCCGCCGCGCGCTTCGCGCAGCGGGCCGAGCACCCCGTTCACCAGCTCTTCCAGGGCGACCCGGTCCCGCAGCAGTACCGGCAGCACCAGCAGATCGGCAGCGGACAGCAGCTGCCCCGGCAGCCGGAGCCGGTTGGCCTGCTCCAGCGCGCTCCGGGCCTCCTCGTACGAGCGGACCGCCCCGCCCGGCCCGCTGTGCGGACGGCCGACCACCACCCGCCGACGCCCCGTCAGCTCCGCGAACGCCTGGATCGCCGCACCCTCGCCGGGGCCGGCGGGCAGGATGCAGACCAGCCGCCCGTGCTTCACGGCGAGCAGCACCTCCTGCTCGCCGAAGCGGCCGAGCAACTGCCGCTCCACCCCGCGCACCAAGGGGTCCTCGGGGTCGTAGCCGTCGCCGTCGGCGACCGCCACGATATGGGCGCAGGCCAGGTTGAGCCCGAAGCGCTCGGCGTGCTCGGCCAGCCGGCCCAGGTCGCTCCGGCTGCTCAGCAGGTCGGCGACGAACTCCCGCCGCCAGGCCTCCTCCTGGTGCAACTGCTCCCGGTAGGCCCGGCCGTGCCCGTCGGCGAGTGCGGCCACCGCCGCCCGCAGCGCGACCATGGCGGCCCCGTCCACCGGCTGCCCCGCCCAGACCCGCCCGCTTTCGGCCAGTTGCTCGTCGACCAGCTCGGCCAGCCCCCGCCCCGCCAGGGCACACCGGCCCCCGTACTCCCGCAGCGCCTCCAGCTCGTCCCGCCGCAGGCGCCGCCCGGTTCTGGCGACCTCCTCCAGCAGCCGTCCCCACCCGTCCGGGCCGGACGCCGCAGGCGACCCCGACGACGCTGTGACCGTGGCCATTTCGGCCCCTTCCCCCGTTCGGACAACGACGCGCCAGCGTACTCGCTGCCCCCCGGCGGCCCGCGTGGGCCGACCCACTCGAGGCTGCGGCTCCCGGCGATGGATGGCGGGTTTCTGACAGGTCGTTGCCCCGGGCCCGGGTGATCAGCACGATGGGCCGGTACGGATGAGTGCTGAAGGGGGACGGGGATGACCGGGGGCGTGGCCGAGAGACCGAAGGCCGAGGAGGGGGAACGCGCCGAACAGCGGGTCACCTGGGCGGAGTTGTTCTTCGACCTGGTGTGGGTCTTCGCCATCACCCAGATCGCGGTGGCGCTGGCACACGCGCACTCGCTGCTGGAGGTGGCGACCGCGATCATGCTGTTCCTGCCGCTCTGGATGGGCTGGGTCGGGGCGGCACTGCTCGGCAACGCGACGGGGGAGAGCCTCGACGGGGTGCACGGTCGGTTGCTGGTGTTCGCGCTGGCGGCCTGCGGGCTGGGCATGAGTGTGGCGGTGCCGGACGCCCTGGGGGACCGGGGTGTGCTGTTCGGGGTCTGCTACGTGCTGATGCGGCTGATCCTGTGGCAGCGGATGCGGCGCTGGCCGACCTTCGGCGGGCTGCGGATCGAGCCGTTCTCGGTCAGCCTGCTGGTGAGCGGCCCGCTGTTCCTGCTCGGCGCCTTCCTGGACAGCGGACCGCGCCAGGTCCTGTGGGCGGCGGGGGCGCTGATCGAGGTGCTGGGCACCACACTGCTGGGCAAGCGGCTGGACCGGGCCAGGTTCGAGACCTCCCATCTCCCGGAGCGGTTCGGCCTGTTCGTCATCATGGCGCTCGGCGAGACGGTGATCGCCTCCGGCGGACACGTCTCGGACGGCCACCTCGGTACGGTCGCCCTGCTCACCCTGGGAGTGGCGTTCGTACTGATCGTGCAGCTCTGGTGGGCCTACTTCCACTACAGCGCCCCGGCGGCCCGGCACAGCCTGGACGTCGACCCGGTGCAGGCCAGGATCGTCCGGGACGTGTTCAGCTACGCGCACCTGGCGTACGCGGTGGCCATCATCCTGATGGCGGTCGGGCTGGAGGAGCTGCTCGCGCACCCAGGTCAACATCCGCACGAAATACCGCAGTTCATGCTGGCGCCGGGAGCGGCGCTCTACCTGGCCGGGTTCTGTTACGCCCGCTGGCGGATGTTCGGCGCGGCCGCGGTGCCGCGTACGGCGGGCGCCCTGGCCTGTCTGGCCCTGGCCTCGGTCGCCTCGGCGCTGCCGCAGGCGGTCACGGCGGTGCTGGTGGTGCTGGTGCTCGGCGCGGTCAACGGGGTGGAGGCGTTCATCGTCGAGACCGGCCGCCCGCTGCTGCTGCTCCGGATGCCGGGCAGCCGGAGGGTCACGGAGTAGGGCTCGCGCCGAGCAGTGCCTCGCCGAGCGGGGTGCGCAGGTAGAGCACGGTGCGGCCGGTGCGGTGTGAGACGGCCAGGCCGGCCGCGCGGAGCGTGGTGAGGTGGTGCGAGACGGTGGGGGCCGGCATGCCGGTGCGGGCGGCGAGTTCGGTGGTGGAGGCGGGGGAGCCGAGCTCGGTCAGCAGGGTGGCCCGGGAGCGGCCGAGCAGGGCGGCCAGCGCGTCGGGTGCCCGGTCGCGGGGGCTCTCCCAGAGCGTGGCGATGCCGCGCGGCGGGTAGACCAGGCCGGGCTGACGGGGCGGGGTGCTCTGGGAGAAGACACCGGGCCAGACGAAGACGGTGGGGACCAGGACCAGACCCCGGCCGCCGTCCAGGGTGCGGGTGGCCTCGTAGAAGCGGTGCCTGACCCGGAGGGTGTCGTCGGACCAGCTGACCTGCGGGTGCAGCGCCTCGAAGAGTTCGGCGGCACCCCCGTGCGCCATCGACCGGGCGCGGTACAGGACTTCGCCCTCGACCAGGCGCTGGATCCGGCTCCAGTGCGGCCGGATGGCGACCTCCCAGTAGGCCCGGATCTGGTCGGCGAGCCGGGCCAGCCCGTCGGCGGGATCGCGGTGCAGGGCGGCCAGTGGGGTGGGCAGCGGGCCGGTGAGCAATTCCAGATCGGCCCGGACGGTCTCCGGCGGGGTGACCGCCAGCGCGGCCAACTCGTCGTCGAGGGAGGGGGATTCGGTCTGCGGGACGGGCGTGAGGAAGCTCGGGACGTAGTAGGTGGGGATCGGCACCAGGGCGAACAGCAGCGAGAGGTCCACCGCCGGGAGGGCGGCCCGGGTGTCGCGGGCCCAGCCGAGGTGCAGGGGTTTGCCGCCGGGGTCCTTGAGGGCCTCGATGCTGGTGACCACCTCCCAGAGCGGCGAGTGGCCGAACCGGGTCCGGGCCAGGTCCTGGGCGGAGAACTGCAGGCTGAGCACGGTCCGCCTCCGGACGATTCGAGCAGGATGAAATCTGTGGGCGGCCCGGGGCGGCGCTGGCAGGGTCGTCCCCGCGACCGGCACTCATTCCAGCAGACCGGTCCGCGTTCTGGATGAGGGGGCCGTCGGCCATGCGTACCTTGCGGAGATTCGGCCTGCCCCGGGTGGCGGGGAACGGCGGGCTGGTCGGTGCCAGCGTGATCGACAGCCTGGGCACCGGGCTGGTGCTGGCCTTCGTGCTGGTCTACTTCGCCCGCACCACCGAGCTCACGCTGCCGGTGATCGGCGGGGCACTCACGCTGGCCCGGCTGCTCGCGGTGCCGACGGCGGTGACGGTCGGTCCGCTGATCGACCGCTGGGGCCCGCGCAGGCTGGCGCTGGCGGGCAACCTGATCTCCGCGGTCGGCTACACGGGCTTCCTGTTCAGCCAGCAGGTCTGGCAGATCGTGGCGGCCGCCTGGCTGGCCCAGGTCGGCGCGGTGACCTACTGGACGTCGAGCACCGGACTGGTGGTGCTGGCGGCGGACGGGGCGGAGCGGCCGCGCTGGTTCGCGATGATCCACATGCTGCGCAACGTCGGTCTCGGGCTCGGCGGCGCTCTCGGCGCCTTCCTGGTCGGCATCGGCGGCACCGCCGGGCTGCGCGGGGTGGTGGCGGCCAACGCGGTCAGCTACCTGGTCGCCGTCCTGCTGCTGTGGCGCTGGCGCCCGGCGGTCCGGGCGGTACCGGGCAGGGCCCCGGCCGGGGGCGGCTACCGGACGGTGCTCCGGGACCGCCGCTACCTGCTGCTGGTGGCGATCAACGTCTGCTCCGTCTTCTCGGCGCTGATCCAGAGCCTGCTGGTGGCCGTCTACATCACCGAGGGCCTGCACCGCGAGGCCTGGATCGCCGGTGCGCTGCTGGTGCTGAACGGTGCTCAGGTCGCGCTCACCCAGACCCTGGTGAGCAAGTGGCTGGAGCGGTTCCGGCCGACCAGGGTGATCGCCGCCGCCTGCGGGATCAACGCGCTGGCCTTCGGCATCTTCGCGGTGCTGACCCGCACCCCGGGCTGGGCGGTGCCGGCCGGTCTCCTCCTGGCCATGCTGCTCTACACGCTGGCGGAGACCGCCGCGACACCGTTCGCCGAGGAACTGAGCGTCTCGCTCGCCCCCGAGCAGCTGCGCGGCCGCTACCTGGCGGTCTATCAACTCTCCTGGACCCTGGGCCAGACCGTGGCCCCCGGCCTGCTGACCCTGCTGCTCGCCGGGGGCGCGACTCGGCCGTGGCTCTTGCCCGGTACGGATGCTCCGTACCGGGCCCGCTGAGCGGTCGTCAGACCAGGACCAGCTCCTGCTCCGGCGCCTCGGCCTCGACGGCCGGCCGCGGGGCCCGCCGGGGCAGCGCGAAGACCAGCGCGAAGACCAGCAGCAGTCCGCCGGTCACCCACCACAGCGCGTGCTGGAAGGCGTTCACGAAGACCGGGCCCATCGCCTGGACGGCCGGGTCGGCCGCGTCCACCACGGTGAAGAACGCCACCGAGGAGAGCCCGAGGCCCATCGCGATGCCCAGCTGCTGGGTGGTGTTGATCAGCCCGGAGGCCGATCCGGAGTGCTCGCCCGGCACCTCGGAGAGCACCAGGTCGGTCAGCGGGGCGACGATCAGGCCCATCCCGAGACCCATCACCACCAGCGGCAGCGCCATCTGCCACGGCTCGATCCCGGTCCCGTACCGGCCCGCCCCGGCCAGGTAGAGCAGCGCCCCGGCCGCCATCACCAGCGCCCCGGCCTGCAGCACCCGCCGTCCGAACCTGGGCACCAGCATCTGCACCGACAGGCCCGCCGCCACCGACACCGCGAGCGAGAACGGCACCCCGGTCAGCCCGGCCCGCAGCGCGCTCCAGCCGAGGCCGAGCTGCATGTAGAGGGTCCACACCATGAAGAAGATGCCGGAGGCGATCCCGAAGCTCAGCTGCACCCCGATGCCCGCCGCGAAGCTCTTCACCCGGAACAGCGCCAGCTCCACCAGCGGCGAACCGTCCCGCCGGGTCTTGGCCTTCTCGTACGCCACGAACAGCACCAGCACCGGCAGGCTCAGCCCCATCGAGACGAAGCCCCAGACCGGCCAGCCCGACTCCCGGCCCTGGGTCAGCGGGTAGAGCAGCATCAGCAGCCCGGCCCCGGCCAGCAGCATCCCGACCAGGTCGAGCCGCAGCGCCTGCGGGGCCCGGGACTCGCCGACGTACTTCGCGCCCAGCAGCAGCCCGGCGATCCCGATCGGCAGGTTGACCAGGAAGATCGGCCGCCAGCCCAGGCCGAACAGGTCCCACTCCGTCAGCAGTGCGCCCAGCAGCGGCCCGAGCACCGCCCCGAGCCCGACCATCGCGCCGAACATCCCGAACACCTTGCCGCGCTCGTGCGCGGGGAAGGTGACGTGGATGATCGACAGCACCTGAGGCACCATCAGCGAGGCCGTCGCACCCTGCAGCACCCGGGCGGCGACCAGCATCTCCGGACTGCCGGCCAGCCCGCAGAGCGCGGAGGCCAGCGTGAAACCGGTGATCCCGACCAGGAACAGCCGCTTGCGGCCGTAGATGTCACCGAGCCGCCCGCCGGTGATCAGACCGATCGCGAAGGCCAGCGCGTACCCGGCGGTGATCCACTGGAGCGTGCTGTACGTCGCGCCCAGGTCCTGCTGGATGCTCGGCATGGCGATGTTGACGATGGTGACGTCGACCAGGTCCATCAGACTGGCCGTCATCACCACGGCGAGCGCCAGCCAGCGGCGGCGGTCGGGCAGGTCCGTGACGGGTGACATGAGGGGTGTACTCCTTCAGCTGGGAACGGACCGAAGGTAGCGGGCAACTAGGTCAGATCCTGACCGCTTGGTACGGCATGCTGGCCCGCATGACCGACACCCCCGCGAGGCTGCTCAGCCTGCTCTCGCTCCTCCAGACCCCGCGCGAGTGGCCAGGCAGCGAGCTGGCCGACCGCCTGCGGGTCAGCCCGCGCACCATCCGTCGGGACATCGAGCGGCTGCGCGACCTGGGCTACCCGGTGGAGGCCAGCAAGGGCGCGATCGGCGGCTACCGGCTGGTGGCCGGCGCCGCGATGCCGCCGCTGCTGCTGGACGACGAGGAGGCGGTGGCCATCGCGGTCGGCCTGCGGGCCGCCGCCGGGCAGGCGGTCGAGGGGATCGAGGAGGCCTCCGTACGGGCGCTGGCCAAGCTGGTCCAGGTGCTGCCCGCCCGGCTGAGCCACCGGGTCGGCTCGCTCAACGCGGCCACCGTCCCACTGGTCGGCGGCGGCCCCCGGGTCGACCCCGAGGTGCTCACCACGCTGGCCTCGGCCGCCGCCGGGCGGGAGAAGGTCCGGTTCCAGTACCGGGCCGG
The DNA here is from genome assembly GCF_054049135.1 of Kitasatospora sp. P5_F3. NCBI lineage: Bacteria > Bacillati > Actinomycetota > Actinomycetes > Kitasatosporales > Streptomycetaceae > Kitasatospora > Kitasatospora sp. P5_F3. Next base: position 28,529 of record NZ_JBFUMY010000038.1, on the reverse strand, counting down.
GGACGGCGCCGAGACCAGGCGGCTGGTCGAACCGCACCGCCTGGTCGCGACCGGCCGTCGCTGGTACCTGGTCGCCTTCGACAACGAACGGGACGACTGGCGGATCTTCCGGGTCGACCGGGTCCGCGCACCGGAGCCGACCGGGGCCCGCACCCTGCCCCGCGAGCTCCCGGCCGAGGACGCCGGCGCGTACGTCGCGGCCCGGCTGAGCAACCGCGCCCGCAGCTACACCGCCGTGGCCACCCTGCACGCCCCGCTCCACCGCCTCCAGGACCGCCTGGGTCACCCCGGCGACGAGGTCGAAGCCCTCGACCCCGACCGCACCCGCCTCCGCACCCGAGCCGACTCCCTGGAGTGGCTCGCCCTCCGCCTGGCGAGCCTCGGCTGCGAGTTCGAAGTCCACGAGCCCGCCGAACTCCGCAGCTACCTCCACGAACTGGCTGCCCGCGCCTCTCGCGCAGCTGCGCTGTAGGCAGGTCCTAAAGTTGCACTGTCCAGGGGCTCGGGGAACTGCGAGGAGATCTGGCGTGCGGGTCACTGCGAAAGTGCCTGACCATCTATGTACGGATCACCTTGCAAGGGCCGGCGTCGCAGTTCCCCGAGCCCCTGGACCGTAGAACCCGAGCTACTTGCCGAGCGCGGCCACGCCCGCCTGGGCGAACTTCTCGTCGAGGTCCCCGCTCGGCGCGCCCGCGACACCGATGCCCGCGATCGGTGCGCCCTGGTCGGCAACCGGAGCACCCCCGCCGAGGAACAGCGTGCCGGGGATGTCCTTCAGGTTCGGAGCCTGGGCGAGCCGCTTGACCAGCTCGGAGGTCGGCGCGTTCCAGGACACCGCGGTGAACGCCTTGCGCTCCGCCGACTCGTACGACTGCGGGCCGGCCCCGTCGCCGCGCAGGGTGACCAGGGTGTTCCCGTTCCGGTCCACCACCGCGACGGTGACCCGCTGGTTCTCCTGCTCGGCGGCGGCCAGCGCGGCCTGGGCGGCCTTGGTGGCGGCGGCGATGCTCAGGTGGGTGCTGGTGATCGTGTCGGACTTCTTCACGTCGGCGGCCGGCCGGGCCGCCGCGGTCTGCGGGGCGGCGGAGGCCGACAGTGCACCGAACGTGCCCGCCCCGACCGCTGCCAGGGCCACTGCGCCGGTCAGGACCCGGGTCCGAACGCTCATCTTCTGCATGGGAGTTGCTCCTCGTCGGATCGCCTTCGGAAGCCTGCGGCTCCCGCTCTGCTTCGATCCTCACCCGGCCGCACCCCCGACCCCGTCGACGCGACAGCCGACCCGGATATCAACCGATCGGCTGATACGACACCACCCACCCGGCGAGGGTGCGCAGTCGTGCCACCGGAGTCGGATACTGCTAGAGGGTGTCTAGGACCCCCGGGGCAAGCCGGGGCTCCGCATCAGCAGGGATGGACGTCATGCCCCAGAATCCCGAGAACCCCGAATTTCCCGAGGACTTCGACGACTTCGAGGAGGAGGCGGTGCCGGTCGTCCAGGAGGCGGTGGACGGCGAGCGGGTGGTCGCCGAGCACCTGGGCGACGACTACGAGCAGCTCAGGGAGCGCCGTTCGCTCGGCACCGATGCGGCGGACGACGCGGATGCTTCGGAGCAGGCCCGGGTGGTGGAGCTCGACGAAGACGAGTACCGCTAATCGGATAAAGGCTTAGAATCCGGGCATAACTGCCTGGCGTCCGGATCGCCGCGCACACCGGCGGGGCGATCGTTCGCCGAACGGAGGTCGACGATGACCAAGCGATCCACGGGCAAGATGACCAAGCTCCGCCGCGGCACCCAGGAGCTGCTGCAACGCCGCGGCATGGTGGCCGATCCGGGACCGCAGCCACCGATGATGGCCGGTCACGCGATGGGCGCCGACTCCGGCCCCCGGCTCGGTGACGCCGCCTTCAGCCACGGCGGCCGCCGCTCGTTCGCTGCCCCGGCGATGCAGGGCGGCCCGGCCCACCACGCCGAGCTGCCCGGCCACCGGCACCGGGGCGCCGAGAAGCACTCCGCCCACTGAGCCGAGCGGGGCGGGCGTTCCGGTGATCCGGGCGCCCGCCCCGGTGCGTGCCCGGGTACGGGAGAGTGGGGGCGACACGTCGTCTGCCTGAGGAGAGTGCATGTCCGAGGAGAGCAAGACCCTGCAGCCCCGCGACCAGTGGCTGGCCTCGCTGCCCCGGGTGTACGCGGCGGCGGGCTGTCTGATCCGCGACCCGGCGGGCCGGGTGCTGATCGTGAAGGCGGGCTACCGCCCCGACTGGCAGTTCGTCGGTGGCACGGTGGACCGGGGTGAGGACGCCGCCCAGTGCGCGAGCCGGGAGCTGCTGGAGGAGACCGGCCTGGTGGGGCAGGCCGGACCGCTGCTCACGGTGGCCTGGACCCACCCGACCGAGGACCTCGCACACCCGGCCGTGCACTTCCTGTTCGACTTCGGCACCATCCCCGCCGACAGCCCGATCACCCTCCCGGCGGGCGAGCTGGACGACTACCGCTGGGTCACCGTCGAGGAGGCGTACACCCTGCTCGGCGCGACCCGGGCGCCCCGGCTGGAGGGTGGCCTGGCCGCCCTGGCGGACGGCCGGACCAGGATGGTCACCACCCCCGCCGGCGGCTTCTGACGTACGGTCAGGCCTTGCGCCAGACGTAGGCGGCGGAGACCGGGATGCCCCGGAACCGGGACCACTTGGGCTTCAGCGCGATCCACTCGTCGCCGACCGTGCCCTCCCGCATCTCGGCCAGCTGCCACCCCTCGGCCAGTGCGGCCGTGAGGTGGTCGCTGACCAGGTGCAGGTGGGTGTCGATGGCGAGGTCCTCACCCCCGTCGGTGGTGAAGTGGGTGGGCATCCCGGCCGCCATGATGAACTGCGGGTGCAGGCCGACCAGGACGCACAGCCCGCCGGGGGCGGCCAGCCGGTACGCCTCCCGGTAGAACGGGGTGAGGTCGGCCAGGTGCTCGTCCACCAGTGAGGAGATCACCAACCCGTACCCGCCGTCCGGCAGCCCGGTGGCGGCCAGGTCGGCCTCCACCAGCCTGTCGTGTGCGCCCTTGGCGCCGGCCAGGGCGAGCATCTCGGGAGTGAGGTCGACTCCGTCCACCGCGCCGACGCCCTGGGCGCGCAGCCACACCCCGGTCCGCCCCGTCCCGCACCCGAGGTCGGCGGCCCGCCCGGCCGATGCCCAGTCGGGCACCGTCAGCCGGTCCAGCACCGCGAGGTCCATCAGGTCCTCGACGGTCCGCTCGTAGCTGCCGACCCACTGTCCGTATCCCGTCCGGACATCCACCATCGGATAGCCACGGGAGTCAAAATCCGCGAATTGCGCCATGCCTCGCAGTGTCCACGCCCCGGCCGCCCGGCGGCCAGCCATTAAAACGCCAGGCCGCCGGAGCCCCGGAACAGCCAGAGTTCCCGGCCGAGCGAGTCCACGCAGCTGACCTGCCGGAAGCGGTCGTCCCCGGCGGTCAGGAAGCCCTGGGCGACGCCGGTCAGCACCTCCTGCGCCACCGGGTCGGACCGGCTCCAGGCGCCGGTCAGCAGCAGGGTCTTGTCGACCAGTTCGGCCCGCTGGATCCGGGCCACGGCGGCGGTCAGCAGCGCGGCGTTGACCTCCTCCAGCTCGGCGGGGGAGAGGTAGGTCTCGGCGAGCCGGACCGGCCCGGTCGCGGCCGCGGCGGCCAGCCGGCGGCGGAGCTCGGGCAGTGCGTAGTGCCGGACGGCGGCCGCCGAGTCCTCGACCGCGACCAGCCAGCGCGGTCCGGGCGAGACCTCCCAGCAGATCTCGCCGTCCACCGGCATCAGCTCGCCGATCCGGGCGTGCCAGAGCTCGGCCCCGGTCGGGGCGTTCGGGTCGGGGCGCTCGCCCGGGCCCGGCCAGTCCGCCTTGGCGGTCAGGCTGAGCGTGACGGTGTAGCGCAGTGCGTACTCGTCCTGACCGATCGGCTGTACGCCGAGCAGGGCCCAGTGGTCGGGGGCGGGGAGGCCGAACGAGCCGCGCTGGTCGGTCAGCCCCAGCGCCCGCAGGGCGGGAGCGAAGTGCTCGCGCATCCCCTCGGCGAAGAGTTCCTGAGCAGCGGTCATCGCGGCGTCCTCAGTGGTGGGTGGCGGCGGAGGCGCGCTGGGAAGGCGTTCCGCTTCGTGTACCACCAAGTTATGTCGGGGACAGAGCTACCCGCTGCGGGCTAACGGCCGCAGCCAGGGGGTCTTTGGACCTGCCCGGGTATGCCGCATGATGTGGCGGGTGCACAGTCCCGAACCCCCGGCCCCCGACCTCGCCGAAGCCGTCCGTGCGGCGCAGCGCGGCGACGAGGACGCCTTCCGGCTGCTCTTCCGGACCGTCCAGCCCGGCCTGCTGCGCTATCTGCGGGTGCTGGTCGGCGGCGGCCCCGAGGACGCCGAGGACATCGCCTCCGAAGCCTGGCTGCAGATCGCCCGTGACCTGGGCAGCTTCCAGGGGGACGCGGACGGCTTCCGGGGCTGGGCGGCGACGGTCGCCCGGAACCGGGCGATGGACCACCTGCGACGGGTCCGCCGACGCCCGGTCGCCGACCTGCCGGTCGAGTACCTGGCCGAGCTGGCGGCGGCCGAGGACACCGCGGGCAGCGCGGTGGCCCTGGTCTCCACCGGCGACGCGCTCGCGCTGATATCCAGGCTCCCGCCGGACCAGGCCGAGGCGGTGCTGCTCCGGGTGGTGGTCGGGCTGGACGCGGCGGGGGCGGCCCAGGTGCTCGGCAAGCGGGCGGGTGCGGTCCGGATGGCCTCGCACCGTGGCCTGCGGCGGCTCGCCAAACTGCTGGAGCAGAGCGGTGGCCGGTCGACCGGCATTCCCGCGCAGCAGACCCCCGGGACCGCCGCCGAAAAGAACTCTCCGCAGGGTGTGACAGCAGGCCGGTCCGCGACGCTGAAGGACATGAGATGAGCACCAACCGATCCCGGCGGATCGACCGGGCTACCGCCGAGCAACTGCTCGCCGGTGCCCCGGGCGACCTGTCGGCCGGTCAGGACCGGCTCGCCGGCCGTACGGTCCCCAGTGACCACGCGGCCCTCGCCGGGCTGATCGCCTCCGCTGCTACCCCCGGAGCAGGCGGCGGCGAACTGCCCGGCGAGATGGCGGCCCTGACGGCGTTTCGGACGGTGCGGGACCAGCCGGCCCCGGCACCCCGGAGACGGACCACGATGGCAGCCGCCGCAACCGCGCGGGCCCGGGCGTTCAGCGCAAAGGCTCTGCTCGCCGCAGGCGTGGCCACCGCGCTCGGCGGCGTCGCGGTCGCGGCGACCACCGGCGGCCTGAGCCATCTGCCGGGCGGTCTCGGCGGCGGTCCGCAGGCGCAGGCGTCGGCGAGCGTGCTCCCGAGTGCGTCCGTGCCCCGGACCGAGGCTCCGACCGGGCAACCGTTCGGCCGGTCGTCCGCCGGTGCCTCGGCCGCCAAGTCCAAGTCCGCCCGGCCCGAGCCGAGCCGCAGCGACCCGGCCAGCCCGGCGGCGCCGAGCGGTACGGCCACCCCGCCCGGTACCGCTCCGGGCGCCGTGGTCGCCCCGGCCGAGCTGGAGCGGCTCTGCCGGACCTTCGGTGACCGGCTGCTGGCCGGTGACCGGGCCAAGGCTCTGGTCGGCGATCCGGCCTTCGCCCCGCTGGTCGACGCGGCGGGCGAGTCCGACGTCTCGGAGTACTGCGCCCGGCTGCTCGGCGCCCCGGTCGCCGGGGGCAAGTCCCCGGGCGGCCGCAGCGGTAAGACCGACTCGCCGACCGCCCACCCGACCCGCGAGGGTGCGGACGGAGCCGCCCAGCGGTGACCCGGGACTCCGGACGGACCACGACCCGGACCGGCTGCCCGTTCGGGAGCAGCCGCTATCGTGCTCACAGTGCGAGGCGATCCGACGGCCTCCGGCCGAGAGCGGAAGGGAGCTGGTGGCGGTGATCGGACGTGCGCTGAACGGGCGTTACGAGTTGGGGGAGATACTCGGCGTCGGTGGCATGGCCACCGTCTACCGGGGCCACGACCACCAGCTGGGCCGCCCGGTCGCGGTCAAGGTGCTGAACGGCGGGCTGGCGGACGACCCCCGGTTCGCCGACCGGTTCGGCCAGGAGGCCCAGCACGCCGCCCGGCTGCACCACCCGAGGATCGTCACCGTCTTCGACTCGGGCGTCGACCAGGGCTCGCCGTACATCGTGATGGAGCTGGTGCACGGCCGGCCGCTGAGCCAACTCATCGCCGAGACCACCTGGTTGCCGGTCGAGCGGGCGGTCGGGATCGCGGCCGCGGTCTGTGAGGCGCTCGAAGTCGCGCACGCCGCCGGGCTGGTGCACCGGGACATCAAGCCGGGCAACATCATGATCACCCATGACGGCGGGGTGAAGGTGGTGGACTTCGGTATCGCCAGGGCGAGTTCCTCCGGAGCCCAGCTGACCCAGACCGCCGCCGTGCTCGGCACGGCCGGCTACCTCTCGCCCGAGCAGGCCACCGCGAGCCCGCTGGACGGCCGCTCCGACCTGTACGCCGTCGGCTGCGTGCTGACCGAAATGCTCACCGGGGAAGCGCCGTTCACCGGCGACACCTCGGTCGCCATCGCCTTCCGGCACGTCACCGAGCAGCCCGCCCCGCCGTCCTACCGGCGGCCCGGGCTGCCGCCCGCACTGGACGACGCCGTGCTCCGGCTGCTCGCCAAGAACCCGGCCGACCGCCCGGCCGATGCGGCTGCGGCAAGGGCAGAACTGCTGTCCGCCGTACCGGTGTTCACTCCCGCCGACCGGACCGGCGAGCTGCTCGCCGAGACCCGGGCGATGCCTCCGGTGACCGCGCCGTACCAGGACCCGCAGCGCACCTCCTTCCTGTCGCCGACGTCGTACCCGGCCGACCCCGAGCCTGGGCTCAGCCGACGCGCGTTCGCCTATGCGGGGGTGGGGCTGGTGGCCGTCGCCGGAGCCGCGGTGATCGGGCTGCTCACGCTCGGCGGCCCCGACCCGTCCGGCGCCAGGGCGGCGGCCTCGACGCCGAGCCCGAGCGCCAGTGAATCGGCCTCGCCGAGCCCGAGTGCCACCCCCTCCGCCAAGTCGTCCCCGAGCGCAAAGCCCTCCGCCACCCCCAAGCCGGGCCCGGCCGCCGCCGTGGCCGCGCTCCGCGCCGCCGTGGCCCAGGCCGACGTCGGCAAGGAGCGGGACCGGTACCGCGCCCTGCTCGACGAACTCGACCAGGCAGCCCAGGCCTTCGCCGCCCAGGAGCCGGAGGACGCCGTGAGCGCACTGCGCAACGCCCAGCGCCTGGTCCGCGACCTGGCCAAGAAGCACGCCATCGACAACGCCACCAGCCAGGCCTGGCAGACCAAGATCGGCGCCCTGATCACCGCCATCGACTGAGGGCGCTCCGCAAAGGGCTCACCGCCCCCGCCTGTCGGCTCGCTCGACGAAGCGGCCCCGCATTCGCCGGGTGATCGCGGTGGCCCCCGCCGTCAGGAAGACCAGCGTGTAGAGGATCTGCAGCATCACCACAATCCGGGACTGCTGCCCGAGCGGCGCGATGTCGCCGTAGCCCACCGTCGACATCGTGATGACCGTGAAGTAGAGGGCGTCCGTCCGGGTGTACAGGCCTCTGAACTGGCCCGGCACCTTGGCCATGCCGTAGTAGGTGGCGGAGAAGACCACCAGGGTCAGGCAGATCAGCAGCAGGATCATCAGGGTCGGCCGCCCCGGGAGGCCGAGCAGCTCGCGCCGGATCTCCCGCAGCAGCAGGCCTGCCAGCAGGGCCAGCCCGGTCGCGAAGCTGACCCAGCCGAACACCGGGTGCTCGGGGCCGAACAGGTCCAACGGCAGGGTGTAGTACAGCGTCAGCAGGACCGCCGGCCCGACCACGCAGAAGGTCAGGGCGAATCGGTCCGTCAATTTGTCGGACGGCAGCTGCACTCCTCGGTCCTCTCCCAGGTGATCCGCAGTGAATCCGCTCTCCCTTGCCGCGCCGGACGCTCCGTCAGACGGTGGCGTCCGGCCGGTCGTCCAGCAGCTCCAGGACGGCCAGCGCGCCGAGCAGCCCGACCCCGAGCCAGAGCACCACCGCGCCGGTCGGGTAGCTCCACAGCAGCAAGGTCAGCGCGAAGCCCGCCAGCACCGCGCCGATCAGCCAGACCTTGAACCGGTGCACGAACCGGCCGACCGGCCCGAGCCGCAGCCCGGCCTTCGCGGCCGCCTCCCGGACGGCGCCGAACCCCGTCTCCCAGAAGCCGCGTACGGTGCCCGCCCAGCGTCCGCCCCCGCTCACCCAGGCACCGAACGCGACCAGCACACCGAGTGCCAGCACGGCCCGGACGGTGCTGCGCAGATAGCGCACCAGCGCGTCGAAGACGGCGGTGGCCGCGTCCTGGTTCACCCCGGCGGGCAGCCGGTCCAGGTAGAGCGTGCGGGCGGCGGCCAGCGCGAGGCCGAGTACGGCGGCCCCGGCGGCCATCCCCAGCGCGGCGGTGACCAGTGCCCGCCTGCGCCGTCCGGCCAGCAGCACCCCGGCCGCGGCGCAGAGCACGGTCAGCACCGGTAGCCAGAACCCGGCCAGGTCGAGCAGCCGGAACGCCGTCTTGATCTTCGGGAGGGCGTCGGACTGCACCAGCACGAAGTCGGTGTGGATCTCGGGGATCTTCGCGGCGATGCCCAGGCCGTCGGCGACCAGCCGGTTCTTCACCTGGTCGATCAGCGGTGCCAGGTCGAGCGTCACGGTGTCGCCCTGGGACTGGACGGCGCCGCCGCCCTCGCCGGTCAGGATCCGGTTGACGGCGGCGTGCGCGTTCCGGTTCACCGCCACCCAGACGGTGACGAAGGCGTCGCTCTCCACCGCCTTCTGCACCTGGTTGTGGACGAAGCCGGTCAGCCCGTCGGTGATCGCGCTGCTCACCCGGCCGAGCGCGGCGTCCAGCAGCGGCCGCTGCTCCGGGGTCACCTCGTCCAGCAGGGTGCCGACCGGCAGGTGCTTCATGATCTCGGTGGTCACCCGGTCGGTGACGGCGGCCCGGACGGCCGGGTCCTCGGCCAACGGGGTGACGGTGGCCAGGTACCGGTCGGTGTCGGTGACCTGCGAGCTGGTCCAGGCGGCGACGGCGCTGAGCGGGGTCAGCACACAGGCCAGCAGGATCAGCAGGACGGCGCAGAGAGACCTGATCCGGTGCCGCTTCCGGGGCTGCCCGGCGCCCTTCTCCAACAGGGCCAGCCGCTGGCGCAGTTCATCCAGCTCGGCGGTCTGGTCACCGTCGGCCATCCGGCTCCTCCTGATAGGCGGTCAGTTCACACCAGGAGATACCAGATCATTTCGGACGCCAGTCAGGCGCGCCGCAGCACCCCGCCACAGAGACGACTCAGGCCGCCGATCCGTCACGTGGACGGATCGGCGGCCCGGGAGGACCGACCGCTGGGGTCAGGCCTTGTCAGTCGTCTTGGTGGCCTCGGCCGCCGTGGTGACGGTGGTCGGGTTGACCGCCGGTCGGGGCTGCTCGGTGGCGGTGCTCTGCGCCGTGCCGTCGGCCGGAGCCGCCGCACCGGCCGCGGGGGCGTCGTCCTCGCGCAGGGCCTTGGTCTCGGCCTTGAGAATGCGCATCGACTTGCCGAGGCCGCGCGCCATGTCGGGCAGCTTCTTCGATCCGAAAAGCAGGATGACGACAGCCAGCACCACAAGGAGGTGCCAGGGTTCGAAACCGTTGCGCAGCATCCCTGACCACCGGTCCCTTCGGAAAACTCGCTGTTCATGGGCCGCGCGAGCTGCCCGGCCTCGGCCAGTATGCCTGGCAGATACCGCGAACGTATACATCGGTCGTGAAACATCGGTCAAAAACCAGGTGTTCACACGCGGTTATCCCTATAGGTGGTCTGGACCACTTGTCAGCCTGGCGGGCCGAGCAGTACGCACCAGGCCGCCGCGACGGCCACCAGGCAGACCACCCAGGCCATCGCCCGCAGCGGCCCGGCCCCGACCGGCCCCGGCACGCCCGTCCCGGGCACCAGCCGCCGCCGGCGGTGCAGGCCGAATCCGTACGTCCCGCAGGCCGCCAGGGCGAGCAGCGCGCCGAGCGCGACCAGCTCCGGCTGCCGGTCGGCCAGGCCGGTGCGCAGCACCAGCGCCGCGTTGACGGTCAGCACCAGGGCGGTCCGGCTCCAGGCCAGCAGGGTGCGCTCCGGCTGCAGACCGGGGTCACGGTTCACCGCGCGTACGCGATGATCAGGGCCGCGAAGGCGAACGAGATCACCACCACGCAGCAGGTCATCACCAGCAGGATGTGGGTGGGCGGCACCAGGCCTGGACGGGGCGCGGGTGGGCGAGCGAGAACCGGTAGTCGGGCTCCTCGGGCTGGCTCGGTTCCGACATCTAAGACCCTCCGGCGATTGGGGGGCGGCGTCGCGACGCCGGGGCACGCACCTCGCCGGCTTGTCGTCGGTCGCCGATGCTCCGCATGGACTCCCTCCTCCGCACCGCCGAGGCACGCACCCCAACGCCGCTCCTTCTTCCACCCCCCAATCGCCGGAGGGTCTGAATCACTGTAGCCACGGGTCCCCAGGGGACTCGTGGCCAAGTGAGCGTGTCGGATCAGGCAGCCGGGATGTGCTGGGGAGCCGCGGTGAGCTGCTCCTCGGGGATCTCCTCGGCGCGGTTGGCGGGCAGGCTGCCGAGCAGGCGGTAGGCGACCGCCGAGCCGGCCAGCAGGCAGAGCACTCCGACCGCGGCGGCCAGGTGCAGGCCGTCGGTGAAGGCGATCCGGGTGGCGCCGAGCAGCTGCTCGGCGAGGTCGGCGGGCAGTTCGGAGGCGACCGTGACCGCACCGCCGAGGGTGTCCTGAGCGACCGTCAGCGCACTGTCCGACAGGCCGGCCGGCAGCGTGCCGTCCAGTCGGGCGGAGTAGACCGCCGCACCGGCGGCGCCGAGCACCGCGATCCCGAGCGATCCGCCGAGCTCGCTGGCGGTCTCCGAGGTGGCCGAGGCGGCACCGGCCTGGTCGGCCGGGGCGGCCGAGACCACCAGTTCGGCGGTCTGCATCACGGTGCTGACGCTGCCGGCGGCCAGCACCCCGGCGCCGACCAGGATCAGCGCCAGCGGCGAGTCGACCTGGACCTGGGTCAGGATGCCGAAGCCGATCGCCCCGACCACCATGCCGCCGGCCATCTGCACGGCGGGCCGGATCTTCCCGGCCAGCGCCCCGGAGATCCCGACCGCCGCGCCGACCCCGACGCTTGGCAGCAGCGCCCAGAGTGCGGCGGTCAGCGGGCTGAAGCCACGGACCAGCTGGAGGTACTGCGAGGTGAAGAGGGAGAAGCCCATCATCGCCAGCATCGCGATGGTGTTGACCGACACCGCCCCGGTGAAGATCGGGTTGCGGAACAGCGCCAGGTCGAGCAGCGGCGTGGCGGCGGTACGGAGCCGCAGGATCAGCAGACCGACCAGCACCAGACCGCCCACGATGGCCAGCGCGGCCGTCAGGTCCCAGCCCTCGACCGCCAGTTGCTTGATGCCGTAGACCACCGGCAGGACGGCGGCGACCGAGAGCACCGCGCCGAGCAGGTCGAAGCTGCCGGCCTTGGGTGCCTTGTACTCCGGCAGCAGCGCGGGGGCGGCGAGCAGGACCAGCAGCATCACCGGCACGGCGCAGAGGAAGACCGCGCCCCAGTGGAAGTGCTCCAGCAGCAGCCCGCCGGCCACCGGGCCGAGGGTGGCGCCGGCCATCAGCACGCCGCTCCAGGCGCCCATCGCGGCCTGCCGCTGCTTCGGGTCGTGGAACATGTTCCGGATCAGCGCCATGGTCGAGGGCATCAGGGTCGCCCCGGTCAGTCCGAGCAGCGCCCGGGCCGCGATCAGCTGCCCCGCGCCGTCCGCGGTGGCCGCCAGCACCGAGGCGGCCGCGAAGCCGGCCGCGCCGGCCATCAGCAGCTTCCGGCGGCCGATCCGGTCGCCCAGCGCGCCCATCGGGATCAGCAGCCCGGCCAGCACGAACGAGTACATGTCCATGATCCAGAGCTGCTGGGTGCCACTGGGCTGCAGCTCCTTGCTGATGAACGGGAGGCCGAAGAACAGGATGCCCATGTCCATCGAGAGGACGAGGGTCGGCAGGAGGAGGACGGCGAGTCCGGTCCATTCGCGGCGGCCGGCGAGGCCGTGGGTTGCGGTCATGAGGGCAACCATACGTATGTGTCAGACGGTTGTCTAGTACGGACGTGCAAGACAATCGTCTGTTCGGACGCGTAGGCTTCCGGCCATGGGAAATCGAGAGGATCTGCTGGCCGGCGCCAAGCGCTGCCTGTTCGAGAAGGGCTACAGCCGGACCACCGCCCGGGACGTGGCCGCCGCCGCCGGGGTGAGTCTGGCCGCCATCGGCTACCACTTCGGGTCGAAGGAGGCGCTGCTCAACACCGCGATGATCGAGGCGATCGGCGGCTGGGGGGACGTGGTCGAGAAGGCGGTCGCCCAGGCTGTACCCGAGGGGGCCACCCCGCGCGAGCGCTTCGTCGCCACCTGGGACTGCGTCCGGGGCACCCTGATCGAGTACCAGGGTCTCTGGGCGGCACAGTTCGAGGCGTTGGCCCGGCTGGACGACATGCCCGAGATCCGCGAGGCCTTCAAGGCGGTCCAGCGGGACGCCCGGCTGGGGATGGCCGCGATGTTCTCCGAGCTGACCGAGGTGCCCGACACCGAGGACGAGGTGGTGGTCGGGGCCTTCCACCAGGCCCTGCTGGCCGGCCTGGTGAGCCAGTGGCTGATCGACCCGGCCCAGTCGCTGACCGGCGCCGAGGTGCTGCGCGGGCTGGAGCTGACCAGCGGCCGGGTGCTGGCCTGAGGCCCTGAGCCGCTACCCGGTGACGGTGGTCAGCAGCACCACGGCGTCGGTGTGCGCGAGCAGGCCGTGCCGCTCCTGCGGGACCGGGTGCAGCTGGCCTGCCGTCAGCTCCACCCGGCGTCCCGCGATGGTCAGCGACACCCGGCCGCGCAGCACCTGGAGGCCGGCCGCGACCGGGGCGTTGTGCTCGTCCAGCGCGGTGCCCGCGGTCAGCGCGATGACGGTCTGCCGCAGCACGCCGTCGTGCAGCAGGAGGTGTGCGCTGCGCCCGTGCGGCGAGGCGGCCGCCTTGGCGGCGTGCTCCTCGGTCGCGGCCGCCAGGTCGATTCCCGTACCCATGCCGCGACCCTAGCCCGCCGGGGGCCCGGCGGCCCGGCGGCGCAACCCGAACGGGGGTGTTCGAGATGCGCGGGCGCTTCGGTGGGCCGAGGCTGGGGCACATGGCGACGTATCAGAAGTTCATGGGCGGGTTCGAGATCAATCGAGGGCTGCTGAGCACCGGAGTGGTGCTCACCGGGGTCGGCGCGCTGGTCGGTCTGGCCGGCACCGCGATCGTCGGGGCGGCCCTCCTGTCGGCGGGCCGGGGGTGGGTCCAGCAACTGGACACCCCGCCGAGCGAGCTCGCGCACCGCACGCTCAACCAGGCGCGGGCTGCCTCCCTGGCAGGCCTGGAGGCCTGGCGGGCCGAGCAGCCGGGCGGGGTAAGCCACAACTGACCGGCACACTTCGCTCCTGGCATCGGCCATCAGGGGCTCGGGGCCCTGGACCGTAGACCCGGAGCGCCTGCCTACGGCGCAGTCCCGAGCGCCAGCTCTTCGCGGAGCTGGCGCTTGAGGAGCTTGCCGGTCGGGTTGCGGGGCAGTGCCGCCGTCCGGAGGACCAGGTGCGTGGGCACCTTGAAGGCGGCCAGCCGCCCGGCGACGTGGGCCCGCAGCTCGTCCGGCCCGGCCGTCGCGCCGGGCCGCAGCACCACCACGGCCGCCACCTCCTCGCCGAGGGCGGGGTGCGGGACGCCGAGCACCGCGGCGTCGGCGACGTCCGGATGGGCTGTCAGGACGCCCTCCACCTCGATGCAGTGCACGTTCTCGCCGCCGCGGATCACCATGTCCTTGAGCCGGTCCAGTACGTACACCTCGCCGTCCAGCACCTTGGCGAGGTCGCCGGTGCGGAACCAGCCGTCGGCGAAGGCGGCCGCCGTGGCCTCAGGGTTGCCGTGGTAGCCGCGGAACACCGACTGGCCGCGCAGCCGGAGTTCGCCGATCTCGCCGTCCGGCAGGGTGTGGCCCGCCGGGTCGGTGATCCGCAGTTCCAGGGCGGGGGAGGGGCGGCCGATGCTCTCGGGGTGGGCCAGGTAGCGGGCGCCGAGGTTGGCGATCACCCCGCCGCAGGTCTCGGTCAGGCCGTAGCCGTTGCGGGCCTCGACCCGGCCGTCGAAGCGGCGGGCGATCCGGCCGGCCAGTCCGGGCGGGGCGGCCGCACCGCCGGTGTTGATCATGGTGAGCCCGGGCATCCCGTCCCCGGCGGCGTCGGCCGCGTCGAGCAGACCGAGTGCCGTGGTCGGCACCCCCGCGTACGTGGTGACCCCGTGCTCGGCGATCAGCCGGCGGGCCTCCTCGGCGTCCCAGCGCCGCATCAGTACGGCGCTGCCGCCGCTCGCCATCAGCGGGAACATTGTGGTGAACGCGGCGACGTGGAAGAACGGGAAGGTCATCAGGACGGTGTGCGGCCGGACCGCCGCCAGGTCGCCGCCGGCGCAGAGCACCGAGGTGGCCGCGAAGAACCGGGGTGCGGTGGCCGCCGCGCACCAGGCCGCGTGGGTGGCCTCGACTCCCTTGGGGCGACCGGTGGTTCCGGAGGTGTAGAGCAGGGTGGCCAGGTCGGTCGGCTCGACCCGGGGCTCGGGAGCGGCGCCGTCCCGGGGCAGGCCGGTCAGGTCGGTCAGCACCGGGACGCCGTGCCGGGTGGCCCAGGGTGCCACCCGCTCGGCCCGTTCCGGGTCGGCGATCACCAGCCCCGGCGTGCAGTCGTCCAGCGCGTACGCCAGCTCCTCGGCCGTCCACCAGGCGTTCAGCGGCACCGCCACCAGGCCGGCCAACTGGCAGGCCCAGAAGGCGATCTGCCACTCCGGCAGGTTGTGCATGGCGATCGCCACCCGGTCGCCCCGGCGCAGCCCGTACGCCCCCAGGCAGTGGGTGGCCAGTGAGGCGGCGGCGCCGTGGTGTTCGGCGAAGGTGTACCGGCCGGAGTCGGCGATCAGGAAGGGGCGGTCGCCGTGCGTGAGGGTGGCGTCCAGCAGCTCGCGCAGGGTGCGCGGTGCTCGCAGGTAGCGGGGGCCTTCGGGGGTGGACTCGACCTCGAAGGGCATGCCGGGGGCGCGCAGCGCGGCCTGCACCCGGGTCACCAGGGCGAGGGAGTCGGCGGGTCGAGGTGTCATCAGGTCCCCTGCGGCTGAGACGGTCGGAGGGAGGTGGCAGCGGGCCGATGGGGGAACGGCCCGCKGCCGGGGCCCGGCGGAGTGGGGGTGTGGGGTTCGGCCCGCCGGGCTGGTGCAGGAGGCTTACAGGCCGAGCGACTTGGCGATGATGGTCTTCATGACCTCGCTGGTGCCGCCGTAGATCCGGAACACCCGGTTGTCGGTGTAGAGCCGGGCGATCGGGTACTCCAGGATGTAGCCGTAACCGCCGTGCAGCTGGAGGCACTTGTCGATCACGACGGAGGCCGACTCGGTGCAGAACAGCTTGGCCGCGGCGGCGTCCGCGACGGTCAACTCGCCCTGCTGGTAGAGCTCCAGGGCCTGGTCGACCATGGCCTGCTGGGCCAGCACCTGGGACTGGCAGTCGGCCAGCGTGAACTTGGTGTTCTGGAACTCGGCCACCGCCTGGCCGAAGACCTTGCGGTCCTTCACGTACTGCACCGCGAAGCGCACCGCCGCGGCGGCCGAGGCGTACGCGCCGACGGCGATCGCCAGCCGCTCCTGCACCAGGTTGTGGGTCAGGTAGGCGAAGGCGTTGCCCTCCTCGCCGAGCAGGTCCGCCACCGGCACCTTGACGTCGGTGAAGGAGAGTTCGGCGGTGTCCGAGGTACGCAGGCCGATCTTCTTCAGCTGGCGGCCGACGGCGTAGCCCTCGGAGGTGGTGTCCACGCAGAGGATGGAGAGCCCGGCCCGGCGGTTCGCCGGGTCGTAGGGGGAGGTGCGGCAGACCACCAGCACCAGGTCGGCCAGCACGCCGCCGGTGATGAAGGTCTTGGCGCCGTTCAGGACGTAGTGGGTGCCGTCCGCGGAGAGCTTCGCGGTGGTGGTGATGCCCGCGAGGTCGGAGCCCGCGCCGGGCTCGGTCATCGCGATCGCGGTCATGATGTCGCCGGAGACGAAGCCGGGCAGCCAGCGCTGCTTCTGCTCCTCGTCGGCGTACTCCATCAGGTACGGGAGCACCAGCCCGGTGTGCACACCGGACGAGCCGAAGGTGACGCCCGCCCGGGCGCACTCCTCGACCACCACGGCCTGGTACTTGAAGCCGGTCTCGCCCGCGCCGCCGTACTCCTCAGGCACCTCGATGCCGTAGACGCCGAGCTCGCCGAGCTTGCGGTAGAAGTCCCGGGGCGGGTGGCCCTCGTTCTCCCAGCTCTCGTAGACCGGCACGACCTCCTTGGAGATGAAGTCCCGGATGGTCTCCCGGAACGCCTCGTGGTCCTCGTTGAACACGGTGCGGCGCACGCGGCGCTCCCTTCGTGGTGCCCCCTGATCGCTGGTTAAGTTAATCGCCGGTAGCTTCTGCTGTCCAGCGTTCCCGCCGGTGGTTCTTCGTGCCGTTTCCCCGCTGCTCGAGCATCTCCCGGCTGGTCAAGTGAATCCTTGCTACCCTGGGCCGACGACCGTGGGTGATCGCTTGCAGGGGGCGAGAGGATGACGACGGAGCGCGGCGTGGTCCGCCGTCCGCCGGGGCGCAAGGCGCAGATCCTGGCGGCCGCGAGTGAGCAGTTCCACCGCTCCGGGTACCACCAGGTGTCGATGGCCGAGGTGGCGGCCGGAGTCGGCATCACCGCCCCGGCGCTCTACCGGCACTTCAGGAACAAGCCCGAGCTGCTCCGTCAGACGGTCGGGGCCGAACTCGCCGGGCTCCGTACGGCGGTGGCGGCCGGCCGGGCCGGGCCGACCGAGCTGTGCGCCCGGCTGGCCGCCGCCGCGATCGACCACCGCGCGCTGGGCACACTCTGGCAGCGGGACACCCGGCTGCTGCCCGCCGCCCAACGGGCCGAGCTGCGCCGGGAGTTGCGGGCGGAGGTCCGGCGGATGGCCGAGGTGCTGGGTGCGGCCAGGCCCGAACTGGCGCGGGCCGACGCAGAGTTGCTCTGCTGGTCGCTGCTCTCGGCGTACGGCGGCCTGTCGTACCACACCTTCGCCCCGCCCCGGCGGCGGTTCGAGCGGCTGCTGACCGAGCTGGGTGCGGC
Organism: Kitasatospora sp. P5_F3; assembly: GCF_054049135.1. Classification (NCBI taxonomy): domain Bacteria; kingdom Bacillati; phylum Actinomycetota; class Actinomycetes; order Kitasatosporales; family Streptomycetaceae; genus Kitasatospora; species Kitasatospora sp. P5_F3. The sequence continues at coordinate 11,290 of NZ_JBFUMY010000038.1, read as the reverse complement.
GCTGCTGGACGTCCCGTTCGGCCCGCCGGGGCCGGCGACGGCACCCGCCGGGCCGGCGGAGCAGGTGGTCGCCGACGGCCGGCGGGAGGAACTGGTGGCCGCCGCCGCCCGGCTGTTCCACCAGCGTGGCTTCGACAATGTGAGCACCGACCAGCTCGGGGCGGCGGTCGGTATCTCCGGGCCCAGCGTCTACAAGCACTTCGACACCAAGGCCGAGCTGCTGGCCGCCACCCTGGTGCGTGGGCGGGAGCGGCTCTGGCACGAGATCTCCGGTGCGCTGGCCGGGGCCGCCACCCCGGCCGTCGCGCTGGACTCCGGGCTGCGGGTCTATCTGGACTTCGCCCGACGGCACGTCGACTACCTGGGCGTGACGGTCAGTGAGACCGAGCGGCTGGCCGAGCCGGACCGGAAGGCGGCGATCGACGCCCGGCGGGACTTCCTGCGGACCTGGGTCGGGCTGCTCCGACAGGTGCGGCCCGACTACGACAAGGCCGAGGCTCGGATCCGGGTGGGGCAGGTCCGTTGTGGACCTGCCCCGCACGGCACGAATCGGCCTAGTAGAGCACGAAGGGGTAGTAGACGTTGTGGGCGAAGGCGCCGTTGCCCTGGATCACGCCGATGCCGCCGGAATTCCCGGCCACCCCCGAGTTGTTGTTCTGGTTGGCCGCACCGGATCCGGTGGCGGCCTGCTGGGTCGCGTTGCCGTTGCCGTTGACGCTGCCGACGACGTTGCTGGAGCCGATGTTGCTCACGACGCTGCTGTTGGAGCCGTGGGCGGCACCCGCGCCGTTGTCGGCGTGGGCGGCGCCGGCTCCGATGAGCAGAAAGGCGGCGAGGGCGGTGACGGTGGCGGCTGCGCGAATTCGGGACACGGTGGTCTCCCTGTAACTGGTGCGAATGTGGCGCGTGCGGGGTGGCCGCCCCGTAACGCGCCGTTGCCTGACGTCGCATGACCAGCATTCACCAGAGGGTCGGCCGACTTCAATGGTCGGCCACCCGGTTCGCCCGAACGTGTCACGGTTGGTGGCCGACTTGGTGTGAAGGCATTGTCGAGGCCGCCCGGAACGGGCAATTCCCCCCCGTCCGACCTGGTACGCAGCCGAGAATGTCCGTGCCGGGCAACGGTAAAGCACAAAAAGGTAGTAGGTGGATTGTCTTACTGGCAGACTTGGGCCTCATGTCAGAAGGTCTTCAGCCCGGTCGGCTGCCGGAACAGAATCTGCGTACGACCGAGGTCGACCTCGGGGGTCTGGTCGGTGTGCTGGCCACTCATCTCTACTCCACCCCCCTGGTAGCGCTGCGCGAACTTGTCCAGAACGCCCACGATTCACATACCCGACGTCTTCTGGAGGCCCCGGGCAGTGCTGCCGGGGTGATCCGGGTGCGGGCCGACCAGGCCGGCCGGACGATCTCGATCGAGGATGCCGGAGCCGGGCTGACCGAGCCGGAGATCCACGCCTACCTGGCCACCGTGGGAACCGGTTACACCCGGCTGCTACGCGATCTGACGGGTGACCAGAGCCTGATCGGCGCCTTCGGCCTCGGCTTCCTGTCGGCCTTCTCGGTGGCCGACGAGGTCACCGTCACCACCACCTCGCACCGCGAACCCGGGCTCGGCCACCGCTACCGGAGCCGGGGCGGCGAGCAGTACAGCGTCGAGCAGGTGCCGGCCCGCCCGGCCCCTGGCACCGTGGTCGAGCTGCTGCTGAAGCCCGAGCACGTCCGGCTCGCCGACGAGTACGCGCTCCGCGAGGTGCTCGGCCGGTACTGCGTGCTGCTGCCGATCCCGGTCCTGGTCGGCGACGACGAGCAGCCGGTGAACGGCGTCCAGGTGCCCTGGCGCACGGAGCTGACGGGCGATCAGTCGATGGCCCGGATGCGGTTCGCCGCCGCCTTCGGACGGCACTTCGAGCCGCTCGCCACCCTGCCGGTCGCCCCGGTGGAGGGCGTCACCGACGCGGTCGGCCTGCTCTGGGTGCAGGACGGCGGCAGCTACGGGTCCAGCGACAACCGCGACCTCGCGGTCTACCTGCGCGGCATGCTGCTGGCCGAGGACGCCCGCGATCTGCTGCCGCCCTGGGCCGGCTTCATCGGCGGCGTGATCGAGTCGAACCGCCTCACCCCGACCGCCGGCCGGGAGGACCTGCAGCGCGACGAGCACTACCGCGCGCTGCAACGGGTCCTCGCCGACGCCGTGGTGGAGGGCCTGTACGAGATCGCCCGGCTGGACCCGGCCGCCTGGCGGCGCATCCTGGCCCGGCACGGCCAGGAGCTGCTGGGCGCCGCGCTGGTGGACGACCGGCTGTTCACCCTGCTCGCCGACGACGTACCGGTGCCCACCTCGCAGGGCGAGCTGACGGCCGGTGCGCTGCGGGCGGCCGGGGACGGCGCGGTGCACGTCGCACTCGGCGCGGGCGGCGGCTTCGAGGAGATGCTCTACCGCGCCATGCAGGTGCCGATCGCCAGGGGCGACCGGTACGCGGTGCTGCCGTTCCTGCGCCGGTACGCCGCACTGCGGGACTGCCGGCTCGTCGAGCTGGGCAGTGCGAGCGGCGACCGCGAGCTGTTCCGGGATCCCGAACGACCGCTGCCCCGGGAGGAGTTCGCCTGGCTGTCGGGTGCACTCACCGATCCCGGCGAGCGACTGGTGCCGGCCCGATTCGATCCGCCGGGGCTGCCGCTGGTGCTCGTCCCGGACCGGGAGGCCGAGCTCAAGGCGCGGATCGAGAGCGACCAGGCGGACGCCCGGATACCGTCCGCCGCACTGCAGTTGGCCCGCGCCTTCACCGCGCGGACCGACGGTACGGTCAAGGCCAGGCTCTATCTCAACCTGGCCGCACCCGCGGTCCAGCAACTGCTGACGGCTTACCGGGCGGGGCACACCGGCAGCGCCACGGCGGCCGGGCTGCTCCGCTCACTGAAGGTGATCATGGCGGCGGCCGCAGGCTCCGCCGCCGGGGATCTGGCCGCCGCGCTGGGGGGCGTGGGCACCGCGGTGGCGGCGCTCACGGCGGCCGTTCCCGAGGGCCCGGCCACGCCGGACGGGCTGACGGACGACCAGGACGGAACGCCGAACCGATGACCGCAGTGAACGGCCCGGGCACGCCCGGCAAGGGGGAAGCCGTATGAGCACCGACATCTGGGCCTGGGTGCACGACAGTCACGGCCGTCTGATGGAGTCCGGCCAGCACCGGCTGGCCGCCGCGCTGGCGGAGATCGCCGGGCACGCCGTCGAGGGGCGGAACGAGCAACTGGACGCGGTCTTCCCGGAGGCGCTGGCCGCCGCCCGCGCGCTCGACCTGCCGTGGGTCGAGGTCTTCCTGCGGCACTGGCGGCTGCAGAACCTGCTGAACAAGCGGCACCAGGGCGAGGCGGCGCTCGAAGAGGCGGTCTCGCTGCTGGAGTTCGCGCACCGGCCGGAGACCGAGTCCTGTCCGCAGTCGGTCTGCGCGGTGCAGGACTTCACCATCTGCCACGCCAACATCGACGGCCCCGGCTACGTGACCGAGCGGCTCGCGGTGCTGGAGGAGACCCTGGAGCGGGTCGAACCGGCCCGGGCCTGCTTCGACTGCCTCTCCCGGGAGTACGCCGACACCCTGGAGGACGACGGCCGGGCCGAGGCCGCCCTCACCCACCTGGACCGGGCCCAGGCCCGGATCCTGGCGGCCGGGGAACAGGTCTCGCTGGCCTTCGGGCACAGCCGGGCCTCCGCGCTGTACCGGCTCGGCCGGCACCAGGAGGCGCTGGACGCGTACGACACCGCCGAGGCCGGATTCCTGGCCACCCGGCGGCAGTTGGACGAGGACGACCGCCGAAAGCTTTCGGTCGGGCGGGCGCTGATGCTGGCCTCGCTGGGGCGGACCGAAGCCGCGCTGGTGCAGCTGCCCGCGCCGGAGGAGGCGGAGAACTTCGCCGACATCCGGTACCGCTGGGCCTCCGCGGTGGCCGCGCTGGTCGAGGCCGACGCCTACCTCAACGACGCCGAGCTGGGTGCCCGGCTGGCGCACTGGGTCGGCTACCTGGACGCGGCCGGGTCCCACCGTCCCTGCCTGGACCTGCTGTTGGTGGCCGGACGGCTGGCCGTCCGGCGCGGCGCCCGGGAGGTGGCCAGGACGCTGGCCGGTACCGGCGAGCGCAAGCTCGGCCTGCTCCGCCGTACGGACGGTGTGGCGGACCGGGTGGCCGCGCTGCGGGCGGCCGCCGACGCCCTGCCGGCGGCCGAACTCCCGGTGCCGGTAGAGGAGTTCCGGGACTGGCTGACCGGGCACTCGCTGGCCGGTGAGCAGGCCGCCGACCTGCTGGCCGCCGCGCACGCGGCCGCTCCGGCGACCGATCTGCTGACCGGTCTGGCCGGTGCGCTGGGTGGGCTCGGCCACGCCAGGGCGGCCGCCGACCTGCTCTGGGACCAGCTCGAAGTCGACCCGGCCAACGGCCAGTTGGCCCGGGTGCTGTCCGCCGCACTGATCGACGCGGGGGACGGCGACGGGATCCGTCGGCTGGCCGACCGGCTGATGGCGGACAGCCCCGCCGACGCGTACTGGGCCAGGGCCCGCTGGGCCGCCGCCGAAGGCCGCTGGGCCGAGGCGGGTGAGCACTGCGCCGCGATGATCGCCGAGGACCCGAGCCGGATCAACCCGCGCCGGCTCGGCGCGCTGGCCGCCGGCCGGCTCGGCGACCACGTCACCGCCCAGCGGCTCTACCAGGAGCTGCTGGAGCACGCCCTGCCGGCCGAGGGCACACCCGCCGAGCTCCAGTACCGCACCGTGCACGGCGCCGACCTCTGGCAGCTGGTGACCGCTGCCACCGCCAACCGGGACTGGGCGGTGGTCCGCTCCACCGGCGCTCTGCTCGGCATCGACTTCGAGCAGGACAGCGGCCCGGTGGACGAGGAGTGGCAGGTCGTCACCGTCCGGGCCCGGCGCAGCAACGGCACCCCGGCGGATCTCCCGGCGATCCGCACCGGACCGGCGACCGCCCGGATCATGCCGGTGCTCGGCGACGACCTGACGCTCAATCACGGGGACGTGGTCGTCTTCGGCCCCACCCTGCTGAACGAGGCACCCGAGGACCAGGGCCTGGACTGGCGGCCGGCCTTCGAGCTGCTCACGCTGCTCGACCCGGCGGGCTTCACCACCTGGTGGCTGGACGGGGTCTGGCCGGGGACGGTGCGGTGGGTCTCCTTCCGCGAGGCGCTCACCGACGCGGGTTTCGCGGTCTGGGCCCACAGCGGGGACGGCTACACGCTGCTGGACCCGGAGACGGGGGCCTCGCTGCCCGGGGTCTACGCCGCACTCGGCGTGCCGCCGCTCGCCTCGGCGGCGGAGGCCGACGCGATCCTGAGCACCCTCACCAGGGGCTGGGACCACCCGCTCAGCTGGCTCGAACTCGCGGCGGCCGCAGGGGTGGACCTGGGGCCGCACCGGGAGATCGTCGAGCGCTACGACCTTTAGCTTTTGGCAGCTCCTGAAGTCGCACTGTCCAGGGGCTCGGGGAACTGCGAGGAGATCTGGCGTGCGGGTCACTGCGAAAGTGCCTGACCATCTACGCCCGGATCACCTTTTACGAGGTCGGCGTCGCGGTTCCCCGAGCCCCTGACCGTAGATGCTGAGCTAGGCGGTCGGGCCCGGGGTGGGGTCGAGGTAGATGCGGGTGACGGCGGGGAAGGTGGTGCGGACGGCCTGTTCGGCGGTGTCGCAGGCCTGTTCGACCTCGGCGGCGGTGGCGAGGTCGGAGAAGTCGACCTTGGCGGCGACCAGGACCTCCTTGGGGCCGTGCAGGATGGTGATCAGGTCCAGGACGGCGTCCACGTGCGGCTGTTGACGGAGGGTCTGCTCGATCCGGTCCTCGATCGACCGGGGCAGCGATCGCCCGATCAGCAGTGAGGAGTTGTCCCGGCCGAGCACGTACGCCACCCAGGCGAGCAGGGCGCCGATCAGCAGCGAGGCGACGCCGTCCCAGACCGCGGAGCCGGTCAGCTGGGCGCCGAGCAGGCCACCGAAGGCGAACAGCAGGCCGATCAGGGCGGCCGAGTCCTCCAGGAAGACCGCCTTCACGGCGGTGTCGGGGGTGTGCCGCAGGTACTGGTAGGTGTCGGCGCCGAGCCGGGCGGACTCGGTCCGGACCTGGCGTACCGCCCGTCGCAGTGAGATGCCCTCCAGGACGAAGGCGACCGCGAGCACGACGTACGAGAGGGTCGGGCTGCCCAGTTCCTCGCCGTTCAGCAGGGTGTGGATGCCATCGTTGATCGAGAAGACCGCGCCGCCGACGAAGGTGGCGAACGAGGCGAGCAGCGCCCAGAGGTAGCGTTCCCGGCCGTAGCCGAACGGATGGGCGTCGTCGGCGGGCCGGGAGCCGCGTTTGATCGAGGTGAACAGCAGCAGCTCGGTGACCGTGTCGGCGAACGAGTGCGCCGCCTCGGAGAGCATCGCGCTGGACCCGCTGATCGCTCCGGCGACCGCCTTGGCGACGGCGATCCCCAGATTGCAGAGCCCCGCCACGATCACGGTGCCGAGGCTCTCCTCGGCTTCGGTGCTGCTCATAGTCGGACAGTATGTCCGGTATGCCGGGAATCTCGGCCCTCACGCGCCACTTGCTTGGTCAATGCTTTACTGTTTCTTTGCCTAAGCTGCCGCCCTGAGGAGCGCCTGCCCGTGACCAGCCTTGCCCTCGGTCCGTCCTGGCTCGACCCGACCACGCTGATATCCACCTTCGGGCCGGTCGGCATCCTGGCCATCGTGTTCGCCGAGTCGGGTCTGCTGATCGGCTTCTTCCTGCCGGGTGACTCACTGCTGTTCACCACCGGGCTGCTGGTGGCGGACGGTACGTATCTGACCCAGCCGCTCTGGCTGATGTGCGTGCTGATCGTGCTGGCGGCGGTGGCCGGTGACCAGGTCGGCTATCTGTTCGGCCGGAAGGTCGGCCCGAGCCTGTTCCGCCGCCCGGACTCGCGGCTGTTCAAGCAGGAGAACGTGGAGAAGGCCGCCGCCTTCTTCGACCGGCACGGGCCGAAGGCGATCGTGCTGGCCAGGTTCGTGCCGGTCGTCCGGACCTTCACACCGATCGTGGCGGGCGTGAGCCGGATGAACTACCGCACCTTCGTGGTCTACAACCTGGTCGGCGGCGTGCTCTGGGGCGCCGGGGTCACCGTGCTCGGCTACTTCCTCGGCCAGATCCTTTTCGTCCGGGAGAACATCGAGGCGATCCTGATCGCGATCGTGCTGGTCTCGGTGATTCCGGTCGCAGTCGAACTTCTGAGGGCCCGTCGGACCGCCCAGCGAGCGGGCTGACCTCCGGCGGTTGTGCATCCGGCCGTCCGATCGGGCAAGGTGGGACCGACGATCACCATGCGGACCGGGGCGGCGGAGGAGCGGCAGTGCCGAAGCGGGGCCGGGGCCGACCCGGTGGCGGCAGGAAGGTCAGGGGCGGCAGGCCGCCCAGGCCGGTGCCGAAGAAGCCGGTACTCCCGGGCGAGGCCCCGCCCACCGAGGGCCTGCTCGGCTCGGCCGCGCCCCCGCTCGAGCAGCAGACCGTCATCCCGCTGGCCCCGGCGCCACAGCAGACCGAGGGCCTGCTCAGCCCGGCCGAGGCGGCCGAGCCGGTCTACAACCCCGAGGACACGCTGACCCCCGAGGTCTGGAAGGCGGTCGGCTTCAGCCCGCCGACCGGGATCGCCGTCCCGACGCTCCGTCAGGGCGCGCCCGGCGAGGCCCCCTGGCCGGACCGGATGCGCACCCTGCTGCGCACCCCGATGGCCGAGCGGCCGGCCTACGAGCGGACCCAGCGGGAGCAGAAGCCCGAGTCCGCGGTGAAGCGCAACGTGCCGCGGGTGCTCGACCTGACGCTGCGGATCGGCGAACTGCTGCTGGCCAGCGGCGAGGCCGCCGAGGACGTCGAGGCGGCGATGCTCGGCATCGCGCACGCCTTCGGCCTCGACCACTGCGAGCCGCAGGTCACCTTCACGCTGATCGGCATCTCCTACCAGCCCTCGCTGGTCGAACCCCCGGTCACCGCCGACCGGGTGGTCCGCCGCCGGACCTCCGACTACACCCGGCTGGCCGCGGTCTACCGGCTGGTCGCCGACATCACCGCCGAGCAGCTGACGGTGAACGACGCCTACCGGCGGCTCGCCGAGATCCGCCGCAACCGGCACCCGTATCCGGGCTGGCTACTGGCGCTGGCCACCGGGCTGCTGGCCGGGGCGGCCACCTTCCTGGTCGGCGGCAAGCTGGACGCCAAGGCCTGGCTGGTCTTCGCGAACGCCTTCGTGGCGGCGATACTCGGTGACCGGCTGGCCTCGCTGGTGGCCCGGCGCGGGCTGCCGGAGTTCTACCAGTTCGTGCTGGCGGCGATGCCCGCCGCGGTCTCCGGCATCATCCTGTCGCTCAATCACCTCGGCCTGCGCGGTTCGGTGGTGATCACCGGTGGGCTGTTCGCGCTGCTGCCCGGCCGGGCCCTGGTGGCCGCCGTGCAGGACGGTCTGACCGGCTTCTACATCACCGCCGCCGCCCGGCTGCTCGAGGTGCTGTACCTGGTCGCGGGCATCGTGATCGGCGTGATGCTGGTGCTCTACGCGGGCTCCAAACTTGATCCGAACCTGAACCCGAGCGAGAGCCTGATCGGGATCAGCCACCCACCGGTGCAGCTGGTGGCGGCGATGGTGCTCACGCTGGCCTTCGCGATGCTGCTGCAGACCGACCGCAGAATCCTTCCGCTGGTCACCATGAACAGCGGTATCGGCTGGTCCACGTACGGGGTGCTGGCGTACAACGCGGCGGTCTCCCCGATCGTCGCCACCGGGATCGCGGCCGGCCTGGTCGGTCTGTTCGGCCAGCTGACCGCCCGTTACCAGGCGACCTCCGCGCTGCCGTACATGACCGCCGCGCTCGGGCCGCTGATGCCGGGTTCGGCGATCTACCTCGGGATGCTGGCCTTCACCCAGAACAATCCGGTCGGCGGCGTGGTCCAGGTCGGCCGGGCCGCCGCACTGGCGCTCGCCCTGGCGGTCGGGGTGAACCTCGGTGGGGAGATCGCGCGTCTCTTCATGAAGATGCCCAGCACCCTGTCGGGCACCCGGGGCCTCGGTACGGCTGACGAACGGCTCGCCCCCTACCTGTTGGTGCCGCGCCGGGCGGCCAAGCGGACCCGCGGTTTCTGATCCCCGGTCACCGGCCCGGGGTCAGGACGGAACGAAGGTACGAGGCATGATCGAAGCCCTGCTGGACGGCTACCGGACGCATATCGTGGCCGCGCACAAGCAGCCGCTGTTCCTGCTGCTGGTGGGCTTCATCCTGTCGTTCGTGCTGATCCGGGTCAGCGTGCGGATGATCCGGGCCAACGTGCGCTGGTGGCCCGGCAACATCACCCCGGGCGGCCTGCACATCCACCACATGGTGTTCGGCCTCGGCTTCCTGCTGCTCGGCGGGATCGGGGTGTTCGCCACCAACGGCGCGGAGCCGTGGATCAACTGGTTCGGTTTCAGCTTCGGGATCGGCTGCGGCCTGGTGCTGGACGAGTTCGCGCTGATCCTGCACCTGGACGACGTGTACTGGAGCGCGCAGGGCCGGAAGTCGGTGGACGCGGTGATCTTCGGCATCCTGTTCACCGCGCTGCTGCTGACCGGGTACGTGCCGCTCGGCGTGGTGCCGGGGCAGGACACCCGCTGGGGCCTGGTCGCGGTGATCAGCGTGAACGCGCTGGTCTCGATCGTCGCGCTGTTCAAGGGCAAGGTGTGGACCGGGCTGCTCGGCATCATGGTCCCCGGCCTGTCCTGGATCGGCGCGATCCGGCTGGCCCGGCCGACCAGCCCCTGGGCCCGCTGGCGGTACGCCACCCGGCCCCGGCGCAGGGCGCGGGCGGTCCGGCGCGAACGGCTGCTGCACGCCCGCGCGGACCGCGCGCGCACCTGGCTCTTCGACCTGATCGCAGGGGCCCCCGACAAGGTCCCCGCCCACCACACCGCCACCCACCGGGTCGCCGAACGGATGGCCGCCCGGGCCACCGCCCACCTGGACGCCCACGAGGCCCGGGCGCTGGCCCGCCGCTCCGCCCGGCTGGCCGACCGCCGGGCCCACCCGCTGGCTCCCGGCCCCGCCGCCGGTCCGGAACGTACCTTGCCGGCGGTGGCCCGGCGCCGGACGGTCCGGGCCGGGCGGACCCGGACGTACGCCGTCCGGCCCTCCTCACCGGCCGGGCCCGAGCCGCACTCCCCGTACCGGCGCCTGCGGACCGCCGCCCCTCGGTTGCCGCACCCGCAGGCCCGCCGCCCGCACTGATCGTCCGGGGGCGTTCCGGGGGCTCGGGCTGATGGGCGGTCACGCGCCGGGCGCCGCTGTCCGAACGGGGCTGACAATCCGACATCTCACCCGCCCGGCCGTGTGGGGATGGCGCTGAGGCACCGTCAGGTCTGAAACTATGACAACGAGTGACCGATTTGTCACTTGATGGGATATTTGATCCACCGTCAGCCGTCGCGAGAGGGACACCCCGTGGCTCGCAGAATCCTCCCGACCCTCCTGCTCACCCTCTCCGGCCTGTTCGGTCTGCTGCCCGCCGCGGGAGCGGCACCCGCCGCACCCGGCATCGCCGCCCCGGCCGACGATCCGTACCCCACCGCCGACGACATCGCCGCCGCCCAGGCCGAGGAGAGCGCCCGGGCCGCCGACACCACCGCCATCGAGGCCCGGCTCACCGCCGCCCAGGCCGATCTCGAGCGGGCCGGCCGGGAGGCCGAGCAGGCCGTCGAGTCCTACAACGGCGCCCAGGCCCGGCTGACCCGGGCCCGGGCGGAGGCCGCCAGGACCGGAGCGGTGGCCGCGGTCGCCGCCGCCGCCAGGGTGGCGGCCGCCGAACGGGCCGCCGAGCTGGCCGCCGAGACCTACCGGCAGGGCGCCAGTGCCCAACTCTCTGCCCTGGACGCCCTGCTGGGCGCCGACGGACCCCGAGCGATCGGCGCCCAGGCCGCCGCGATCGGCATGGTCGGCGCGCGGACCAGGGAGATCCTGGACACCGCCACGGCCACCGCCGCCGAGGCCGCCCGCACCGCCGAGGCCGCCGGAGCCGCCGAAGCCGAGGCGGTCCGGGCGGCCGACGCCGTCCGGCTGGCCAGGGAGCAGGCCGAGGCCCGGCTGGCCACCCAGCAGACCCAGGTCACCGAGATCGCCGCCCGCCGGGAGCAGCTGCTCGCCGCCCTGGCCGCAGCCAGGAACAGCACCCTGGACCTGGAGCGGCAGCGCCGGGAGGCGCTCGAAGCGATCGCCGCCCAGCAGGCCGAGGACGCCGCCCGCGCCGCCGC